>JBGOTP010000056.1:0-19476 GCA_041476545.1 Vicinamibacteria bacterium | reverse complement strand
TTACTTGGTACCAGCCGGAGACAACCACGCGCTGTCACAGAAGCTCGTTGCTTTACTCAAGGATCCAGACTTGAGGCAGCGGATGGGAGAGGCCGGACGCCAGAAAGTCAATGCATGTTTTCGCATCGACCGCACTTCCGATCGCTATGTCGATTTGTACAGGGAGATGTTGTCGGCAGAGCCACACGGAAGCTCTCAATAACACCAGCCGAGCGCCGCTTTCCGGGCCTACCGAACCCACCCAGCGAGCTCGGCGGCGACGCGTTCGCCCGCCTTCCCATCCCAGAGCGGGATGGGCTGGCCCTTGGGCCATCGGCCGCTGAGGACGTCGTCGAAGGCGGCCCTGATACGGGCGGGATCGTTGCCGACCAATCGGCTCGTGCCGAGGGTTACGGTGACCGGCCGTTCCGTGTTCTCGCGCAAGGTCAGACAGGGCACGTGCAGCACAGAACTTTCTTCCTGCAGCCCGCCGGAATCGGTAAGGACGACCGCTGCGCCCGAGAGCAGCGACAGGCTGTCGAGATAAGGCTGCGGACCCAGGCAGATGAGCTCCCGCTGGCCCTGGGCGATGAGCGATCCGAGTTGCATCCGCGTCGCGCCCGCCACCGTACGCGGGTGAACCGCGAACACGAGCGGCATGCTCCGCGCGAGCTCGTGCAGCAGGTTCAAGATGGTCCGCAGCGTTTCCGGGTCGTCCACGTTCGACGGCCGGTGCAGGGTGACGAAACCGTAAGGCCTGCCGTCGAGACCGAGACGGGCAGCCGACCGGCGTTCCCCGGCTGCAGGCAGCTGCGAGAGCAGCGTATCGATCATCACGTTGCCCACCAGTCGGATCTTCGAGTCGTCGATGCCCTCGTGCCGCAGGTTCGTCACCCCGCTCGGTTCGGACACGAGGAGCAGATCGGCCACCGCATCCGTCAACAGCCGGTTGATCTCTTCCGGCATCGACCGATCGAAGCTGCGCAGACCCGCTTCGACGTGAGCCACGGGAACGCCAAGCTTGACAGCGGCAAGCGCGCACGCGACCGTGCTGTTGACGTCGCCGAACACCACTGTGCCCGACGGCCGCCTGTCCACCAGGTGCGCCTCGTAGCGCTCGATGATGCGGGCCGTCTGCGCGCCGTGAGAGCCGGAACCGACCTCGAGGTGGACCTCAGGCGCCGGGATGCCGAGCTCTTCGAAGAACACATCGGTCATCGCCGCGTCGTAGTGCTGGCCGGTGTGGACGATCCGGAAGTCCACGCGCTTCTCTGCCACGAGGCCGCGGACGACGGGTGCGAGCTTCATGAAGTTGGGGCGCGCGCCGGCAACAAGATCGAGGATCGGTGTCATCGACTGCGATGTTACCTAAGAAAGTCATCGAACTTAGAGACTTTTGTCTACCACCAGGGCGCGCCGGCCGCGATTTCCGCGGGTGGCGGCCTTGCGCCAGCTGTCGTCGATCCCTCCAACCGCTGCTCTGTCAGCCGCTTTCGCCAGCTGCGTTCGGCGGACTAAAGGTCTGCTCCACGAGTGGCGACACCCTTGCAGCCAAGGGTTCTGAGTGAATCGTGCACCTTTGCGCACCCGAATTTGGTCACCTATGTCCATGCTGAAACTGTTGCCAATCGCCCTGTTGGTCGTCGGTGTCTGTCCGATCCAGGCGCAGGTCGCCGCCGGTCCCCAGCCGGCCCGTTCCGCACCGACGAGCGCGGTCACCGTGCCGCCTCCCCCCAATTACATCATTGGTCCCGATGACCTGCTCAGCATCGTGTTCTGGCGAGACAAGGATATGTCCGCCGACGTGGGCGTCCGGCCCGACGGCAAGATTTCGCTGCCGTTGCTGAACGAGGTGCAGGCGGCGGGTCTGACGCCGATGCAACTGCGCGATCGTCTGACGGAAGAGGCGAAACGCTTCGTCGAGGATCCGAACGTCTCCGTTGTCGTCCGGCAGGTCAACAGCCGCAAGGTATTCGTGACCGGAGAGGTGATGAAGTCGGGTCCGTACCCGCTGACCGGTCCGACGACGGTCCTGCAAATGATCGCGATCGCCGGAGGCCTCAGAGAGTACGCGGACTCGAAACACATCATCCTGATGCGGGTCGAAAACGGGCGCACCGTCGGCTATCCGTTCAACTACAAGAACGTCTCCAATCGCAAGGACCTCCAACAGAATGTTGAACTCGAGCCCGGCGACATCATCGTGGTTCCCTAGTTGCGGATCACCCGGGAACGAATGAAGCTGACAATGCGCACAGAATTCCTGGCCGCTGGAGTGATCACGGCGCTCTGTCTCACGGTCGGGTCGATTGCCGATGCACAGACGCTCGCTCCTCCGGTACAGCGGCCGGCACAGGGACTGTTCGATCGCGGCGGGACGAGCGATCACAGCCTCGACCTGTCGGTAGCCGTGCTCGGTGGGTACGATGACAACCTCGCTTCGGCCGAGAACAACAGGGGCTTCGATACCCAAACCCAGATGGGCGGATCGTACAACGCGCTGACGACCAATATGGCGTTCTCGAAGAAGTTCAGCCACGGTGAATTCCGCCTGTCCGAGGGCTCAACGCTTCGCTACTATCCGACGCTCAATGACATCGTGAGCGCGCAGCACACCGCGACCGCGGGGGGCGTGCTGCAGTTTGCCCATACCGCCGTCACCATGTCGCAAACGTTCGGGTATGTGCCGTTCTTCGGGTTCGTCAGCGTGCCGCGCCTGTTCGACGCCGGTGTGGCGGAGCTCCCGCCGGCCATCCCAGATCAGGTCACCGTCAAGCGCGTGGAGCGTTTCTTCAGTTCCTCCGTGGGCGTGACTCAGAAGATCGGCGGGCGTACGTCGCTGTCGCTCTCGGCGAGCCTCCGGAACAACGATTTCGTTCACGAGTCGACGGCGCAGAGCAACGAGGACGTCGGAGGCCGTCTGTCCCGGAACCTGACCAGGGACCTCAGCCTGGTGCTGGGGTACACCTATCAGCAGAGCACATTCCGGCAGCCCACCGCGGCTTCGCCGATCGCGCGCCTGCACAACGTGGATATGGGCGTCGACTACAACCACGCGCTGGGCCGAACGCGTCGGACCACGATTGGATTCACGACGGGTTCGGCGGCGGTCCAGGGTGTCAGTCAGGCGACAGAGTATCGGCTGACCGGCAACGCGCGACTGAACCGTGAGATCGGCCGGACGTGGCACTTCACTGCCGCGTATTATCGCGGCGCCGGCTTTGTCGACGGCCTCCAGCAGCCCTTCTTCTCCGATTCCATGGCCGTCAATCTCGGGGGCACAGTGAATCGCCGGGTCCAACTGTCATTCGACGGCGGCTATTCGACGGGACAGATGGGCTTCCCGGCCTCGAGCAGCCAGAGCGACAACTACAACGGTTCCGCACGCACGACGGTGGCGTTGTCGCGGCGGGCCACCATTTCAGGCGAGTATTTCTTCTATCACTACCGCTTTGGTCAGGCGACCGCGCTGCCAGCGGGTGTCCCGACGAGACTTGATCGGCAGGGCGTTCGCCTCGTGTTCAATCTTTGGCTTCCGCTCATTCGCTAGTTTGTCTTTACTGGATGGAGTGACGTTGTGATTCCCGCGAAAAAACTTACGCTCGACGAGATCCTCGCCATCCCCCGACGCCGCAAGTGGCTGATCATCCTGCCATTTGTGATCGTGAGCTTCTCGACATACTTCACCGTCAAGGGGCTTCCGAATCGGTACCGGTCAGAAACCCTGATTCTGGTGGTTCCGCAACGTGTTCCCGAGAGCTACGTCAAGGCGACAGTCACGTCGCGGATCGAAGATCGCCTGCAGTCGATCAGCCAGCAGATCCTCAGCCGCACGCGTCTCGAGCGCATCATTCAGGATTTCAACCTGTACGAGAAGAAACGGCGAACCGTGATCATGGAGGACGTCGTCGACCAGATGCGCGGGGACATAAACGTCCAGGTGATCAAGGGCGACGCCTTCAAGGTCGCCTACACCGGCGAAGAGCCCCGTACGGTCATGCAGGTCACCCAGCGGCTCGCCAGTCTGTTCATCGACGAGAACTCTCGTGATCGCGAGAATCTGGCCGAAGGCTCGTACCAGTTTCTCGATGCGCAGCTCGACAGTGCCCGCACCCGGCTGATCGAACACGAGAAGAAACTCGAAGAATACCGCCGCCGATACTCGGGTCAATTGCCGACGCAGCTTCAATCGAACCTGCAGGTCATTCAGAACACCCAGATGCAGCTCCAGGCGCTCAACGAGTCGATGGCGCGGGATCGCGATCGGCGCCTGATGGTTGAGCGTGCCATCGCTGACGCGGCAGCACCCGATTCTGTTGGAGGGGCGGTGGCGGCGCCTGTCGTCGTAGCCGCATCAGGCGATGTCGCGGGCGGAACGGCTTCTCAGCAGCTGGAGGCGGCCCGGCAGGCGCTCGTCCAGATGGAGCTGCGTTTGAAACCCGAGCACCCAGACCTCGTCCGGATGAAGCGAGTGATCTCGAGCCTCGAACAGAAGGCGGCGGTCGAAGCGCTTCAGACGCCACTGCCGGCCAACGCCACGGTGCGGCCGGTGAGCCCGACAGAGCTGGCCAGGCAGAATCGGCTCAAGGAGCTGAAGACCGAACTGAACAGTCTTGACGGTCAGCTCGCTCGCAAGGAAGACGAAGGGAAGCAGCTGCGCGGCGTCGTGGCCGGTTATCAGACGCGCCTGGAGGCGATGCCGGCGCGCGAGTCCGAGCTGACCGAGCTGACGCGCGACTACGACACGCTGCAGAGAGGCTATACGAGCCTCCTGACCAAGAAAGAAGACTCGAAAATCGCGGCGGACCTGGAACGGAACCAGATCGGCGAGCAGTTCAAGGTGCTCGACGTCGCGCGGCTGCCGGAAAGGCCGGACAGCCCCGACCGCACGAAGCTCAATCTGCTTGGTGTGGTGTTCGGCCTGGGCCTTGGCATTGCTCTGGCGGCGTTGTTCGAGTACAGCGATTCGACGCTGAAGACCGACGAGGACGTCATGACCGCACTATCGCTGCCGGTGCTCGCGCTGGTACCGGTGATTACGACGATACGCGATGAGAGGCTCGCGCGTCGCCATCGAATGATTCTGGCCATCGCCTCTTCGACCACCGCGATCCTTGTGGCCGCGGCGTTATTCGTGTGGAAGTTCAGACAGTAAGGGGTCGGTACGATTCATGTACGAGCGCTATTACGGCCTTCGCGAGCGGCCATTCGATCTGACACCCAATCCCCGGTACCTGTTTCTCACGGCGAAACATCGTGAGGCACTGTGCAATCTGCAGTACGGCATCGCGGGACGGCGCGGAGTCACGCTGCTCGTCGGCGAGGCGGGCACGGGCAAGACGACGCTGGTGCGCGCCGCGCTCGAATCGGAGCAGCGGAAGAACACCCGTTGCGTCTATTTGAACAACCCGACGCTCACCCGGGCTGAGTTCGTCGAGTTTCTCGCGCGGGCCTTCGAGCTGAGCGCGCACGCGGCCTCGTCGAAGACGGCGCTGCTCTTCGAGCTGGAGCACGTCCTCCTCACGCGCCAGGCCGAGGGCATCGTGACGGCGTTGCTCGTGGACGAAGCGCAGGCCCTTCCGCTGGACCTGCTCGAGGAAATCCGTCTGCTGGCGAACATCGAGACGAACACCGAGAAATTGCTGCCGGTCGTGCTTGCTGGCCAGCCACAACTGGCCGAGAAGCTGAATCACCCCGATCTGAAGCAGCTCAAGCAGCGCGTGGCGTTGCGCTGCGATCTGCAGCCGCTCGATGTGAAGGAAACCGCGGCGTACATCGCGGGCCGGATCCGTATCGCTGGCGGCGACGTCACGAAGATGTTCACGCGGGACACGGTTGAGCTGATTCACCACTGCTCGGGCGGCATCCCTCGGACGATCAGTGTCATTTGCGACAACGCGCTCGTGAGCGGATTTGCCGCCGACGAGCGTCCTGTCGGCTGCGACCTTGTCTACGAGGTCTGCAAGGATTTCGACCTGAACCCGCCGCCGAGGCCGCAGCCCGCGCCGGCCCGGGCGGTCGCGGTCGCGGTCAACGCACAACAGGCCGTACCGGCGAAGGCGAAGTCCGAGCGGGCGAAGATCGATCGGGAACGGGAGAAAACAGACTCGGACACATCCAATGATCTGTTCAGCTCGTTCACTCGGCGGCGGCGGTTTGCGTTTTTCTGAGCCCCCTGCTGCGGCGCGAGCCGCAGTGAGTGGGCGGATTGTTGAGGGCCAATGAGTCGCATCGAGGAAGCGCTTCGACGGGCGAGCCAGACGGCGGGCGAACTGGTCGCATTGGAGGAACCGAGTCCGGGCGAGCCTCCGCCGACCCTTGGGCGGAGCCGGGTGGAAATGCCTGACGTCGACCAGTACTGCTCCGAGCGGGAACCCGCTGTCGAGCGCCCGTCCATGAGCGCGCCAGTGGCGGTGCCCGTGCTGGACGAGATACGGCACGCGCCGATCGCGGCCAAGCGATCCGCCTCGTCTGTCAACGAGAAATTGATCTTGAGCGACGCCGTGCCGCCGGTCGCCATCGAGCAATATCGAAGGCTGGCAGCGACGCTCCATCAGGTCCAGATCGAGCGGGGCACCAAGATCGTGATGGTCGCGAGCGCGACGGCGGGGGAGGGGAAGACGCTCACCGCCGCGAACCTGGCGCTGACACTCAGCGAATCGTTCCGAAGCAGCGTTCTGCTGATTGATGCCGATCTGCGCCGGCCGACCGTCCATGAGCTGTTTCAGATCTCTAACGCTTCTGGACTGAACGACGGTCTGAAGGCCGACGAGGAAAGGAAGCTCTCGTTTGTCGAGGTGTCACCGCGCTTGACGGTCCTGCCCGCGGGGCCTCCGAATCCAGATCCGATGAGCGGCCTGACATCCGATCGCATGAAGCGAATCATCCAAGAGGCGTCCGCGAAATTCGAATGGGTCGTGCTCGATACCCCACCGGTCGGGTTCCTGCCGGACGCGAACCTGCTCGCGGAGATGGTCGATATGGTCGTTTTCGTCGTTGGTGCGGGGACCACGCCCTCTCACCTGATTCAGCGCGCGGTTAAGGCGATGGACCGCAGTCGGATCGTTGGGGTTGTGCTGAACCGCGTGGCGGAGTCGCAGGCGGCCTATCAGCACTATCACCATTACTACGCCGCGCGCGCAGTCAGCCAGGTCTGAAACGTTCGGCCTCGACTTCTCGCCGAACCCTATGCCTGTACTAGGACACGCGTTCGTCGGGTGGGCCACGGCGCTCTCCACGAGCCCTCCGCGGTTGCCCCTGCGTTCGCCCCAACGCGCGGCGATCGTCGGCGCCTTCTGGGTCCCGCTTCTAATCGGCCTGGCGTACGTCCCCGACATCACTCGTCAAGGCCTCGATCTTCTGAGCGTGCGCGGCAGCGGAATCGCCACCCACTCGCTGCTGTTCGCGCTCCTGGCATCGGCGTCGCTCGGCCTCGCCGTCACCTGGGCCACTTCGCTCGATCCGCGCGCGTCGATTGCGCTGACGTTCGTGTCCATCACGATCCACGATCTGCTGGATATCGCGCAGGCGACCGATCGCCAGCTCTTCTGGCCGTGGTCGACGTGGCAGGTCACGCTCGGGTTGCCGGAGATCTTCACCACGCCGTCCGCGGAACTGGTGGGATACGGAAGCCTGTTCGGCATCTTCCTTCTCGGCCGAGCAGCGCTGGGACGGAGCAGGAAGACGTCTGGGACGCAAGGGCGTTCGATTGCGCCGCAAGCGGCGTCCGCAACGGTCACGTGGACGGCTTGGGCCATCATCGTGGTGATCATGCTGGCGGCCGGCGGCACACACTACTTGCGCGATCGCCGCGAGCGCCAGCTCGAACTCGCAAGGACCCTGGCCGAAGCAGGCGACTATCGAGCCGTGTTTGACGCGCTCGACGGAAGCGACAGGTGGCCGGCCGTCGCGAAGCCAGGACGCTCCGCCTATATCCGCGGCCTCGCCTACGAGGGCCTGGGCGACCGCAAGGGCGCCGAACACTGGCTCGTCGAAGCGCACCGAAGCGATCCGGCATACTTTTGGGCGCTCGCGGACCTCGCGGCACTCTACGCGTCGGGCGATGAGCCATCTGCCGATCGCCGCCGACGCGTGGCGCCATATCTCCATCAGCTCGAAACCGACTTTTCCACCCATCCAGCCCTCTCGCTGACCCTCGAGCATGTCGAGGGCATGCTACACACTCGTCGCTGACCGCCAGACTTTTGTCGTCCCGGCGCCGGACTTCTTGGATCCGATGCCTGGTGTTGGCCCCAACAGATTGGGACAAGTACTTTATCAAGAGAGGTTTGCAGAGGTTTACTGGCGGCCATCGAAGCGGCTAGCCCGGCGGAGAGCTCTTTGCAGTCGGGGATCGGTCCGTCACGTGCCTGGCCCCTTGGCCACATGGTCCATTCATTCATTCAGGGAACGAATCGAGACAATGGGTGGTCCGCTCCTCAATCTCTGCATCGTCTCGCATTTTGCGTATGGAGCCATGGCGGGAGGGCAAGAGGGGCACATTGGGGGCGTTGAGCGGCAGACCAGCCTGCTCGCGCGGTGGCTGGCCGCTCGGGGACACCGGGTGTCCCTGATTACCTGGAACGAAGGCCAACCTGACGGCACCAGCATCGACGGCGTTCGCATGCTGAGGGTGTGCCGGCCTCAGGAAGGGGCGCCAGGACTCCGGTTCTTCCATCCGCGCTGGACGAGTCTTGTTGCGGCCATGTCGCGGGCCAACGCGGCCGTGTACTACCACAACTGCGGTGAGGACGTGACGGGGCAGGTGGCGCTCTGGTGCCGGCGTCATGACAGACGCTTCGTCTACTCTTCGGCGGCTCAAGCCGACTGCGACGCGCGCCTGCCCCTCATGACGACGCGCAGGGAGCGCGTGTTGTACGCGATGGGCCTTCAGCGCGCGGATCGCATCGTCGTCCAAACCGAGACTCAGACACGGATGCTCAAAGACGGGTTCGGGCTGGATTCACTGGTTATCCCGATGCCCTGTCCAGAGCCCGACGACCGACCGTTTCACATGCCGTCCGCGCCGCGCACCGGGCAGGCGCCAGTGCTGTGGGTCGGCCGGATCTGCAAAGTGAAGCGTCCCGATCGATTCCTCGATCTGGTTGCCACCTGCCCGGAGATCCGCTTCGAACTCGTGGGGCCAAGCGACGACAGCCAGTACGCACAACACATTCTTCGGCGTGCGGCGGATCTCCCCAACCTCCGCGTCGTCGGTCGCGTGGCTCGCGAGAACATGGCCGGTTACTACCGACGTGCCCTGTGCCTGTGCTGCACGTCAGACTTCGAAGGGTTCCCGAACACGTTCATCGAGGCGTGGTGTCTAGGGATTCCTGTGGTTTCTACCTGGGACCCGGACAACATCATCAAAACCGCGGGTCTTGGCGTCGCCGCCACGGATCTGGCTGGTCTTGCCGCAGGCGTGCGGAGCCTCGGGCAGTCACCCGAACGATGGCTCGCCGCGTCCCGGCACGCACGAGATCGCTACCTGACACACCACACGGTTGATCGAGTGATGATCCAATTCGAGCGGGTCTTTCTGGCTGCCCTGACCAGTTCGACGCCGCAATCCGACCCAGAGGGTGCCGGTCTTGAGCGCGTGGGCCCCCTACCGATGGGTCGACCGTCATGAGCACGCTGGCGGCGACGATCGAAAAAACCCCGCTGGCGATCAACTCGCGAGCGCTGTCGACCAGCGCGGCCGCGGACGTCGTTTCACTACGGCGTATTCCGTATCCCTATCGGAGTCTTCTGGCCATTTGCAGCGACCTTGACGAGACGCCGGACCGGGAGATGTATTTCGAATGCTCGCGTTACCTCAATACCACCAGGTCCACCTCGATGGGGCCAGGGGTCGGTCTCGAGGTTGGCAACACGATCTACTTCGATATGCCGCCCGATCAATTTTCGTACTGGAATACCGACGACACCGGTCGTTCCATGGTTCGAGAACTGATTCGATCGGGCCACATCGATTGTCTGCACTCGTTCGGCGACCTTGCCACCAGCCGTGCCGACGCCGGCAGAGCCCTCGACGATCTCGTCCGCTACGGGTGCCGGCTCGAGGTCTGGATCGACCATCGGGTGGCGCCGTCAAACTTCGGCGGCGACATCATGCAGGGTCGTGGCGACGTCGAAGGTTCAGAGGTCTATCACGCCGATCTGACGTGTGCCTTCGGCATTCGGTTCGTCTGGCGCGGCCGCGTCACGAGTGTCATCGGACAGGATGCGCCGCCGACGGTGAGAGGCTTGATCGACGCGCGCCACCCATTCGCGTCGGCTCGAACCGCGGCGAAGGAGATGGGGAAACGGGCGATGGGCTGGCAGGGCGGCAAGTACGCCATGCACACGCGGAACCGTATCCTCGGGCCGGCGCGCCTGCGAAGCCGTCAGAGGGTGATTGAATTCCTGAGGTGCAATCCGCATTGGGGCGGCGTCAGCTGCGGGGAAACGGCCAGTGGGATCGGGCACGTGCTCACCGAGAAGTTCCTGACGCGCCTCGCAGCGCGCGAAGCGACCTGCATCCTGTACACGCACCTCGGCAAGATCCGTGAACGCCGGGAACTTTTCGATCCTGCCGCGAGAGCGGCGTTCACGCGACTCGCCGACCATGAAAAGAACGGTCGAGTGCTCGTGACGACGACCCATCGCCTGCTCAAGTACAACTGGATGACACAGCAGGTCCGGATCCGGACCGAGGAGAAGCACGGCCTTCTACACGTGAACGCCGAAACGAGCGCGGAAGCGTCACGGTACGGGACGATCGAAGATTGGAGCGGCCTCACGATCTATGTGCAGGACCCACGACGTACCACGTTCAACGTGGACGGAGTGCCGGTCCGTGAGCTGCAGCGCAATGCGCCGGACCACACAGGACGTCCGAGCGTATCCATTCCATGGCGACGTCTGGAGTATCCCGCGTCGTGACGTCGAAGCCTTCCTCTCTGACCGGAGAACTCGTCACCTGCTTCCCGGCGGTGGACCCGCGGGTGAGCCCCGTCGAGGAGTCGGGATCGGATTCTCTCACGCGGCGCGTCGAGCAGTGGGCGATTCGCGTTGGGCTTCGCGCGCTCCTCGGTCTTTATGCCGGCGCAGTCGCGATCGCTCGCGGTGTCCGTAGACCTCCGCGTCCGCGAGGCGCGAGTGGCTTGGACATCCTCCTCACGGGCACGTTCCATTCCGACAACTGGGTGCGATCGCATCTGATGCCGCTGGCCGCCTCGTCACACTGCGCCCGCGTGCGCGTCGTCTCCATCGTGCCGATTCCGGACATGCCCAAAGTCGAGCCTGTCTATCCACCGGCGTGGCTCGTGCGGGCGATCGGAAGCGTGCCCGCCCGTCTCGTGGTGTTCGTCTCGACTGCGGTCCGCACGCGGCCCGATGTTGTCGGCGGGTTTCACCTGCTGTTCAACGGGCTGCTGACCGCGCTCGTCGCACCGCTCGCCGGTGCCAAGTCGCTCTATTTCTGCGTGGGCGGTCCGGCCGAGATGCTCGGCGGCGGGGTCACGTCCGAGAACCGGCTCTTCGGCAGACTGACCCGACCCGAGAAGGCCATCGAGCGGCGGCTGCTGGCCGCCGTCGGCACGTTCGACCTCGTGATCACGATGGGCCGTCAGGCCATTGCCTTCTTCCGAGACCGAGGGGTCGACACTCGCTTTCATGTCGTGTCAGGCGGCATCGACTCGCACCGATTCGCACCGACCGGCGTCCCCCCGGCCTACGATCTGATCCTGGTGGCGAGGCTTGCCCCCATCAAACAGATTGATGTGTTTCTGCATGCCGTGGCATGCGTGCGCCGCGTCCGTCCTGACGTGACCGCCGTCATCCTCGGCGACGGTCCGCTCATGGAACCGCTGGAACAACTCGCCTGCCAGCTCGGCCTGCAGAGCCATGTCACGTTCGCGGGCCGCCAGGCTGATGTCGACGCGTGGCTCAAGCGATCGAGACTGTTCGTCCTGACCTCACAGTCCGAGGGCCTGGCGCTTTCAATGATGGAGGCGATGGTCTGCGGTCTGCCGGCCATCGTGCCCGACGTCGGAGACCTCGGCGAGCTCGTCGAAGACGGCGTGAACGGCTATCTCGTCTCCACGCCGACACCGGAAGCCTTCGCCGCCAGGATTCTGGACCTGCTCGCTGACCGCTCGCGCCTCGAACGATTCAGCGCCGCCGCACGTCTTGCCGCCTTGCGCTACGACGTCAGTGCCACGACGCGTATCTGGGACGAGTTGTTGACCCGTGACCTGGGACGCAGAAGCCGGCCTGGAGACTGATCGCGATATGACTATTCGAGCGACGTCGCCTCTCACATCGAAACTCCTGAGTCCCTCAGCCAAGGATGTCGCGGTCTGCGCGGGACCCACAAGCTATCAGGCTCCGCCGCCGTTCGCGCCGGGCGTGGAATGGCCGGAGTACCGGCGTATCTGCCACGCGCGCGCCCATGGGCCCGTGAACGAGGTGTACTCCACCGTGCGCGACGTCTTGCGCGCCCTCGAGCTCGATCCTCTGCACGAAGGCACCGCGGACTGGAACCCCCTTGGCGAGATCATCGGGCCTGGTGACACCGTTGTCATCAAGCCGAACCTGGTCCGCGACTTTCGCGAGCGCAGCGCAGATCACGCGGACTGTCTCATCGCCCACGGCGCGGTGATTCGGGCCGTACTGGACTATGCGTATCTTGCGCTGCAGGGGAAAGGCCGTCTCGTAATCGCGGACGCGCCTCACAACGATGCCGACTTCGAAGGCGTCCGGCGGATCGCGGCACTGGACGCGATCGTCGAGTTCTACCGCCGCGACGTGGGCTTCGAGGTGGAGGTGTACGACCTTCGGCCGGAGGCCGCTCGGAAGATCGACGGTGTGATTGTCGGCCATGTGCCGTTGTCGGGAGACCCGGCCGGCTACGTCAAGGTCGATCTCGGCGCACATTCAGCGTTCGAAGAAATCGGTGATCTCTGTCAAAAGCTGTACGGATCGGAGTACGACCGACGGGAGCTCGTCAGCCATCACACGCACGGTGTTCACGAGTATCTCCTGTCTGGCACGGTGCTGCAGGCCGATTGCGTCATCAGTCTTCCGAAACTCAAGACTCACAAGAAGACCGGCCTCACGGCCAATATGAAGAATCTGGTGGGCATCAACGGCAACAAGAACTGGCTGCCCCATCATCGAGAAGGCACCCCCGCAGACGGGGGCGATCAGTTCGCTGACAGCAGTGTGCTCCGGCGGCTCGAACGCGCCTCTGTCGAGGCCTTCAAGCGCTCGTTCCCGTATCTAGGGCCGCTCCGACAGACCCTCGCCGGCCCCCTCAAGGCGGTGGGCAAAGGGGTCTTTGGCGATACCAATGCCGGAACCATTCGTTCGGGCAACTGGTACGGGAACGACACCACGTGGCGCATGGTGCTGGACCTGAACAGGATGTTGTTCTACGCGGACGCCTCCGGTCGGCTCCACGATCAACCGGTCCGGCGCTTCTTCAGCATTGTCGACGGCATCATCGGCGGAGAGGGAAATGGGCCGCTCGACCCGACGCCGAAGCGGGCCGGCGTCGTCGTTGGCGGGTGGAATCCGGTTGCCGTCGATCTGGCCTGCGCTCGGGTCATGGGATTTGACTATCGGAAGATCCCGATGCTTGCGCGGGCGTTCGATCCCAGCGGCCTGAAGCTCATGTCGTTTTCCTACGATGAACTCACGGCGCACCGAGCGGACGGCACACCCTCGGAACATCTGAACGACGTGAAAGGGCGGTGCTCGGCCTTCGAGCCACACTTCGGCTGGAAGGGACACATCGAACTGGCGGAACAAGAGTGTGAAGAAAGCGTTCTCGCGTAAAAACCTCTGGGAGCATGTGCCGGCATCGGCCAAGACGACGCTTGCCGCCGTCGTGGGGCGTATTCCGCCCGCATACATCCTCGGCCGGGGATTCCGCCGAAACCTGCAGTTTGTCGAAGCGGCCGAGTGGTGGTCGGCCGAACAGACGCGAGCGTACCAGCTCGCCGCGCTCAAGAGAATGTGCACGCGCGCGTACGAGCGAACGCCGTACTACCGGCAAACGTTCACAGACGCGAAGTTCGACCCGAACGCGTTGACGGATGTCCGTGAACTGCAACAGGTGCCGACCATCAACAAGGGAACGTTGCAGGAACACCTGCCGGACATGATGGCCACCTCGGTGCGTGCTTCCGGTGTCGACTTTGCATCGACCGGCGGTACGAGCGGCGAACCCCTGCATTTCTACATCAACGCAAACCGGTCAGAAATCGAATACGCGTATCTCCTCGCCAGTTGGCGCCGCGCCGGTTTCGCGCTCGGCCAGACGCTCGCGGTTCTTCGCGGCCGGATTGTCCGTGCCGACAGTCGTGGCCTTTATCACGAGTACGATCCGATCCTCCGGTCGCACTACTACAGCAATTTCCACATGACGGACGAGAACATGGCTCGGTATCTCGAGCACATGGCCCACATCGGCCCGTGTTTTCTCCACGTGTACCCCTCGTCGGCAAGCGCGCTCGCCGCCTTCATCCGTCGGAGCGGCACCGAGCTCCCGGTCAACATTCTGGGCATCCTCGCGGAGTCAGAGATTGCGTATCCCGACCAGCGGCAGCTGATAGAGGACACCTTCAAGCGTCGAATGTTCTCGAGCTATGGGTTGACGGAGAAGGTCGTTGCGGCGGCTGAATGCGAGAAATCGTCGAATTACCACGTGTGGCCGACCTACGGCTTCTTCGAACTGCTGGACGCCAATGGACGGGTCATCACCACTCCCGGTGAGCGCGGCGAAATCGTCGGCACTGGCTTCATCAACACGGTGGTGCCGTTCATCCGGTACAGAACCGGTGATTTTGCCACCTATGTGAGCGACCGCTGTGAGGCGTGCGGCCGCGCGCATCCGGTTATTGCCGACATTCGGGGACATCGAACTCAGGAGCTGCTCGTGGCGGCGGACGGGAGCTGCATCTCCTGGACGGCGCTCAACATGCACGACGACACATTCGATCGCGTGCTGCGGTTCCAATTCCACCAGGAGGTGCCGGGGCGGGCCGTGTTGAACGTGGTGCCGGCGCCGGGGTTTTCCACAGACGACCGGCGTCGAATCACCCGTCGTCTCGAGGCCAAGATGGGCGACAGGATTTCGCTCACGCTCGACCTCGTGGCCGATATCCCACGTTCCGTGAGCGGCAAAGCCATCTACGTCGATCAACGGATTGCTGGCCTCGATCGGTCCGGGGCTGATGCTCCTGGGACGCAGATCGTCCGGACGGCGTGACCTCGGCACTCGTGCCTGCGCAATCGATGCGTTCGCGCTTGACAGCGAGAACAGAATTCGACCAGCCCGACCCGAATCGTAATGAGGGGCGGCTGCCTATTCCACGGTTCCACCAGCTCCTGAGTTAAGTATTTGTTTTCGTGTGGGTTGAGGTCAGAATACCGTCGGCGCATGTTTTGCGTACATTCTCCCGCATGCGGCGAACACTTCTGCGCAGTGTCATCCTGCTCTTCTTGGTATTCGTAAGTGAACCACGAATCGCATCTGGCCAGAGCTGGAGCCCCCCAATCGGAATTCCCGCTCCGTCGTTCGGGATCAATCAGACCGCCCCGGCCGACCCCAATCCGTGGGCAGCGGCTGTTCCTGGCTTTTACTACGTCAATCAGAACGCCTCCGGCGCGACCGACGCGAGCAACCCGTACGGGTGGCCGGGACGCCCGCGGCAGACGATCCCGAATTCGCTGCCGGCAGGGTCGGTTGTTGAGCTGCGCGGGATCTACACTCGCGCCCACTCTAGTCCGAACGGGCTGCAAATGAGCGGCACCAGCACCAGCCCGGTATTCGTTCGAGGAACGAGCCCAACCAGCAAGGCGGTTGCGACAGCTTCGTGGGAACTCAGTGGCACTTATTTCATCGTCGAGAACATCGAGTTCGCGACCGCTGACCCATCGGGCGGGGTGGCGATGCTCGCCCCCATTGATCGCGGCACTCTCAGGAATGCAGACGTCCACGGCAACTTGAACGGCGGCGGGATAAGTATCGATAGCTACATCAATGGGGCATCGGTCACAAACGCGGTCATCTACAACTCAAAGATTCACGATAACGGGGATGTCAACGCGACCTTCGATCAGGATGTCCACGGTATCCAAGTCGGCTGGGGTGGTCGGGTCAGCAACGTGTGGATCGTCGATAATGAGATATCTCGCAGTAGCGGTGATGGCATACAAATCGCCTCGGGGAACGTGTCGACGCAGTCCACTGTTCATCATATCTATGTCGGCCGCAACGTTTCTCACGACAACAAGCAGACGGGTATGTGGTCCAAACAGGCGGTGGACGTCATCTTCTCGCAGAACACTATCTATTCTCACCGAGCCGGCAATTCGTCAGATGGCGCATGTACGGGATTCCAGTACGCGCCGGAGTACATCTGGTTCCTCTATAACAATCTTTACGACTGTGACACCGGAATCGGCACCGGAAGCGACAGTGGAGAAGGATTCGGCACGGAATCGTTCTTCATCGGCAACCTGATCCATCGTATCCACTCGTACGATCCGTGGAACCCAGATGACCCGCACGACAATGCGGCGATGTCCCTGCGAGGCGGCACGAATCGTTATGTCGTGGACAACACGATTTGGGACTACGATGGCGGCATCGAGGCGCCCTATGACCAGGGGTTCCTCTATCTGGAAAACAACATTCTCGCTGGACGGGTGAACACGCAGGGTCGCGACATCTTCATAGAAACGGCCGGTCTGGCGAGCCGGAGCACCATGAGATTCAACCTGGTGAACTCACCTAGAATCGATTGGGGTTCGACGGTGTACACGTCGCTATCGAGCTTCCAGAGTGCCACGGGAAAAGGGCAGTATTCCATCAGTTCAAGTCCTGCATTCGTCAACGCATCCGGGGGCGACTTCCACCTCTCTTCTGGCTCTCCAGCCATCGACGCAGGAGACCGCGATCCCGGGGGTGTATACCAGAAGTTTCTGACCCGCTACGGAATCACCATTGCCGTGGACTTCGCCGGCGCGGCGCGCGTGCAGGGAGCGCACGACCTCGGTGTGTACGAGACCGGAGGAAGTTCGACCGGGCTGTCACCTCTGGCTCCGACCAACGTTCGCTTCGTGCCCTGACAGCCCGTGGTGAAAGTCTGGCCGTGTTCGACGGGCGACGCCAGACTTTCACCACGGGCTGCTGACGCTTGGGTGGCACCGCGAACTCGATCGCGGCGATGCAACCGCCCGGCGCCCGGCCGCCGCAGATTGGCGTGAACGTCGCAACCCGAGAGTCCAAGAACGAGGACTCAGATCCGCAGGAAGATCCGCCGCCGGTGCATCCCGAACAAGACCAGCCAGAACATAAGCAGCGCGACGGTACCGCCAAGTAGCGGGTTGTAGGCGACGTTCAGGTGGGCGTTCAGGTTCGTTGCGACCAAGTCTGCGAAGAGCTGGTTCAAGCAGTAGGCAGCGATCGAGTTGGTCCCGATCACCACGAAGGGAAAGGTCCAACGCCGGAAGCCGGCCAGATCGATCACCGAGTGGCAGGCAGCGAGGAACAGCAAGCACCAGCCACCGCTGAACAGCGTGAAACTGGGCGTCCAGATGCGCTTGACCACTGGGCAGATTCCGGTCGCCCCCAAGAGCCATCCCGACAACAGCCCGAGCAGCCCGGCGGCGACTAGCCAGCGCACGCGAGCCGAGGGCGTCCGATCAGCGCTGCGAAGCACGCCGCCCGCGAGCAGCCCAAGGATCATCGTGCCCAGCGTCGGGACGAAGCTGAGCGTAGCGTATCCGCCGTCGTCAAAGACGGACGGGCTCCAGCGCGGGAAGAGGTTGAGGAACCAGAGGTCGAAGGCCCGGGCGAGGTTGCTGTTCTTGTTCCAGTGTGCGGCGAAGCCGGTGAGCTGCTGCGGCCACTCGGCGGGCGCGCCCAGCCCCGCGTGGTCGAAGCCAGGCGCGGCCAACGGATATGCAGCAAACGCCGCCCAGTAACCGACCAGGATGAGCCCGAGCGCGACCCACTGATCGCGGGCCGGCCTCAACCCGAGGATAGAGAGAAAGCCGTAACCCAGCCCGATCTGGGTCAGCGTGTCCACGAAGGTGAAGTGGTGCTGAGGGTCGTCGATGTAACGCAGCGCGATGCCGAGAAGCACGAGCACGCCCGCCCGCCCGAACGCATGGCGAATGATCCGCCTATCCGAGTGGCCGGCCGCCCTGCGACGTGCGAGGGAGAACGGCAGGGCCGCGCCGACGAGGAACGAGAAGGATGGTTGGATGAGGTCATGGAGCGAGGACCCCACCCACGGCACGTGGCTCTGGTGACGACAAAGGAAGGCCCAGAACGCGCTCCCCGGCCGCGCTGCGGCCACTTCGCAGAAACGCAAGACCTCGCCCATCATGAGCAACATGGCGAGACCGCGATAGGTGTCGAGAGAACCGAGGCGCGAGCGATGCTCTTCCACGCCCTCTACGCGCATCGAGACCGAGCATAAGCCGCGAGCTGGCGCTTAAGGTGCGTCGGGAGCGCGTAAGCCCAGTAGCACGGCCCGAGTATCGCTGCGCCGATTGCCGTACCTATCGTCAACGTGGTTATCGGTCCGAAATCAGATGTCCACCGGGTTGCCACGAGTGCAAAGGCGAATGGCACTCCGCATCCGAGCGGTGTCCGGAGGGCCTTGACGTAATCACGCAGCGATATGTCGAGCTTCCGGCAGGCATACAGGCATACGAACACGCCATTGCCGATGGACAGCGGCACAGAGATAGCCAGCGCGGCGCCGACCAGTCCCATCTCCATCCTCCCTATCATGCTGTAGGCCGCCGCAGTGCTCACAATGGCGACGATGAGGGAGGCGATACCCACCCGACCATGCATATTCAGTCCGATCAGGACGTGCTGGGCCGGCCGCACAATGAGCGGCAACAACATCCCGAGTGCCAGAATCGGGAGAACCCAGCCGCCATCGTACCGGGGTCCCATCCAGACCTGAACGAGTCGGTCGCCCATGATTCCGAGGTAAAGCACGAGCGGCAGCGCGACAAATGCACCATAGCGGGTGCCGCTGAGGAACAGGTCTCGAAGATCGCCGGACCGGCCGCGACTTTTCAACGAGCTGGCCGCCGGAGTGATGACGAAAGACAACTTGGCCGTGATGACCTCCGCGTGGCGGGTGAGGGCCAGAGACCTGGCGTAGACCGCCAAAGCCGCCGCACCAAGGTGACCCACCACGAAGATGTTGTTGGCCTGATACAACAGCAGCTTCGACAGACCGTCGACGACCATCTTTCCCCCGAACAAGACGAGTGTCCGTATCTCTGCGACAGAGACATACCGCCATCGAAGGAGTAACTCGGGGCACACTCGGCGGGCGACCATGAACCGCGTGCCCTCCGTCAGGACCGTCCCGCAGAAGTACACGGCCGCGAGTGTTGGCAGCCCACCGCCGGCACTGATCGCCACCATCATCGCAACAGTCGTGAGGGCCTGAGAGCCGGCGTTGATCGAAT
>JBGOTP010000055.1:0-19728 GCA_041476545.1 Vicinamibacteria bacterium | reverse complement strand
GGCGTGTCGTTCGACGACATTTCCATTTCCATCCGGCCGTGGCCCGGTGGCGGACTCGTCAGCACGCGCGGCAAGATCGTGGATCACTGGGCGGTGAGCACGGCGGATCTCACGGCAACGGTGACTCGCCTCAAAGGCGAGGGCGTGAAGTTCCTCGAGGAGATTCATCCGTGGGGCAACACGCGAGCCGCGATGATCGAGGGGCCCGATCGCATCGCGATCGAACTCGTCGAGGTGAAGTAAGGCCGATAGCTCCTTACCGTAGGGCGCGCCTCAGGAACCGCGTCAGGATCCAGCCGTCCAGGAACTTGAAGGGCGTCTTGCCGATGCTGTAGTGTCCGCATCGCAGCGCTGTCACTTCGTGTGGGATCCCGCGCTCTCGAAACTCACGAACAAGATCCTCCGAGAGATCCAGCGGGAACGTCAGGTCGTAGCGCGCGTAGACCAGCAGCGTCTGTCGATCGCGGACCCGCTCCAGGTACCACCGCGGGCTGATCGGCTTCCACAACTCGCGCAGCAGATCGAGTTCGATGTGCCCGTCCAGTCCTTCCCGCACGTGGCGGGTCGAGATGCCGCGCCAGATGACATCGGCAAAGTGCGGCGAGATGTGATTGAGGGCCTGCGCGTTGATCAATGGCTCGTGCGCCGTCGTGAGCAGTGCCAGGCACGAACCAAGACTTGTCCCGAGGATGCCGATGCGGTCGTACCCTTCCGCGGCCAGCCACGCGATGGCGCGCCGCGCATCGAGTACGGCCTGCCGGCACACCTGCAGCGTGCGGGACACGTTGGGGCTGACGATGTAGTCGGCGCGCTGCAGCTCGGGCGGCATGCGCTGATCGTGATACGGCAGACTCAAGCGCAGCGCCGACATGCCATTCATCGCCAGCAGCCGGCACAATCCGACATGACCGTCGGGATCCGCATTCCACTGCGGCAGCACGACGACGGCCGCGCGCGTGCCGCTCGTCTGACCATTGTCCGCGCGGCGCGACGCGCGTTCGCCGGCGGCCCCTGTGGGATCCGGCTTCAGCCGGATTCGAGCCGGAAACAGCCGGCAGTGGACGGTGTTGTTCTCTCGATGTGGCGTCTCGAGTGCGCTCGGAAATGTCAGCCGCCGATCGCCGTCCGCCGATGGGGCGGCCAGCGTGTACGCACTCGTCGGTGGCGGGGTGAAGAACGCGTCGCTATCTTCCATGACGCGCGCGACCCAGTCGCCGATGATTCCCGGCGCGTCGACGTCCCGCGAGTGCTGGTGGCCGTTCGGCGGCGGCTGATGGCTATGGCCGTTCAACGGCACCCAGTCGAGGCCCCATTCAAACTGGCGCACCACGCGATTGGTAGAGACCGACGCGAGGTGGCGCTCCCAAGCGTAGAAGAGAGCTTGAAGCATGCGTCCTTCATGCTATACTCACCCGTTGTCTGGGCCTAAAGGCTCAGACCTACTGTGATGTTTACTCTGATATCGACTTCCGACACGCGAAAGTGCACCGGGCTTAAGCGGGCCACCGTTGTCGGAGGAGCTGTGCTCGGTCGTTAGTCATCACTACATTCGAGCTGCACCCTGCCGACACGGATTATCCGCGTCGGCTTTTTTTTTGAGATAACACGTCATGGCTCAGATTCCCGTCGGCATTCTTGGTGCGACCGGCATGGTCGGCCAGCAGTTCATTGCCTTGCTCGCCAACCACCCCTGGTTCAAGGTGGAGTGGCTCGGCGCGAGCGAACGCTCGGCCGGCAAGGCGTTTCGCGACGCGACCGCGTGGCGGCTGCCGAATCCGCTTCCCGACGACGTTGCCACCCGAACGGTCGATTCGGCGACTCCCGGCCGCGCCCCGACGCTGGTGTTCTCCGGCCTTGATTCGTCGGTCGCCGGCGAAGTCGAAGCGGCCTTCGCGGCGGCTGGACACCTCGTCGTGAGCAATTCGCGGAACTACCGGATGGAGGCGAGCGTGCCTCTCCTCATTCCGGAAGTGAACGCCGATCACCTGAAACTCCTCGACGCGCAGGGCTCCGCCACCGGCTGGAAAGGCCGCATCGTCACCAACCCGAACTGCTCGACCGTCGTGCTGGCCATGGCGCTTGCGCCCCTTCGGCAGTTCGGTCTGAAGACGACGATGATCACCACGCTCCAGGCGATTTCTGGCGCCGGCTATCCTGGCGTGCCTTCGTGGGACATCCTCGGGAATGTGATTCCGCACATCGGCGGCGAAGAAGAAAAAATTGAAACTGAAACGAAGAAGATTCTCGGGTCGTTCGCGAACGGACGCGTGGAGCATCACCCGGTGACCATCAGTGCGACGACGACGCGTGTGCCCGTGCAGAACGGACACACCGAATCGATTTCCGTCGGCCTCGTCGAGCGGCCGACGGCCGAGGAGATGATCGACGCGTGGCGGTCGTTCAAGGGCCGCCCGCAGGATCTCGGTCTTCCATCGGCGCCGCCCCAGCCGATCGTGTATCTCGCCGAGGCCAACAGGCCGCAGCCGCTCCTCGACGTCAACCGTGGCCGGTGCATGACGGTGACCGTGGGCCGATTGCGTCCCTGTTCGCTGTTCGATTACAAGTTCGTGGCCCTCGGTCACAACACGATTCGTGGCGCGGCGGGCGTCGCCATCCTCAACGCCGAACTGATGCACCGCGAGGGCCTGCTGTGAACGTCATCATGAAGTTCGGCGGCACATCCGTCGCCGACGCCGAAGCGATGAATCGCGTCACCGCCATTGTTCGCAGGCAGCTCGAGCGGAATCCCGGCGATGCGCCGCCGGTGATCGTCGTTTCCGCGATGTCCAAGGTCACCGATCGGCTTATTGAATCCGGACGACTGGCGGGAGTGGGCGACGGCGAGCAGGCAGCACAGCTGCTACAGGATCTTCTGGACCGGCACGTCGGTGTCGCGACAACGCTGGTACCTGGCGATGCTTCCACGGCGCTCGTGGCGACACTCCGCGAAGAATTTTCACAGTTGACGAAGACCGTGCGCGCGCTGGCGCAGGCGGGCGAGGTCTCGCCGCGGTCGCACGACGAGATTGTCGCCATGGGCGAGCTCGCGAGCAGCCGGATTGTGACGGCCGCTTTTGTGGCCATACAGATTCCGGCGGTGTGGGTGGATTCGCGAGCGGTGCTCGTGACCGACGCTGATCACACCGCCGCGATTCCGGATATGGATGCGACCTGCGAACGGACCGCGCAGCGTGTGACCCCGCTGCGCGCAGCCGGGAAGGTCGCCGTGATGGGCGGATTTATCGGCGCCACGACGGCCGGCGTGACGACGACGCTCGGGCGCGGCGGGTCGGATTATTCCGCCGCGATTTTCGGCGCGTGTCTCGACGTGGACGAGATTCAGATCTGGACGGACGTCGATGGCATGCTCACTGCCGATCCCCGCGTGGTCGCCGAACCCAAGCTTGTCCCGCAGCTGTCGTTCGCCGAGGCGTCGGAGCTTGCCTACTTCGGCGCCAAGGTGCTGCACCCCAGCACGATTCTTCCCGCGGTCGCGAAGAACATCCCGGTCCGGATTCTCAATTCCCGGCGGCCGGAGGTCGCGGGTACGATGATCACGGCCGATGGCCGGGAACACCGCGGCCTGACGGCCCTGGCCTGCAAGCGCGGCGTGACGGTGGTCGACATCACGTCCACGCGCATGCTGATGGCTCACGGCTTCCTGCGGCGTCTCTTCGAGGTGTTCGAACGGTTCAAGACGCCCGTGGACGTCGTCACGACCTCTGAGGTGAGCGTCTCGGTGACGGTGGACAATACCAAGCGCCTGGACGCTGTCGTCGGCAATCTGCGGGCCTTCGCCGAGGTGAACATCGAACCGGATATGGCGATTGTCTGCATCGTGGGGGAGAATCTCCGAGGCGATACGGCGCTCTTCGGGCGCGCCGTCACCGCGCTGCAGCAGATTCCGCTGCGCCTGGTGTCGCAGGCCGCGTCGCGCCGGAACATTACGTTCGTGCTGCGGGACGCCGATGTCGAAGCAGCGATGAATCTCCTCCATCAGGAGTTCTTTTGATGCGGATTCTGCTGGTTGGTCACGGTCGCATGGGACGGATGGTCGAGGGCCTCGCGGCGGAGTACGACTGCGAAGTGGCCGGGATTGTGGAGATCGACAATGCCTCGCGTCTCGAGACAGTCGCCGCGGACTGGGGTCAGGTCGATGTGGCGATCGACTTCTCGTATCCAGATGCGGTGCCGGTGAATGTGCCGCGGCTCGCCAGGCTCGGCATCAACGTCGTGGTGGGCACCACCGGGTGGGGCGGTCACGAACCCGGCGTGCGCAAGGCTGTGGCCGATGCCGGCATCGGCGTGGTGGTCGCCCCCAATTTTTCCACGGGTGTCGTCGTGTTCGAGGCGCTGGCGGCGAGGGCCGCGAAGCTGTTCGGGTCCCAGGACGAGTTCGGTGCATGGATTCACGAGGCGCACCACGTCATGAAAAAAGACGCGCCGTCGGGAACCGCGCTGATGTTGAAGCGCGCGATGGAAGACGCGGGGTTCGCGCGGCCGATCGATGTCTCCTCGACGCGGGCGGGCCATATTCCAGGCGTGCACACGATTGGCTTCGACAGCGCGGCGGAATCGATTACGCTGTCCCATACGGCGCGGGATCGGAGCGCCTTCGCCCGCGGAGCCCTCGTGGCCGCGCGGTGGGTCAAGGGCAGACACGGCTGGTTTACGATGCACGACGTCCTGGGACTGCGATGAGAATTGATATCCGTAGCTGTCAGCCATCAGCTGTCAGCTATCAGTGATTGCAGAGCCGCGTGCAACTGTCGATAGCTGAGAGCCGATAGCTGAGAGCTGAGAGAGGACTCGCGATGAGAACCACCTGGACAGGAGTAGGCACCGCGCTCGTGACGCCGTTTACCAGGTCTGGTGAGCTGGACGAAAAGGCCGTGCGGCGATTGGGCCGGCGGCAGATCGACGCCGGCATCCACTTCCTCGTCCCCTGCGGGACGACCGGCGAAAACCCGACGCTCACTCTCACCGAGCGCGTGCGGATGGTCGAGATTCTCGTAGACGAGGCGCGCGGGCAGGTGCCGATTCTGGCCGGCGCCGGCGGCTACAACACGAAGGAAGTGATCCACCTGGCCGACGAGATGCGCAAGGCCGGCGCGGCCGGACTGCTGTCGGTCACGCCCTACTACAACAAACCGACGCAGGAGGGGCTCTTCCAGCACTTTCAGGCGATTGCAGACAGCACCCCGCTGCCGATCATGCTTTACAACGTGCCGAGCCGCACCGGGGTCAACATCGAGGTGTCGACAGTCACAAGGCTCGCCGGCGTTCCCAACATCGTGGGCATCAAGGAAGCCTCCGGCAACGTTGGTCAGATGTGCGACATCTGTCAGGCCGTGCCAGCGGACTTCATCGTTCTGTCCGGCGACGATGTGCTGACGTTGCCGCTGATGGCGGTGGGCGGGCGCGGCATCATTTCGGTCGTGTCGAACGAGATCCCGGCCGAGATGGTGCGAATGGTGGACGCGGCGGAACGCGGAGACTTCGCCTCCGCGCGCGCCGTTCACTCGCGCATCATGCCCCTGATGCAGGTGAACTTCGTTGAAGCGAATCCGGTGCCGGTCAAGGCCGCCATGGCCGCGATGGGACTCCTCGAAGAGGTGTACCGCCTGCCGATCTGCTCGCCGAGGCCGGAGTCGAGGGAGAGAATACTGAGAGTGCTGAAGCGGCTCGAGTTGCTCAAAGCCGCGGTCGCCTGATGCTCGAAACTGACATCACAAATCTTGTCGCCGCTGGCGCCTCTGCCGACCGCGACGCGGCGCGCGAGGCGTTCGCGCGGTTGCGCGAGGCTCTTTCGTCAGGTACGGCACGAGCCGCCGAGCCCGACCCGTCGAGCCCGATCGGCTGGCGTGTGAACGCCTGGGTGAAACAGGGCATCCTGCTCGGCTTCAGGTTCGGCGACATCGTGGACGTGTCCATGGATCACGGCCGGTGGCCGTTCTACGACAAGGACACGCTGCCGTTGAAGAAGCCGGGCCTCGCGGCCGGCGTGCGGATGGTGCCCGGAGGGTCGGCCGTGCGCGACGGCGCGTACATCGCACCCGGTGTGATCTGCATGCCGCCGATGTACGTGAACATCGGCGCCTGGATCGGGGAAGGGACGCTCATCGACTCGCACGCGCTCGTCGGATCCTGCGCCCAGGTCGGCGCACGCGTGCACGTCAGTGCCGCCGCGCAGATCGGCGGCGTCATCGAGCCCGTCGGCGCTCTGCCGGTCATCATCGAAGACGAGGTGCTCATTGGCGGCAACACGGGGATCTACGAGGGCGCCATCATCAGGAAGCGCGCCGTCATTGCCGCCGGGACCGTCCTCACGGGATCGACTCCGGTGTACGACCTCGTCAAAGGCGAGGTGATCAGGCCGGCGGCCGATCGGCCGTTGGTCGTGCCGGAAGGCGCCGTCGTTGTTCCCGGTGCTCGCGCCGTGACGGTGGGGAAGGGACCCGAATGGGGCCTCTCCCTCGCCACTCCCGTCATCGTCAAGTACCGCGATTCGCGCACGGACACGAGAACGGAGCTCGAGGCGTGGATTCGGTAGGGTCCTCCCAGCCCGCGGTCGATCTTGTCGCTCTGACGCGTGCCCTCGTCGACATCGACTCGACGACCGGGCGGGAGCACGACGCCGGGGTCTGGCTGTCGCGCTACCTGCGCGTCATGGGATTCTCGGTCACCGAGCAGGCGGTCGACGATTCCCGGTTCAACATCCTTGCGACATCGCCCCAGCCGGCTCAAACGCCGGCGTCATCATCCTCCTCATCATCAACATCGTCTTCCTCGTCTACAGCGGTGCCGCCCGTCGTCGTGCTGTCGACGCACTTCGATTGCGTTCCGCCCTTCTTTCCGAGCCGGCTGCAGGGGCAGTGCATTGTTGGCCGCGGAGCCTGCGACGCGAAGGGCATCCTCGCGGCGCAGGTGGCGGCAGTGGATCGGTTGCGGCGCGAAGGGGAGTCGCGCGTGGGTCTCCTCTTTGTTGTCGGCGAGGAACGGGGAAGCGACGGCGCGCGCATGGCGAATCAGGCGGCGAAGGAAGGGGCGAATGCCTGCCGGTTTCTGATCAATGGTGAGCCGACCGACAATCGCCTCGGTCTGGCCACGCGCGGAATGATGCGCGTGAAGCTGCGCGCGAGCGGCCGCGCGGCGCACTCGTCGTTTCCGGAGCTCGGCGAGTCGGCGATCGACAAACTGCTCGACGCGCTGATGGAGCTGCGAACGATCGAGCTGCCGTCAGATCCGGTGCTTGGACGCACACACTATACCGTCGGTCTGATTTCCGGCGGCGTCGCACCGAATGTCGTTTCGCCCTCCGCCGAAGCGGAAGTGATGTTTCGCATCGTGAGCGATGCGGCCGATGTGCGCCGGGCGATTGCGCCGCTCGAGCGTCGCGTGACCATCGAGCCGGTGCTCGACGTGTCGCCGGTAAAGCTGGCGACGGTTCCGGGATTCGACACGGCTGTCTTTCCGTACACGACCGACATTCCACTGCTGAGCGGCTGGGGCCAGCCGCTGCTCTTCGGTCCGGGATCCATCCACGTCGCGCACACCGCCGAAGAGTTCATCGACGTGGCCGAGTTGCGTGCGGCAGTCGACGGCTACGTGAAGATCGCGCGGGATCTGCTGAAGCAGGTGTAATTCCAAATCTACGAAAGGCCTCTCATGCGGTCACAGATCGTCGTCGTTCTTGCTCTTCTCATCGGAGCCGGTGGCGCGTACGAATCGTCGTCCGTCCTGGTCGCCTCGAAACCGGCGCGCGCGGCGGCAACGATGGTGCCGCGGTTCCAGTTGGACCCCGCGTGGCCGATACAGCCGTTCCCGAACAAATGGATCATCGGCAACGTAATCGGGGTGGCCGTGGATCCGAAGGATCACGTCTGGATTCTTCATCGGCCATCAGGCCTCACCGATGCGGAAAAGGCCGCATCGCTCAACCCGCCCACGGCGGACTGCTGCATTCCCGCGCCGCAGGTCATCGAGTTCGATCAAGCAGGAGCGCTCGTGCAGGCCTGGGGCGGACCGGGCGACGGGTACGCGTGGGCCAGGCCGGGCGGAGAGCACGGGCTCAGCATCGATCACAAGGGGAACGTGTGGGTGGGAAATCTGAACGACTCACACCTGCTCAAGTTCACGCCGCAGGGGAAGTTCCTGCTCCACATCGGACGCCCGGGTGCGGGAAGAACCTCGAGCAGTGATCTGACGGCGCTCGGCGGTGCGACTGGATCGGTGGACCCGAAGACGAACGAGCTCTACGTCGCCGACGGTTACCAGCATCGACGCGTCATCATCTTCGACGCAGACACCGGCGCCTACAAGCGGCATTGGGGCGCGTACGGCAAGCCGCCTGACGATGCCGACGCGACGAAGTACGTGCCGGATCCCGCGGCGCCGCTTCCGAAGCACTTCGACACGGTCACGTGCGCGCGCGTCAGTCACGACGGTCTCGTGTACGTGTGCGACCGTGCCAATCACCGTTTCCAGGTCTTCAAGACGGATGGCACGTTCGTCGCCGAAAAGGTGATTTCGCCGCGGACGATCGACGGAACGGTGCATGACATCGCGTTCTCGCACGATCCGGAGCAGCGGTTTCTGTACGTCCCGGACCCGCGCAATTCAAAGGTATTCATCCTGCGCCGCAGCGACCTCGAGATCGTCGGGTCGTTTGGCCATGCCGGACACTTTCCAGGGGGTTTTACCAACGGGAGCAGCGTGGCCGTTGACTCCAAAGGCAATCTGTACGTCGGTGAGGGCGCGGACGGCAAACGCGTTCAACGGTTCCTGTACAAGGGCCTGCGGCCCACATCGGCGAACTGAACCGGCCACCGGCGCTTTCAGCCAGCGTCCACGAGCCGGTGCTTGACGTGTCGCCGGTGAAGCTGACGTAACACCGGGCACGAGGGTGTGCCGACCCACGGAACCTGCGTCTGCGGTCATCCCGCGGCCCGCCGCTCGACGGTGATATCATGATATCAAGCGAGGAACGCATGGCCCAGTTGCTGGTTCGTAATCTCGACGAGCACGTCAAAGCCCAACTCCAACGCCGCGCCCGCAAACACGGTCGCAGCACCGAAGAAGAAGTGCGCGACATCTTGAGAGTGGCCGTCAACGACGAGGTGGCTCCAGCGCCGCCGCTTGGCAGCCGGTTCAAGGCGCGCTTCGCGCGCATCGGCCTCAAGCGTGACATCGAGGAGTTGCGCGGGCAGCCTGCCCGCCCCGCGCGCGTCACGCCGTGATCGTTCTCGACACGAATGTCGTGTCCGCGCTCATGCAGCGCGACCCGGACCCGACGGTGGTGGCGTGGCTCGACGCGCTGCCACCCCAGTCCGTGTGGACGACGGCCATCACGGTGTTCGAGGTGCAGTTCGGACTCGCGCTCCTGGTGCCAGGCCGCCGCCGCCGACAACTTGAAGAAGCCTTCGTGCGAGCGCTTGAGGAAGATCTCGAGCTGCGGATTCTCCCGGTCGACCAGAGCGCCGCTCGATCGGCCGGTGTGATCGCTGCCAAGCGGCGCCGCGCGGGTCGTTCCGTGGAAATCCGTGATGCGTTAATTGCCGGTGTGGTGGGGGCGCGCAAGGCGTCGCTCGCGACACGGAACGTCAAGCATTTCGAGGGACTCGAGCTGCCGATCATCGATCCATGGTCCGCGTAGGACGTTAAGGAGCGGCGCCGCCTCGGCGTCGGCTCGCGGCAGTTCCAGGAGCAGATCCCGCATCAGTGCGATCGTGGCGTGCCCAACTCGCGCTCGTGCCAGCGAAGTGACTCGAGGCTATCGGAGTATCATCTACCGTGTGACTGGCCGTCGGCGCGCGTTCGAGTTCCAGGAGGACCCGGAGGTGCTGGATTGGTGGACGCTCACACCAGCGGAGCGTTTTCAGGAGTCGGCGAGGCTGTGGGCGACGTTCCTGGCCTTGGGGGGATCGCTTGAGCCAGAGCCCGATTCACAAAGCCCTTTCCACTTTTCGGACCTACCGGGTGCGAGCGTTGCTGATGGGCGGGCAGGCCTGCATCCTGTACGGCGGCGCCGAGTTCAGCCGCGACATCGACTTCGCCGTGCTCGCCGATGAGAAGAACCTCGCCCGTCTACAGGCCGCGCTCGACGACCTGAAGGCCACGCCGGTATTCGTGCCCCAATTGAGCGCCGACGTGTTGCGCCGCGGGCATGCCTGCCACTTCCGGTGCGCAGCTCCCGGGACTGAAGGGCTGCGGATCGATGTGATGTCGGTCCTCCACGGATGCGAGCCGTTCGAAAAGTTGTGGTCTCGGCGGCGAACGCTGGCGCTTCCCGGCGTGGGCCGCGTGCATCTGATTTCTCTCGCCGATCTCGTCCAGGCCAAGAAGACGCAGCGAGACAAGGACTGGCCGATGGTTCGGCGTCTGCTGGAGGCGGACTACTACCGCCGACGGTCGGCGTCGGGCCGCGCACAAACAGTCTTCTGGCTTCGCGAGGTTCGCACGAGCGATCTCCTGATCGACTTGTGTCGGCGGTACGCCGGGACCGCTCGCCGGCTGGTCACTGTTCGCCCCGCGCTCCGGCCGGCGCTTCGTGGCGACCGGGCGGGAGTGGAGCAGGCCCTGAAGGCAGAGCAGGAACGCCATCGCGCGTCGGATCGCGAGTACTGGGGGCCGCTTCGGGCGGAACTTGCGCGTTGGCGTCGAGGCCGGGCCTGACCGTTCACTGATCCGGGGAATCGAGGCGGCTCTATTGTCATGCCGCAAGTTCGGCCGTGCGAGCTACCTGGCGCCGGGCTCGCTCGCTGTTTTTCGCAGCACGTAGAGGCGATGCCGTCTGGGCCAGGGCAGGTCGGGCCATGAGACCTGCCGGACGATCTCGTAGCCGTCGACCGGTGTGTGGGCGATGAGCCACGTGGCGGTGCGATCGGCGGTGATGAAGGGCACATCGCGCTCCGGATCCATGCCCGGCCCGAGGCGCTCGGGATGCGCGTACAGCATCCATCCATTGATCGCGTAGCCCGCGTCGATGTCCCACGCGGGAACGCCCGCATCGTTCACCTCGTGCCATGTGCGCATCGCGACGTCATTGACCCGCATCGCGTAGCGGGTGCCCACGACATCGATCGCCGCCCAGACGATGAGCACGGCGACGCACGGCACGACCGCCAACCGCGCGTGCCGGGACGTCCACGCGAGCAGGATGATGACAAGCGGCAGCATCATCATCACGTAGCGATCGCTGTAGAGCCACAAGACGTTGAATTCGAGGACGTGCACCAGCAGCAGAAGGCCAACGCCCGACACCGCAACCGGAATAGTCTCTTTGGCGCGAAGGCGCACCCACACCATTGTCAGCAGCGCGCTCACTGCGAGGAGGCCAATACCCCGCACGACCGGGTCGAACCATCCGGCCGGGTCGCGCGCCGGTCCGCCGGGCATGAGCGCGAGACTCGATCCGAGTTCCACCAGACTCCACGAGTCGCCTTGCGTGAGCGGGGTCGGCACGTGACCGAACCGAACCATCAGCACGACGAGGCTGAAGGTGGTGAACGCCGCCCACACGCGCCAACGCGCTTTGGCGATTGGCAGGACCGCTACAAGAAACGGCAACAACGCGAAGCTCCCCTGCACCAGCGACCACAGGTTGTCGTTGAAGTACTCGCCGACGGTCACGAGCAGCAGCCATTGCAGGCTCTCCAACTTCGTGAGCATGTAGCTCGTCGTTCCGACGTAGGTCGTGAGGGCCACCGACGACACCGCCATTACTCCCCAGGCGACAGCAAGTGGAAGCGCGCGTCGGCTCATCTGCCGCCAATCGGGCCATGCAGCCACGACGAGGGGCAGACCCATGACGGGCGTGACGATCCCGATCTGGCGCGCGAGAAAGGCCCCGACCGAGGCCGCGGTCCCCACCCAGATCCAGAACGGGCGCTGGCGCGTGTGGGCGACGGTGAAGGCAAATACCGCGATGGTCGTCAGGCAGTAGAGCGGCACGTCCGTCATGAACGTGAAGCTCAGAAAAAAGACGATGGGATTGAGGGCGAACGTGAGGGCGGCGACGAGACTCGCACGACGATTCACCTCCAGCTCGCGGAGCGTGAGGTACAGCAGGGAGGTAGCGACCACGGCGAGCACGAGCGTCGAGGCACGCAGGACAGTAAACGAAAACCCGAAGATCAGCGCGAAGCCGGCCGCCCAAAAAGTCTGGAAGACCGGAAAATGCAAGCTCCATTGCAAGACATCGAACCTGCCCGTCTTCAGCAGATGCTCGACGCTCCACGCGTACGTCCAGTCGTCCTGTAGCGGCACGTTGGGACCCAGGCCGACCAGGGCGATCGCGAGGCCCCAGGTCGCCAGGATCGCGAGCAAGGGACCGCGCTCGCGGCCAATCGTGTCCCGTATCCGCGGGCAGCCTGGATCCACGCCGACCATCGGCGTCAGGACGCTTCGTGCCGCGCTCGACATCGACTAACGTTGCAGTGGACGCAAGGCCTTCGCATCTTCATGCGGACTATAGCGCGTCGAGCGCCCGCTCGACCCCCAGCGCCACGCGTAACAGCGCTTCGGTGTGCATTGTCCCGCCGACCAACTGCAGTCCGATAGGCAGACCAGATGCTGTTCGTCCGCATGGCAGCGAGATCGCGGGATGACCGGTGAGGTTGAAGAGCTGTGTCTGCCGCAGCATGAGCGCGCGGATCGGTTCCTTGTGCTGTCCGATCTGCACGGAGTTTGCGCCGATGAGGGGCGCTGGAATCGGCAGCGTGGGCAACACCAGCGCATCGTGACCGGACAGTGCCGCGTCGACTTCGCGCCGCAGGACCTCGCGGCCCGCGAGGGCGCGGACGTAGTCCTCTGCAAGCACGTATCGCGCAAGCTCGAGACGCAGTCGCACCGGCGGCGTGTAACGCTCCGCCATCGTCTCGAGCGTCGTCGCGTGATAGGCGGCCGCATCCCCGAAGGTGATGTGCGTGTAGATCGGTCCGATCGTACCGGCGTGCGGGATGCCGACCTCACCGATGCGGGCGCCATCCTTCCGGAGAACGTCCAGTGATGACTCGAATCGCGCGCGAACCTCGTCGTCCAGCACATCGCAGAAGTAGCTCCTGGGCACGGCGAGTCGAAGGCCGCTGATGGGCGTCGCCGCCAGCGGGCGTCCGGCGTCGCGACCAATGAGCGCCTGAAACATGTGCCAGGCATCCGTGACGTTTTGCGTGATCGGGCCCACATGATCGAGGGTCCGCGACAGCGGAACGGCGCCTGCCGCCGAGACTTCTCCGTACGTCGGCTTCAAGCCGACAGCGCCGCACGCCGCGGCCGGAATGCGGATCGATCCGCCCGTGTCCGTCCCGAGCGACGCGAGCGCCATCCCCGCCACGAGACTGGCCGCTGATCCGCCACTTGATCCACCAGGCGAACGATCCGGATCGTGCGGGTTGCGAGCCGGACCAAAGGCGGAATCCTCGCTCGTCGTGCCGAAGGCGAATTCGTGCAGATTCGTCTTGCCGATGAGCACCGCGCCAGCGTGCCGGAGGTGCGCGATAACCGGCGCGTCGGAATCGGCCATGTGACCGTCCCGCACGCGGGACGCGGCGGTCGTGGCCGTGTCTCGGACGTCGAAGAGATCCTTGATGGAGATGGGCACGCCATGCAGGGCGCCACGGTCGTGGCCGGCCGCCAGATCGCGGTCCGCATCACGCGCCTGCTGACGCGCTTCGTCTGTCATCACATGGATGAACGCGTTGAGACGCAGGTTATCCGCGGCGATCCGCCGGAGGCATTCTTCCGTCATCTCGGTCGCGCTGATCTCTTTCGCGCGCAATCGCCGGCCGAAGTCTTCGATGGTCAACGGCTGGCGTCCTCATTGAAATCGGCCTCTCGCAGTGTCCGCATCGCTTGCGCGAGACTCTCGAGTAACGGCTTGAGCTCCGGGAGCCCTCTGCGTTCAGCGTCGGCGATTGCCGTCTTGAGCCAAGTCTCAATGGTCATGGTGGTTCGTCTGCAGTGCTCTAGCGTCTCTTGACCGAGACGGCCACGCCGTCGCGAAGCGGAATGATCGACGTCATCAGTTGCGGATGCGCGTGGAGCCGCTCATTGTATGCAGCAATCGCCCGCGTGTCGTCCGAATTGTCGGGCGGTTCGAGGAGTCCCGGGACCACGCGGCCGCTCCACAACACGTTGTCGGTGATAAGGAGTCCTCCCGGGCGGAGAAGCTCGACGAGCCGATTCAGCATGGGCTCGTACAGTTGTTTGTCGCCATCCTGGAAGATGACGTCAAATGGTCCGGATACTTTCACCAGCATCCGCGCCGCGTCGCCGACAATCACGCTGACCCGATCCGCAAGACCCGCGCGCGCAAAGTTGTCGCGCGCGATCCGTGCGCGCTCAGGGCTGAGCTCCATGGTCAGCAGCAGGCCGTCTGGTGGCAGCGCACCGGCGAGCCAGATGCCCGAGTATCCGATGGCCGTCCCGATTTCGAGGACGCGAGTGGCTCCGACCGCCGTCGCCAGCACCCGCAGCAGTCCGCCGACTTCCGCGTCGATGAGCGGAAGCTTCTGCTCCTCGCCCTGCCGCGCCATCTCGACGAGCAGCGGATCCGCCAGCCGATTGAGTCCGCCAAGGTACCGCTCGACAAGGTCGGGAACGATCTGGCCCATAATTGACGTGATTCTACATGCGCCGCACGAAAATCATCGCGACAGCCGGCCCCGCCTGCGACACCGACGCCATGCTCGACGCCCTGATAGGCGCAGGCGTCGATATCGTCCGCCTCAACTTTTCCCACGGCACGCACGAATCGCAGGCCGCGACCTACGCTCGCGTGAGGAGGGCGGCGGAGCGGGCCGATCGGCACGTGGCGATTCTGCAGGACCTTGGTGGCCCGAAAATCCGCACCGGCCGCCTGAAGGACGGCAAATCGATCGAACTGAAGTCTGGCGACTCCCTCACGATCGGGACCGGCGACTTCGAGGGCGCCGCCGGACGTATTTCGACGCTGTTCGAGGGTCTGGCGCGGGGAGTCCGTGCCGGAGACCGGCTGCTGCTCGCGGACGGCCTCATCGAACTCCGCGTGGACTCGTCTGATGGCCGCGAGATTCAGACGACGGTTGTCGATGGCGGCGTGCTGGGCGAGCACAAAGGGATCAACGCGCCGGGTGTCGATCTGCCGGCATCCGCCATCACACCGAAAGACGCCGACGATCTGAAGTTCGGGCTGGCTCTTGGCGTCGACATGGTCGCCATCAGTTTTGTGCAGACCGCGCGCGATCTGCAGGAGGCGAGGGCGCTCATCACCGCGGAGGGCGCGGGCAGGCCGGGCATGCGGGGCGTTCCCCCGCACATTCCCATCGTCGCAAAGCTCGAACGCCCGCAGGCACTCGACCATCTGGACGAGATTCTCGCCATGAGTGACGCCGTGATGGTGGCGCGCGGCGATCTGGGCCTCGAGATGCCGCTCGAGCGCACACCTCGAACGCAGAAAGAAATCACCCGTCGCGCCCGCCTTCGCCAGGTCCCTGTCATCGTCGCGACGCAGGTCCTCGAGTCGATGACGACGGAGTCGCGGCCCACGCGGGCCGAGGTGAGCGACGCCGCCAACGCCGTCGGCGACGGTGTGGACGCGATCATGTTGTCGGAAGAAACAGCGACAGGCGCCTTCCCGGCACGCGCCGTCCAGACGCTCGACGCGATTATTCGCGACGCCGAGACCGGACCGTTCACCGATGCCCATGTCTTCAGGGACGAGAGCGCCCACGACCACGCGCACGCCCTGTGCGAGGCGGCGGTCACGCTCGCCGAGCGTGGCGACGCGGAGGCGATTGTGGCCGTCACACGCGGCGGCAAGACGGCGCGGCGTCTGTCAGCGCTTCGTCCGCACGTGCCGATTCTCGCGGCCGCCGAACGCGGTGAGCTGGCGCGGCGCCTCGCGCTGTTCTGGGGCGTCACGGCCGTCTGCACCGACATCGGCGAGAACATCGACATCGCGCGTACGCGTGTGGGGCAGGAGCTCGTCGCGCGCGGGCTGGTACGGGCAGGCGCGGCGGTCGTTTTTGTCAGCATCAACCCGGATCTGACGCGAAACGACACCAACTATCTGAAGATCCAGAAGCTGTAATGCGTCTCTTCTTCCACTCGACGATCGTCGGCGTGATCCTGGCATTCGCGGTGGCGGCGATTGCCGCCCGGATCTTCCGGGCGGTGATTTACCGCAAGCTGGACGCCCTGGATAGCGGTGGGGCCGAGGGTCGTGCGGCACTGCACGCCCGGGCGACGGGGTTGATCTGGACGCTGACGCTCCTGGCGTTCGGCGTCGCGGCCCTGGCCGCCATGTCGTTCGCGTTCCGGCACTTCGGTATCAGCGAACCCGAGTGGTATCCGGATCGCATCCTTCACCGGTTCCTCACGCACGGCGTGCCCATCGTCTTCATCATCGTTGGAGCGATGGTGGTCGTTCGCGCGGCCCATCTGGCGATCGAGCATCTGCAACACCAACTGGGACGCAGTCACGCACGGACCGATCACGAGTGGCAGCGGCGCGCGAGCACGCTCGCCGGCATTCTTTCTCGCCTCGTCACCGTGTCTATCAGCTTCATCGCGATCCTGATGCTGCTGCTGCAGTTGCAAATCGACGTCCTGCCCATTCTGACGAGCGCGGGGATTGCGGGACTGGCGGTCGGATTCGGCGCGCAGAACCTGGTGCGCGATGTCATTTCCGGCTTCTTTCTGATTCTCGAGGATCAGGTCCGCATCGGCGACAGCGCGCGGATCAACGGCGTCTCGGGCAGTGTCGAGCAGATCAACCTGAGAACGATCGTGCTGCGCGATGTCGAGGGAGCCGTTCAGGTCTTTCCGAACGGAACGATCACGGCTCTTGCCAACCTCAGCAAGCAATTTGCCTTCGCCGTCGTCGACGTCCGCGTGTCGTACCGCGAAGATATCGACCGGGTCCTCCAGGCGATTCACGAGGTGGGGGCCGGGATGCAGCAGGATCCGGACTGGCGCGACTCTCTGCTGGGAGCGATTGACGTCGTGGGTGTGGAATCGATGACCGATCGGTTTGTGGTGGTGCGGATGCGATTCAAGACGCGTCCTCTCAAGCAGGGGCCGGTCGGCAACGAATTGCGACGCCGAATCATGGTCGCGTTCGCCGCGCGTAAGATTCGGCCGTTCGGTTGAGTGGTTGCGGCTACGGCGTTCACCGCGACTGCCTACGGCGTTCACCACAGAGGACACAGAGGACACGAAGGAACATGTTGTTAGACGGCCTTCTGCGATGACTGATAGCAACGAATACCATTTCGTTTCACGCTGGCGCGTCGAGGGCACGTGCGGGGAGGTGGCCGACGTGCTCGGGGATCCGCTGGCTCTCCCGCGGTGGTGGCCGTCCGTGTATCTGAACGTGGAAGAACTCGAGCCGCCCGACGCACGTGGTGTGGGGCGACGCGTGCGTCTTCTCACCAAGGGATGGTTGCCGTACACGCTGCGGTGGGAATTCGTCGTCACCGGCTCACGCTATCCGAATGGGTTCGACATCACCGCGGAGGGCGACTTCAACGGTCGAGGCGTCTGGAAGTTCGAACAAGACGGCGCGTTTGTGGACATCACCTACGACTGGCGGATTGCCGCCGAGAAGCCGCTCCTCCGTCATCTGTCGTTTCTGTTGAAGCCGCTCTTCGAAGCGAACCATCGATGGGCGATGACGCAAGGCGAGATCAGCCTGAAGCTCGAGCTGGCTCGAAGACGTGCGGTGTCGGACGCGGCGCGGGCGGCGATCCCACCACCGCCCGGTCCGGTGACGTATGCCGCCGTCGCGTTGGTTGCGGGCGCGGCCGCCGTCGGGGCCGGCCTGACATACTTGATGCTTCGTACCGGACGCCGGTCCCGATCGCATGAATCCCACTCCCGCAAGCGCGGGCGATCGTAACGTCCTGGGATACAGTAGCAGACTATGCTGCAGCAGCCGCTGGCGTACCTCTACCCGGAATTTCTCGAAAGCGAAGATGCGCGGCCGATCAGGATTCTGTCGGAGTATCTCGAGCCGTTGCGGCGGTTCAAGGCCGAGAAGATTCAGGATACGGTCGTCTTCTTCGGGTCGGCACGGGTCGACAGCCGCGAGCGCGCCGAGCGGGCGCTCCGCACGCTGACCGCGCGCGGCGTGCAGGATGCCAACGCCCAGTACGAAGCTGAACTCACCAGATCGCGCAGGAAGATCGAGTGGGCGCGCTACTACGAGGAGGCTCGTGAACTGGCGAAGATGCTCACGACGTGGAGTCAGACGATTCCCGGGGAGAATCACCGCTTCGTGGTGACGTCAGGCGGCGGGCCTGGCATCATGGAAGCAGCGAACCGCGGCGCCAGCGAGGCGGGCGGCAAGACGATCGGTCTCAACATCCGCCTCCCGTTCGAGCAGGGGGCGAACCCGTACATCACCGATGGCCTCCACTTCGAGTTCCACTACTTCTTCATGCGCAAGTTCTGGTTTGCCTATCTGGCGAAGGCGCTCGTGATTTTTCCCGGGGGCTTCGGCACGCTCGACGAGCTGTTCGAGATTCTGACGCTTGAGCAGACCGGGAAGCTCACGGAGAAGATCGCGGTGATCCTGTACGGCCGCGAATACTGGGACGAGGTGCTCGAGTTCAAGCCGATGGCCGAGTGGGGCGCGATTGCGGAGAAGGACCTCGAGCTGCTGCACTATGCGGATACGCCGGCGGAGGCGTTCGAACGCCTGTCCAGGCATCTCATCACGCACCACCTCGGGACGCCGACGTCGAAGGAATCGGTGGCGCCGGGGCTGGCCAAGACACGCGGGTAGCGTGCCGCCAAGCTGGGCTGGTCAGACCGCCGCTCGCTCGTGCACGGACGTCACGAATGCACTCACGAGCGGATGCTTCCGATCCGCCAACGCCGATCGCTCCGGCTGGAACAAGGTCGCGACAAAGAAGGGATGCCCGTCGAGCTCGATCGCGCGGATATCGCCTTGGGCGTCTCGCCCACTCGCACGCAATGGCCCGGACGCCAATCGGTCGCAGTAGCTCGAACTCAAACCGTAGCGACAGTGGTATTCCTCGACCACGGCGTCCACGCCGTAGATGGCGGCCATGCGGGATCCCCTCTGGAAGTGGATCTCGCCGGACTGCTCGACGAGACTGCACGCGAGCGGTGCGATGACGGGATCGACGGCACCTGGATCCAGTTCGGCGTGGATGGGCCTCGCCACACCCCACACTGCCTCCGCATACTCCATCAGTGCATGCTGGAATCCTCCGCACGTACCCAGAAAGGATCGCCCTGTCTGTCGCGCAAACCGTATGGCGCCCAGTGCGCCGCACGTATTCGCATACGGGCTCCCCGGGACGCACCACACGCCGTGGAATCCCGAGAGCTGGTCTGATGGATCGTCGAGAAGCGTCGAGGTGTGCAGCCATTCCCACTCGCAGCCGCGCTCACCTTCGCGCGCGAGCAGGAGCGCTCGCGGTATTCCCTGATGTGCCTTCGATGCGGGACTATAGTCGCCAACAAGGGCAATGCGAGGCGTTGTGGTCATGAGTGGTCGCGCCGTCTGCCGACGGTTGCTCACCACTTGAAACGCCCATATCAACGCTGCCGCTTGAGCCGCGCGCCTCGGCGACACCCTTCTGCACGGAATCTGGCGCGCCGACTCCAAGTGATGTTGTTAGACAGCTGGCCCGGATGCTACAGTACTCGGCGTGATTCTCTCAATTGAGCTTGAGCGCGAAAATGACGGGCGGTGGCTGGCCGAAATCGCCGCGCTTC
>JBGOTP010000054.1:0-19858 GCA_041476545.1 Vicinamibacteria bacterium | reverse complement strand
GGTCGGTCATCGCCGGCACCGCGGTGACGACCGCGCCGCGGATCTCGTCGGCGCCGGTCTCCGCGTCCGGGCGCGGCCGGACGCGGAACAGCCGCTTGAGCTTGATCGAGGCGTCGTCGAACAGCGAGTAGGCGACGGGCGTCGCGAGCAGCGTCAGCAGCAGCGACAGGATCTGGCCGCCCACGACGGGACCGGCCGTCGCGCGGTTGAACTCGGCGCCGATGCCCTTCGACACCACCAGCGGCAGCATGCCGGCCACGAACGCCGCGGTGGTCATCAAGATCGGGCGCAAGCGGTCTCGGTTGCCGTGCAGGATGGCGTCGCGCCGCGAGTGCCCCTCGGCGCGCAGCTGGTTGATGTGATCGATCTGCAAGATCGAGTTCTTCTTCACCACCCCGAACAGCACCAGGATCCCCAGCATGGTGAAGATGTCCAGCGACTGCTTGAAGATCAGCAGCGAGATGAGAGCGAAGGGAACCGTCAGCGGCAGCCCCAGCAAGATGGTGATGGGGTGCAGCCACGACTCGAACTGCGCGGCCAGGATCAGGTACATGAAGACGAGGGACAGCAGAAACGCGATCACGAAGTTCTCCGCCGCCCGGCTCAGTTCCTTGGAGCGCCCGGCGAACACACCGCGGTAGTCGGCTCCCGGACGCAGTCGATCGAATTCCGCCTGAATCGCGGTCTGGACTTCAGCCTCGGATGCGCCAGGGAGCAGGTTGCAGAAGATCGTCACTTGCCGCTGGCGCGCGAGCCGGCTGATGTTCGACGGCGTGGCTCCCTTCGCAAAGTGCGCGACGTTCTCGAGCGCGACGCTGCCGAGCCTCGACGAGGGCACCGTCAGTCCCGCCAGCGATGCTTCCGTATCGCGATCCTCGACGCGTGCGCGCAGGCGGACTTCATACTGCTCGCTGCCCTCGTTGTATGTGGTCACCTGGTCGCCTCCGACCAGCAGGCGCAGGGCTTCGGCGGTGTCCGAGATCTGGACGCCGAGTTCGGCCGCCTTCGCCCGGTCGATCTCGACCGACAGTTCCGGCTTGCCCACACTCAGCGACGTGTCGAGGTCCACGACGCCGGGCATCGACTTGGCGCGGGCCATCAGCTGGCCGCTCAATGTCTCCAGCATCTTGAGGTCCGGTCCGTTGATGACAAATTGAACGGTGGCGCCCTGCGCGCCGCCTCCGCCGATGGCCGCCACCGACTGAACAGACGTCCGCAGATCCGTCCCGAGCGTTGGCAGAATCTCCGAGCGGACGATGGCCATGGCCGCGAACTGATCGCCGGTACGCTGCTCGACCGGTTTCAGCCGCACGTAGATACTGCCGAGATTTCTGGTAGCTGCCGGGTCTCCGGCGATCGTGACGAGGGTGTAGTCGACCTCCGGCAGCCGCTGGCGCACGAGATTCGCGACCCGATTCGTCAGGACTTCGGTCGACTCGAGGCTGGTCCCCTCCGGCGCGCGGAGATTGATTTCAAACTCCGCCTGGTCGTCGGTGGGCAGGAAGTTTTTCGGGGCCATCGAGAAGAGCGGCACGCTCGACAGCAGCACGAGCCCCGCGAAGCCGGCCACGACCGCCCGGTGGGCCATCGACCATCCGAGCAGGCGCGTGTAGAACACATCGACGGCGTGGAATACTTTTGAATCCTTCGAGCTGCGTTTCTTCCCCGTCTCGTCCCGCTTGAGCCACCGCGCGGCGAGCATCGGTGTCAGCGTGAAACTGACCAGGAGCGACACCATGATGGCAAATGCCATCGTGAGGCCGAAACTCTTCATGAAGCGGCCGACGATCCCGCCCATGAATCCCACGGGCACGAAGATGGCGACGAGTGAGAGGGTGGTGGCGAGGACGGCCAGGCCGATTTCTTTCGTGGCGCTCACTGCCGCTTCCGCGGGACTCAGGTGTTTCTCCTCGATGAACCGGTAGATGTTTTCGAGCACGACAATCGCGTCGTCGATCACAATGCCGACCGAGAGCGTCAGCGCCAGCATCGTCAGCGAATTCAGGGTGAAATCCATGTACCAGATCAGACCGAACGTCGCGATGATCGAGGTGGGAATGGCGATGGCCGAGATGAGCGTCGAGCGCAGATTGACGAGGAACAGCAGCACGACGAGCGCGGCCAGGATCGACCCCACGATCAGGTGCTCTTCGATGCTGTTGATGGAGGCTTCGATGAATAGCGAGGCGTCCTGGACCACCCGGACGCCGTAACCCTGGGGCAGGCTGGCTTTCAGTGCTTCGACGCGCTCCTTGACCGCTCGTGTGACCTCGACCGTGTTCGTGCCGGACTGTCGCCGGACTTGCAGCAGCACGGTGTCCGTGCCATTGACGTTGGCGACCGTCCCCCTGTCGGCTTGGCCGTCCTCGACGCGCGCGACGTCGCTGACGCGCACCGGATGGCCGTCCTTCTCGCGAACAACGACATCGCCCAGTGCCGCGATGGTCTGCACGCGCCCGCGGGTGCGGAGCGTGACGGTCGACGGCCCCTGATCGATGCGGCCACCGGGGATCTCGATGTTCTGCGCCTGGAGGGCCCGGGACACGTCCGTGACCGTCAGGTTGTAGGCGTGCAGGCGTTCAGCGTTCATCCAGATGTTGACCTGGCGCTGGCGGCCGCCGAGCACCAGCACCTGTCCTACACCGCTGACGCTCTCGATCTGCCGGCGGAGCACCTTGTCGGCGTATTCCGTGATGTCTCTCACCGGCTTTGCGGCAGTCAACGCGATGCTCAACACCGGCGCTGCGTCCGGGTCGAATCTATCGACCCGTGGCTGCAGAATGGTCTTTGGCAGGAACGGCAGAACACCGTTCACCTTGTCGCGCACTTCCTGGGCCGCGGTGTTGGTGTCCTTGCCCAGCAGGAACGAGATGGTGACCTGCGACACGCCCTCGGAAGAGACCGACCGCAGTTCGTCGATGCCGCTGATGGTGTTGACCGCTTCTTCGATCTTGTCGCTGATCTCGGTTTCGATCTGTTCCGGCGCGCCCCCTGGTTGGACGGTCGTGACGAGGACCGTCGGCAGGTCGAACTTCGGATAGCGATCGACGCCGAGGCGCGTGAAGGAGAAGAGGCCGATGACGGTCAGCGACAGAATGAGGACCGTCGCGAAGACCGGCCGGCGGACAGAGAGGGCGGCGAGCCATTGCATGACCTATTGCACCTTTGTCCCGTCGGCCAGTTGTGCCACGTGCGCCGTGGCCACCCGCTCACCGGCTTTCAAGCCGGTGATGATTTCGACGAGGGCGTTCACCGTCTCACCGATCGTGACGATGCGCTCCTCGACGTGATCGCCGGCCACGACGTAGACCCGGCTGGTCCCGTTGCTCGTCTGAACCGCGGCTGCTGGCACGAGGGTGGCTGGCGTCTTCAGCCGTTGCTGCAGCTGCGCGGTGGCAAAGAATCCCGGCTTCAGTGTTCCGTCAGGATTCGCGACAACCGCTTCCACGGTGAGCGCCCGCTGGTTCGCCTCGAGCGTCGGCGAGATGTACCGGACGTTGCCCTGAAACCTGCGACCGGGATACGCGTCCACCTCGAAGGTCACCGGCTGGCCCACGCCGACCGCAGACACCAACTGCTCCGGTACGGTGAGCCGGAGGCGCAGCGGGTCGACGCGCACGACGCCGGCGACTTTGGTGCCCTTGGTGACGTAGTCACCGACCGACACCATGCGTTCCGCCACGAGCCCTGGGAATGGCGCGCGGACGACCGTGTCCGAGAGCGCCTTGCGCGCGAGCGTCACGCGAGCTCGAGCCGCCTGAAGCGACTGATACTGCTGCGCCGCGGCGTTCCTTGCGCCCTCGTACTGCTGGCGCGTCGCGTCCAGTTGCGTGCGGCGCTGGTCGTACTCGGCCTGCGAGACGACGCGCTGATCGAGGAGCGACTGGATGCGCGAGAACTCGCTCTGCGCGAGGAGGTACGAAGACCTGGCAGTCTGCACCTCGGGGACCGCTTCCACGTCGAGGACGTCGGTGCCGGTCAGACCGAGGCGAGCGGCGATCTGCGCGGCATTGGCCTCTGCCTCTTTCACCTGGGCGTCGGTTTCGGCAGACGACAGGCGCACGAGTTCGGTGCCCTCAGATACGGCCTGGCCCCGCTCGACGGGCGTGGCCGTGACGCGGCCCGCGGTCTCGGCGGCGACGCCCGCCTGGTCTTCCGCCATCAGGCTGCCGGTCGCGCGGATGAATCGCATAGCCGGCTGTTCAATGGCTGCCGTCGCTGCGACCGCGATCGGCGCCGCGGTGGCAGGCTCGGCGGCTTTGCCGTTTGCCGCGCTGCACGATGTCCACACGAGCGCACCTGCGAGCAACGCGATGACCCCTAAGAGGGCCGTCCCCGTTGTGGCGTCCGGCTGTCGCCGCAGGACCCGAAATGAGATGAACGCGCGAGACATCAACACAACTCCCGTTGGAAAACGCTATGAGGCCTGCACGTTTGGCTCTTCGTCGACCGAATACCCCGTTGTGGTCGAACGAAGGGCGACACCGCTTTGGAGTCCGGCGATCGAGACGTCGAGAACATCGCGGGCCAGATCGCCCGCGTTCTCGCCTGGGGCGAGGCGATCCGACAGCCGCATGGATGCCACGCCGAGCAATCCGCTGGTGAGGACGCGGAAGGCCACCATCGGCGGCACCGTCGAGGGAAACACACCTTCATCGATGCAGTGCTGGACCTGAGCCACAAGGAGGGCCCGCATCTCGCGCGCGAACGCAAAACGCTCGTACTCGCGATTGATACGGGGCACGCTGCGGTCGAGGAACATCAGTGCGAAGTACTGCGGATGGTCGCAGCTGAATTGGTAAAGACGCCAGAAAATGGTGCGAATGCGTTCGAGCGGCGGCAGCGCCTGGGCCGGCTCGACCGAGGAGGGTTTCCCGAACAGCAGCCGGAACCCTTCCTCGGCAAGCGCGAAAAAGAGATCGTCCTTCGACGGGAAGTACCCGTAGAGGGCGGCCGGACTGTACTCGATGCGGTCGGCAATCTTGCGAATCGAAACGTTCTGAAACCCCTCGCTGACGAAGAGGTCTCTCGCCGCATCGAGGATGGCCCTTCGAACGGCTTCGCGGTCACGTCCCTGTCGTTCTTTGATGCCCATAGTGTCCAGGTCTGAACAGTGTTCATAATATTAACATTGTTAAGACACAAGACGATGTTCAGATTTCAAGCGTTGGGGAAATGACCGTAACACAGCCTAAAGGCCTGCGCTACGGTGGGTTGCCTGCTGGAGCGCGAGGAGGGCGACCAGGTAGACTCCGGACGCCCCGAGCAGCGTGACGCCAAAACCCCAGTTCATCGCGACAAAGATCGCGAGCGTGGCCCCGACGACGGAGAGCGCGCCGTTTATGCCCCAGGCCCAGGTCAGCATCTCGGGTGCGCGGGCCCGCAGGAGCTGAATCCCCGCCGGCATCGGGACGCCGAGCACCATCCCCACCGGCAGGAGCACCGCCACGGCAATGCCAATACGGATCGCACGCGAGAAGGGAATGGCCCATGCGACCAGGGGCGCCAGCCCAACGAGACAGAGGACTGCGATCGCGGCAATCAGGCCGAGCGTGATCGCGGTCGCGCGCGCGAGGCGCGGGCCGCCGAGCCTCCGGCTCCAGGCCGCGCCCACTCCGGTTCCCAGCAGGAGCGAGAAGAGCGTGACGGTCAACGAGTACACGGGATGCCCGAGTAGCAGCACGAATCGCTGAAGGATCGACACTTCGATCAGCATGAAGCCGCTGCCAAGCGCGCCGAAATAGACCAGCCATGCGAGCCATCCACGCGCGAGGGTCCCGCCAGCCAGTGCGAGCGGGCCGACGACGAACAGTACGACCAGCGCGAGTGAAATCACCATCAGTGTGAGCAAGGCGCTCAAGCCGTTGCCGAACAGCATCGAGCGGCCGAGCACCAGCCGAAACTGGTCGCCTAGCTTCGTCGTGTGGAAGAAGAAGGGCCGATCGTCGGTCGTGGGACGGATGTCCTGCGCGTAGTCCCGATAAAACTGCTCGCGATCCGTCGAGCGAATCAGCCGTGCGTAGTCGGCCGTATTCGTGCCGCCGACAAGCTGCGGCGCGCTCGTGGCCTGCTGCGCGCTCGCGTTGGCCGGCGTGCTCGCATCGGCGGGCGTGGTGTCGTCCCCAGGCGCGTACAGGACCTGGAAGCGCAAGCGTGCCGCCGCGCTCCGGAGGGTCGCAACTTCCTCGGGCGTGAAGGGCGACTTCTTCAAGAGAAACGTCGCGACACGATCGTGCTGAACGATGGCCAGGCGAGACGAGGCGTCCCAGCCGCGCGCGGCGCAGGCGGCCTGGGCGAGTGACACCAGGCGCAATCCATCAAACACCCACCGGGTGATCGTGAGGACGCCGGCGTCCGTCAGGTGATCCAGGTAGTCGTTGAAGGCCTCGACCGTGTAGAGCGTGTTCTCGGTGAGCGTGTATGCGCCTGCGGCCGTGGCCGCCCAGGTGTCGACGAGCGAGGCCTGAATGACGTCGTAGCGCTCGGGCGTCCGCCGGACGAAACTGCGGCCATCCTCCACGAAAATGCGGACCCGTGGATTCGTATAGATGCCGCCGGAGAATTCACGAAACCGGTCGCGCATCACGGCGTCCGCGATGATCGGATTGATTTCCACCCCGTCTACGCGGCGCGCGCCGAACACAAGCGCCGAGACGAGATCCCGCCCCCCGCCGGGACCGATGACGAGGGCGGTGAAGCCTTCAGAGGTTGGAGGTTGGAGGTTAGAGGTCAGGGGGTTGGAGAGGGCTTCCCCCAACCTCAAACCTCTAACCTCTGATCCCTGTTCCTTGAGGTGATACGCCAGCGCCGTCAGTTCGTAGCGCAGGTACTGCACATTCGACAGGTCCGGCGCCAGGCGGAGAATCGGCGTAGACGCGGCCGAGTCGATGTCCATGAATTTCGTCTCGGGCAACGGGCCGTCGTACGCGGCGCTCAGGGACCAGTCTCCGTGCTCACGGTCGTAGACGCCGATCCGCGAAAACGAATTCCACTTGCTGAAGAGGATCCGGTCACCTTGATGGCCCTTCGTATCCTTCACATCGAATCCGGCAATGCCGGACAGCTGGCCGGCGATGGGCACCAGCACGATAACGGCGCCGATCGTGGCGACCCGTGCCCGCCGCGCCGGTGGTGCGAACAGAATGGCGGCGGTCGAGGCGAGCGCGGCCGCGGTCAGGACGACGCCCGGTGCGCCCAGCGTGTTGAGGAGGGGGATCAGGATCAGGCAGCCGGCGGCGGCTCCTGTGAGGTCGGCGGCGTAGACGGCATTGATGCGCGCCGAGAATCGCGAGATCGCCAGCGTGATGACCAGGCCGCCCGAAAAGAACGGCAGCGCGGCCAGCGCATAGATCGTCAGCATCAACGCGAGGTTCTGCGGGGAGTAGGTGAGTCCCACCCGCAGTCTGACGAGCGCGAAGAGCGCCACGCTCGTGCAGACCGCGTAGATCAGGGACTGAGTCGCCAGGAGCATCTCGGTCGCACGGCGATCGAGTGCCTGCCGTCGCAGATACGCGAAGACGCCGCTTGCGCTCAGGCCGAAGAGCGCGATGGAGATGGCGAGAAACGCGAAGTGGTAGTACATGACGACCGAGAAGATGCGGGTCAGGGCGAGTTCGGTCATCAGGAGCGTGGCGGAGACGCACGCCACGGCCAGGAGCTGAATCATGTGATGAAAGTCTATCCTTGCCGGCGGTGATATCGATGCGGCGTTCAACGCAGCCCGATCGGATTGTCACTCGGCGGGTCGTCCATCAGCGCGCCTGAGGTAGACTTAGGAACCGTGCCTGTCCGTGCTGCCGAAGAGACACCAGCGGGTGGGCTCGTGCTGCTGTGCCTCGCGGCGTGGGCTGTTCCCGGCGCCGGGCACTTGTGGCTGGGCCGCCGCGCGAAAGGTCTCATCTTCCTCCTCGCACTCCCGATGATGTTTGCGATTGGTCTCGCCGTCCAGGGCCGGATTTTTCCGTTTGATTTCTCGGATCCGCTCGTCTGTCTCATGGCTCTGGCCGATATCGGGAACGGGCTGCCGTATGTCATCGCGAACGCGCTCGGACGCGCCGGCGGCGACCTGACTGCGGTGACCTACGAGTACGGGAATACGTTCGTGATCGTGGCCGGCCTGCTGAACGTGCTGGTCGTCATCGACGCGTACGACATTGCCGTCGGTCGCAAGTGATGCGCAGTCACATCCTCCTGCTCGTCACCTTCGCGTTTTTCGTCTCGCTCGTCTTCAGCCTGCTGTCCAAGGACGATGTCGGTGGGCAAGTACGGTTTGGTGGAGCCCTCTTCGCCGGGTTCATCGCCGCGGCGCTGGTGCTCGGCTGGCTGATGTACCCAGTTCCCCTGTGACAACGACAACGGGGTCGGGCCAAGGTGGCAGGTTTTGAAAACGACTCCCGGCCCCGTTTCCGTTTCCCTCTGGGTGCCTGTCGTACTCTACATGGCGCTCATTTTCGGGTTGTCCTCCATCTCGCATCCGCCCGAGCTCCCGGAACTCCCGGGTCCGGGGTCCGACAAGTACGCACACGTCTTGCTGTACGGCGGGTTGAGCGCACTGTTCGTTCGCGCGCGCGCGGGAGGGTGGCGGCGTCCAGTGGCGTTTGGCGTGGTGGTGTCGGCTGTCGTCTTCTGCACGGCGTACGGCGTGACCGACGAACTCCACCAGTTCTTCGTGCCGCCGCGTCAGATGGACGTGTTCGACGTCATGTCGGACGCCATCGGCGCCACGCTGGCGGCGGGCCTGCTGTACGCGGGTATAATTCGGGAACGTCATGGCCGTTGACAACCTGCTTCTCGAGCGAGAGGACGCCGGCTCTGGCGTTGCGCCCGGTGTGGTCATCGTCACGATCCGCCGCCCGAAGGTGCTCAACGCGCTCGACCGGCAGACACTCGACGAACTCCATCGCGCCTTTCTGGATCTCGAGAAGGACGAGAGCATCCGCGCGATTGTCCTGACGGGCGCGGGAGACCGGTCGTTTGTCGCCGGGGCCGACATCAACGAACTTGCCGTCCAAACGCCGGTGTCGGCACGCGAGCACGCGCTCGCCGGACAGCGGGTATTCGACCTCATCGAGAATCTCGGCAAGCCGGTCATTGCCGCGATCAACGGTTTTGCGCTGGGCGGCGGCTGCGAGCTGGCGATGTCGTGCACGCTCCGTCTGGCGGCCGACACGGCCCGGCTCGGGCAGCCCGAGATTGCCCTCGGCCTTCTCCCCGGATACGCGGGCACGCAGCGTCTCGCGCGGCTGGTTGGCAAGGGCAAGGCGATGGAGATGATTCTCACGGGCGCGCCCATCGATGCCGCGCAGGCCGAGCGCATTGGACTCGTCAACCGGGTGGTGCCGGCGGCGGATCTGATGGCCGAGGCGAAGCGGCTGGCCGCCCTGCTGGCGCAGCAGGCGCCGGTCGCCGTGCGATACATCATCAGCGCCATCAACAAGGGGCTCGAGATGCCGTTCGGCGACGCGTGCGCGTTCGAGGCGACGTTGTTCGGCCTTGTCTCGAGCACGGACGATATGCGCGAAGGCACTCGGGCCTTCCTCGAGAAGCGGAAGGCACAGTTCACGGGCCACTAGGGCAGGCAGGGCAGGCAGGGCGGGTGGGGCAGGCAGGGCAGGCAGGGCAGGCCGGGTGGGGCTGGTGGGGCAGGCGGGGCGGGCCGTGATGAGGTTTTCTTCCGCAGATGCGAACAATCGAGGGCACGCAGGCAACGGCGAAGTTGAGATTCGCGGTCGTGGTGTCGAAGTATCACGATTTCGTGACTGATCGTCTGCAGGCCGGCGCCCTGGCGGCGCTCGCGGCGGCGAACGTGCGATCGGATCTGGTTACGCTCATCCGCGTGCCGGGGGCGTTCGAGATCCCGATCGCCGCACGTCGCGCGGCCGAAAGCGGTCAGTTCGATGCGGTGGTGTGTCTGGGTTGCCTGATTCGAGGGTCCACACCGCACTTCGAGTACATCGCGTCCGCCGTGGCCCACGGCCTGATGTCCGCGGCCGCCGACACCGGTGTGCCGATGGCGTTTGGCGTCCTGACGACCAACTCCGTTGAGGAGTCGGTGGAACGGGCGGGTGATGGTCCGTCCAACAAGGGATGGGAGGCGGCCGCCGCGGCGCTCGAGATGGCCACGATTGTCGCGCAGCTGGACGCGTCCAGCCCTGCCCGTGACGCGTGAAAAGAGATCCTTGAAGAAAGACCCGCGTCGCCGTGCGCGCGAGTGCGCGCTTCAGATTCTGTACCAGTGGGACGTCGGACAGAGCGATGTCGACCGGGCCATTCAGACATTCTTCGAATGGCAGTGGCCCGACGTGGAGCCCCCGTCCGATTCGTTGCGTGGCTTCGCGTCCGAACTGGCGCGCGAGACGGTCCGGCGGCTTCCCGAGATCGACGCGCTCATCGCCGAGACGACCGAGCGCTGGCGGCCCGAGCGGATGGCCGTTGTCGATCGTCTGATTCTGCGCGCAGCCGCGTGCGAGCTGCTGAGCGACGCGGCGGCCCCGCCCGCCGTCGTGATTAACGAAGCGATCGAGCTCGCGCGGACGTTCAGTACCGGCGAATCGGTGAAATTCATCAACGGGATGCTTGACGGCATCCGGAAGAAGATAGAGAAGATCGAGAAGACACCATAGTTCTTGTATGTCCAGTCAAGACGAACAGATTCAGCAGCGGCGTGCCAATCTCGATGCGCTCGCGAGGCTCGGCGTCGAGATCTATCCACGCCGGTTCGAGCGGCAGCACACGGTCTCGCAGCTCGTCGGTGCCCACGGCGATCGGACGCACGACGAGCTCGAGGCCGAAAGGCCGCAGACGGTCACGAGCGGGCGGATTCTGGCCATCCGATCCTTTGGGAAGGCGAACTTCCTCGTGGTCTCGGATGGCCTTTCGAAGATCCAGATGTACATCCGGCAGGACGCGCTGCCGCCGCTCGACTTTCAGATCTTCAAGCTCCTCGACCTTGGCGACTGGATTGGCGTCGAAGGTCGCGTGTTTCGGACGAAGACCAACGAACTGACGATCTGGGCCTCACGACTGCACTTTCTGTCGAAGTGCCTGCTCCCCTTGCCCGAGAAGTGGCATGGACTGACCGACGTCGAGATCCGCTATCGCCAGCGCTATCTCGATCTGGTCGTCAACCCGGAGTCCCGCGGCGTATTCGAGACCCGCAGCCGTGTCGTGGCCGCCATCCGCGCGTTCATGGACGAGCGCGGGTATCTCGAGGTGGAGACGCCGATGATGCAGCCGATTGCCGGCGGCGCGCTGGCGCGCCCCTTCGTGACGCATCACAACACGCTCGACATGGATCTGTATCTGCGCGTCGCGCCCGAGCTGTACCTCAAGCGCCTCGTGGTCGGCGGCATGGAGCGCGTCTTCGAGATTAATCGCAATTTCCGGAACGAGGGGATCTCAACGCAGCACAACCCCGAGTTCACGATGATGGAGTTCTACGAGACGTACGCCGACTATCAGGCGCTGATGACGATGACCGAGGAGCTGCTCGGAACCGTGGCACGCCAGGCCATCGGGACGGATCAGATGACATTCGGCGAACATCAGATCTCCTTTGCTGCCCCGTTCGCGCGTCTGTCGCTGCGGGATGGCGCCCGCGAAGCGGCGGGGCGAAGGCTCAGGCGCGACGTGACCGACGCGGAGATCCGGGACCGGGATTGCGTCGCCGGGATCGCCGGTGAACTCGGTCTCGAGGTGAAGCCTGGCGCGGGTGCCGGCCGGATTGCGACCGAGATATTTGAGCGGTTCTGCGAGGATCGGCTCATTCAACCGACCTTCGTCTACGACTTCCCGACCGAGGTGTCGCCGCTGTCGAAGCAGAAGCCGGACGATCCGGACACCGTTGAGCGGTTCGAGCTGTACATCGGCGGCTTCGAGGTGGCGAATGCCTTCAGCGAGCTGAACGATCCGGACGAGCAGCGCCGGCGGTTCGAGGCCCAGCTCGCGGATCGCGCAACCGGCGACCTCGAGGCCCACGCCATGGACGACGATTATGTCCGCGCGCTCGAGTACGGCCTCCCGCCGACGGCGGGGGAGGGCGTGGGCATCGATCGGCTCGTGATGCTGCTCACCAACAGCCCCTCGATCCGCGACGTGATTCTCTTTCCGCTCATGAGAAAGAAGGAATGACAAGCTATCAGCCATCGGCCATCAGCTCTCGGCAGCCGGAGCGTCAGCTCCAGAAGGCTGAGGCTGAAAGCCGAAAGCTGACAGCTGAAAGCTTGGCATGAACATCCCGTTCGAGCTCCACATCGCGCTGCGGTATCTGTTCGCGAAACGGAAACAGGCGCTCATTTCCCTGATCTCGTTCATTTCCATCATCGGCGTCGGGGTGGGCGTCATGGCGGTCATCATTGCACTGGCTGTCATGACCGGACTGCAGCAGGAGGTGCGCGATCGCCTGGTTGGCGCGAGCGCGCACGTCAACGTCGCAAAGCGGACCGGGATTGTGGACTATCAGGCGGAGGCGGATCGTCTGCGCCGGATCCCGCATGTGGTCGGCGCCGCTCCCGCGATCTTCGGCCAGGGGATTATCGCCGCGTCCGGCGCCGAACTGCCGATGCAAATCAAGGGAATCGACCCGGCGCTCGAACCGGACGTGACGCAGATCGCCGGTGCGATGAAGAGCGGCAGCTTGGCGTCGCTCAATTCACCGGGACCGGACGAGTTGCAGGGCATTCTTCTCGGGAGCGATCTGGCCGTCAGGCTCGGTGTCGCTGTCGGCGACCAGGTGTCGGTTGTGACCATGGCGGGGATTGGATCGCCCTTCGGTCAGCTGCGGGGCTTGCCGCGCCGACTGCGTGTGGCGGGCATTTTCAACCTGGGGTTCTTCGAGGTCGATTCGACGTTCGGCATGGTGTCGCTCCGCACCGCGAAACGGCTTCTTGCCGTGGACACGGTCGAGCAGATCCAGCTGCGGGTGGACAACATCTACCTCGCGCCGCAGATCGCGGACACCGTGACGGCGACGCTCGGCGACGACTATGTCGCCGAGGACTGGGGCGACATGAACAAGTCGCTCTATTCCGCGCTGCGGCTCGAAAAGATCGCCGTCTCGCTGGCGATCGGTCTCATCGTGATGGTGGCGGCGCTCAACATCGTGGCCACGCTCATTCTGCTGGTCATGGAAAAGCACCGGGATATCGCCATCTTGAAAACAATGGGCACGAGCGCCGGGAGCGTGACGGTCATTTTCATCCTGCAAGGGCTGATTATCGGCCTCGTTGGCACGACCGCCGGGGCGACGCTCGGATATGTCGCCTGCACGCTGCTCGACCGCTACAAGGTCATTCGCGTACCGGTGGATGTCTATCAGATCTCCTACCTGCCCTTCACGGTGCTTCCGCGCGACTTCGCGTTTGTCGTCGGGGCGGCGCTCGTCATCTGCTTCGTCGCGACGATCTATCCGTCGCGCCAGGCCGCGCGCCTCGATCCGACGCAGGCTTTGAGATACGAATGAGTAACTGGGCTTCACGAAGTCACGAAGATCACGAAGAGACGTACAGCCGTTCCTGTGCAAACCGTCCTTCGTGTTCTTCGCGTCTTCGTGATGACGTGTGAACCAGTTGCCATTTCTCGAAGCGCACGGCATCGTCAAGACCTATACGGTTGGCGGCGTTCCGCTCACCGTGCTGCGCGACCTTGACCTGGTGGTGGAGGCCGGCGAAATGGTGGCCGTCGTCGGGGCGTCCGGTGTGGGCAAGAGCACGTTGCTGCACGTGCTGGGCGGCCTGGATCGCGCCGATCGGGGCACGGTGTCCATCGCGGACGCCGAGCTGACCGCCTTGTCCGACGCGGAGGTCGTAGCGTTTCGAAATCGTCGCGTCGGGTTCGTCTTTCAGTTCCACCATCTGCTGCCGGAATTCAGCGCGCTCGAAAACGCCGAGATGCCGATGCGGATTGCCCGCATCGCGCTGATGGAGGCTCGGTCGCGCGCCGAAGAATTGCTGCGACGAGTTGGTCTCGGGGATCGGTTGACGCATCGACCCGGCATGCTGTCAGGAGGAGAGCAGCAGCGCGTCGCCGTCGCGCGTGCGCTGGTCATGCGTCCTGCCGTGCTCCTGGCCGACGAGCCCACCGGCGATCTCGATGAACAGACCGCGGATGCCCTGCACGACCTGCTGCGCGAGATGCATCGCAGCTATGGCCTCACCTCCATCATTGCCACGCACAATCAACGACTCGCCGCCGCCTGCGACCGTGTGCTGCGGCTGCGAGAGGGCCGCCTCGTCGCCGCCTGATTCGCCACCGGCCTCCAACCTCTAGCCTCCAACCTCCAGCCTCCAGCCTCCAGCCCTCCGCCCGGATTGGGCACGCCCGTTGCACTAGCGGCGTCTGACACAGTGGGGTGTGAACCCTAATCCTGACAGTCACTTATCCGCAGATTCGCGTTTGGGCGAGGAGGCCATGCCGTATACTGTGGTCATCGCACGTGCGACCCCAACGCCATCTGCTTTCACGTAGGTAGCCCCGATGTTCGAACGGTATACCGAAAGGGCTCGGCGAGTTCTTTTCTTCGCCCGCTACGAAGCCAGCCAGCTCGGTAGCAATCTCATTGAGACGGAACATCTGCTTTTGGGCCTGATTCGTGAAGGAAAAGGACTCACGAGCCGTATCTTCGCGCGCTCGCACCTCTCCCTCGAGAACATCCGAAAGGAGATCGAAGGCCGCACGGTGTTCCGTGAGAAGGTGTCGACCTCCGTCGACCTGCCGCTCAGTGCGGAAACCAAACGGGTACTGCAGTTTGCGGCCGAAGAAGCCGATCGCCTGCTGCACAACTACATCGGGACCGAGCATCTCCTGCTGGGGATTCTGCGCGAAGAGCGTTCGGTGGCGGCCTCCATCCTCATGGAGAAGGGGATGCGGCTAAACGCGGTCCGAGAGGACATTGTTCAGCTCCTGAATGAAAAAACCACGCTCACGCGGGTCAAAGAAACCCCTCTCCTGGCCGAGTTCAGCCGGGATCTGACCGAACTGGCGATGAAGAACCAGCTCGACCCCCTGGTCGGGCGGGAGCACGAGCTGGAACGGGTGCAGCAGGTGCTCTGCCGCCGCACGAAGAACAACGCGGTCCTCATCGGCGAACCCGGTGTCGGAAAGACGGCCATCGTCGAAGGGCTGGCCCAGAAGATTGTCTTCGGCGACGTGCCGCATTTCCTCGCCGACAAGCGCATGCTCGCCCTGGACATCTCGCTGATTGTCGCCGGCACGAAGTACCGCGGCCAGTTCGAAGAGCGCCTCAAGGCGATCATGAAGGAGCTGACCGACAACCCGAACATCATTGTCTTCATCGACGAGCTGCACACGCTCGTCGGCGCGGGATCGGCCGAAGGCTCGCTCGATGCGGCGAACATCCTCAAGCCGGCGCTCTCGCGTGGGGAGATCCGCTGCATCGGCGCCACGACCCCCGCGGAGTACCGCAAATACATCGAGAAGGACCGCTCGCTCGAACGCCGCTTCCAGGCCATCAAGGTGGATCCTCCCCGTGAGCGCGAGACGATCGACATCCTCGTCGGCATCAAGGACCGGTACGAAACGTTCCATCACGTCGAGTACACGCGCGACGCGATCGAGGCCGCGGTCTACCAGTCGAACCGCTACATCACGGACCGTTTTCTGCCGGACAAGGCCATCGATCTCATCGATGAAGCTGGCGCCCGGGCGAAGCTGCGCGAGGCGGGATACAGCGAGGAGTTCGGCGAGATCAACAAGAGTATCCGCGTCGCCGTGGAACAATGGGAGAACGCCTCGTCGCAGAAGGATTTCGAGAAGGCGCAGTTCTACCGCGAGCAGGAGATGGCGGCGCGCGAGAGCCTGGTCTCCATCCGGGAACGGATCGACCTGAAATCCTCCGCGCGCAAGGTCATTGTGGGCAAAGCCGAGATCGATGAAGTCGTGGCCAAGTGGACCGGCGTGCCGATGGCGTCCATCAATCAGGACGAGAGCGACAAGCTGCTGCGGATGGAAGGGGAGCTGCACCGCCGGGTCATCAGCCAGGAGAAGGCGATATCGGCCGTCTCGCGCGCCATCCGCCGCTCGCGCGCCGGGCTCAAGAACCCGAATCGCCCGGTCGGGAGCTTTATCTTCCTCGGTCCCACCGGGGTGGGCAAGACGGAGCTGGCGCGTGCGCTGGCGAACTTCCTGTTCGGCAGCGATCACTCGTTGATTCGCTTCGACATGTCGGAGTACATGGAGAAGCACTCGGTCTCCAAGCTGATTGGATCGCCGCCGGGATACGTGGGTCACGAAGAGGGCGGTCAGCTGACCGAGAAGGTGAAGCGCAACCCCTATTCAGTGGTCCTGCTCGACGAGATCGAGAAGGCGCACCCCGACATCTTCAACGTCCTCCTGCAGGTGTTCGAAGACGGCCACCTCACCGACGGGTTGGGGAACCGGGTGAACTTCAAGAACACCATCATCATCATGACGTCGAACATCGGCGCCCGCTTCATCCAGAAGAAGAGCTCGATGGGATTCCAGTCGTCCGACACGGGCATGATCGACAAGAACGTGTCGGACATGGTGCTCGGCGAAGTGAAGCGGACGTTCAACCCCGAGTTCGTCAACCGTATCGACGAGATCATCGTCTTCGAAGCGCTGGGCGACGACGACCTGCGGCGGATCATGGCGCTGCTCGTGACGCAGCTGAACGACAACCTCATCGACCGGAAGCTCAAGATTGCGTTGACCCCGGACGTGGTGGACTGGATCATCGAGGTCACCTGCAAGGACCGCTCGTACGGTGCCAGGCCGTTGCGGCGGGCGATCCAGCGCTACATCGAGGATCCGCTGTCGGAAGAACTGATTCGCGGGCACCTCCACGGCGGGGAGATTGAAGTGTATCTGGAGGCCGGCGTCCTCGCTTACAGACCGGCCGGCGAGCTCGAAGCGGGCCGAAAGCTCGCATGATGGTGAAGGGGTCTCCCGACCCCGGCCTTTAGGGCGTTCCGCGCGTCTAAAATCCAGTAAAATGCCAAGCTCAGATCGCCAGACGGATACCTCTGCATGTTCAAGCGTTCTTGCGCTCTAGCCATTCTCGCGGTCGTCGTTGGCATCGCGGCCCCCGCGATTGCGCAGCAGCCCCAGACGACGTTTGGACCCCCGGCCACCGTCTGCGGGTTCCACGTCGACCCACCGGTCGCCCAGCCTCCGGTCAACTCGGGTCCGGTGGTCTATCTGCTGGCCCCCTGCTTTGCGGCGCAGGGCAACGTCACGCTGGTCGACCAGGAAACCTACCTCTTTTACATCAAACTGCCGGTCAGCAAGCCGTCCCAGGGTGTCTGGGTGCCGTGGACCCCGGAGTCCGAAAAGACCGTCCTCGAGGATTTTCGTCGCTTGTGGGGCACGAACTTTTTGGACGATCTGAAGATCGACGTCACCGACTACACGTTCACCAACGGCGCGATGGGGAAGATCGTCACGTACTACATCGAAGAACGCCAGCGCGTGAAGATCGTCGAGTACGAGGGGTCGAAAAAGGTGGAATCGGTCCAGATTGACGAACGCCTGCGGACGACGAATCTGCAGATCAGGACGGACGCCTTTGTCGACGATTCGACGATTCGGAAGGTCGAAGGCGTCGTGCGCGAGATGCTGAAGGAGAAGGGTTTCCCGTACGCGGATGTGACGCACGAGATGACGGTGCTACCGGGCGGCCCGAAGCTCGTGCATCTCACCTTCCATCTCGACGAGGGCCCCCAGGTCAAGATCCGTCACATCGAGTTCCTGGGCAACAGCGCGGCGAGCGACCGCAAACTCCGCGGCCAGATGAAATCCAACAAGACGCACTGGTTCCTCTCGTTCATCTCCAAGCGCGGCACCTATCACGCGGACAAGTTCGATGAGGACGCCGATCGGGTGACGGAGTACTACCGCGACCACGGCTACGTGCGGGCGAACGTCGGGCAGCCAGAGGTCAAGGTGCTCGAGGACAGTGCAGACAAGAAGACGCGGTGGATCGACCTGCGGATTCCGGTGGTCGAGGGAAACCGTTACAAGGTCGGGGAGTTCACCTTCGAGGGCAATACGGTCATCAAGAGCCCGGCCCTGCGCGGCCTGTTCAACGTGAAGACGGGAGACTACTACAACAACAAGAAGATCACCGAAGGCTACAAGAAGATGAAGGACGCCTACGGCGTCGGCGGATACTGGGAGCTCAATGGCTTTCCGGATTTCAAGTTCCGCGACGATCCCGATCCCACCCAGCCCGTGGTGCCCGCCGCGCTCGCCGCCGAGGCGGCAAAACCGACCGGTCCGGCCATCGTGGATGTGACGCTGCAGGTGAAGGAGGGGACACAGTACTTCGTGAACCGGATTACCTTTAGCGGCAACAACACCACGTACGACAACGTGGTCCGGCGCGAGATGCAGCTGTACGAGAACTCCGTCTTCAACACCGAAGCCCTGAAGTACAGCGTGCGCCGCATCAATCAGCTCGGGTACTTCAAAGCGCTCGAGGAACAGCGCGACGTCACCCTCGAGAAGGCGCCCAACACCGAGAACAAAGTCGACGTGCAGGTGCGGCTCGAGGAGCAGAACCGCAACCAGATCAATTTCGGCGCCGGTGTCTCCCAGTTCGAGGGATTTTTTGGCCAGCTCTCGTTTCAGACCGCCAATTTCCTCGGGCGCGGCGAGAGCCTGACCATGTCGCTGCAGAGCGGATCGCGGGCGCAGAATTACTCGCTCGGCTTCACCGAGCCGTTTCTGTTCGAGCGCAACATCACCGGGGGGATCAACCTCTTCCGAAGCGACATCCGCTACGTGGGCCAGTACACGCAGCGGTCGTCGGGGTTCGTGACGACCCTCGGCCTGCCGCTTGGCCGCGGATTCACGCGCTTCTACGCGAATTACAGCTACCAACGCGTGCGCGTCACGGAAATCAATCCCGTCTACGACAACCCCGATGTGCTGAGGCGCAATCCATTTCTCCAAGACGCGCTGCTGCTCAACACGCCCGCGCAGGGAGGTGGCGAGCGGATCATCAGCAAGGTCACGCCGACCATCGTCCACAACACCGTGGACCAGCCCATCTTTCCGACCACGGGCGTGCGGTTGACGGCGTCGGTCGATTTGGCGGGCATCGGCGGGAACGTGAAGTACTACAAGCCCACTCTGGAAGCTATCCGGTACTGGAAACAGAGCAGTCGGTTGACGCTGGGCGTGCGCGCGCAGACCGAGTACATCAACGGCAAGTCGAGCGGACCTGGCGCGATCCCTATTTTCGAGCGCCTGTTCATGGGCGGCGAGTTCAACGTGCGCGGGTTCGACTTGCGGACGATCGGTCCGACCGATCCCCAATCCGGTCTCTCGCTTGGGGGCAACAAGACGCTGCTGGTCAATTTCGAGCAGTCTCTCTCGATTGCGCCGCAGGTCCGGCTGATCGCGTTTTTCGACGCTGGACAGGTCCGTGATTTCGGACAGAAGTTCACGTGGAAGGAAACGCTCAGCGAACTGCTGCCGATCGCGCCGCCTCTCCTGCTCGATCCCTATGCCCCGCCCGTGGTCTTGTACGACCCTTCCGTGAAACCAAGTTTTCGGACGTTCAACGTGAACGCCTTCAAGAGCTCAACGGGCATGGAAGTGCGGTTCTTCATGCCGGTCCTGAACGTGCCGTTTCGATTGATCTTCGCGTACGATCCGAGTCGGGCCGGCGTATTCGACAGTTCCCTCCGCCCCCAGCGCGCGTTCCAGTTCCGCTTCGCCGTGGGCACGACGTTCTAGGGGCGAAAGCCGAAAGCCGAAAGCCGAAAGCTCTCAGCTTTCAGCTTTCAGTTGACAGCCCGCCAGAGCCGAAGCCACACTTGAAGGGATGACTGCAATGAGAGTTCTTGTCATGGTTGCATCGCTCGGCCTCGCCTCG
>JBGOTP010000053.1:0-19990 GCA_041476545.1 Vicinamibacteria bacterium | reverse complement strand
GGTGCGCCGAAGTTCGTGCTGCACGATGGCCCGCCGTACGCGAACGGCAACATCCACCTCGGCACCGCCCTCAACAAGATCCTGAAGGACCTCGTCGTGAAGTCGCGGTCGATGGCCGGCTTCGATGCGCCGTACGTCGTCGGATACGACTGCCACGGGCTGCCGATCGAGTTGCAAGTCGACCGCGAGCTCGGCCCGAAGAAGCGCGAGATGTCGGTCGCCGACTTCTGTCGCGCGTGCCGCGCGTACGCCGAGCGCTTCGTCGGGACGATGAGCGAACAGTTCCAGCGGCTCGGTATCCTCAGCACCTGGGACGACCCGTACCTGACGATGAATTTCAAGTATCAGGCCGCGATCGCCCGCGCGTTCGGCCGGTTCGTCGAGCAGCAGCTCGTCTACAAGGGTAAGAAGCCGGTGCACTGGTGCATCCATTGTCGTACGGCGCTGGCCGAGGCCGAGGTTGAGTACGAGGATCACGCGTCGCCGTCGATCTACGTCGAGTTTCCGGTCGCGTCCGACAGCGTGGCGGAACTGGTGAGACGCGTGCCGGCGCTGGCTGGACGCGACGTGTCCGTCCTCATCTGGACGACAACGCCGTGGACGATTCCGTCGAATCTGGCGATCGCGTTTCACCCGGAGTTCGACTACGCCGCGTACATGGTCGACGCAGTCGATGGTAAAGCCGGGCGCGCGGTCATCGTGGCCGAGGCACTCGCACCGCGCGTGGCCACGGCGGCCGGCAGGATGTTCGGTCCGCCGGTTGCGCGGATGAAGGGCGCCGACCTCGAGCGGATTCACTTTCAGCATCCGCTGTACGTGCGCACCTCGCTTGGCGTGCTCGGCGAATATGTCACGCTCGACGCCGGCACGGGCGCGGTGCACACGGCACCAGGCCACGGCGCGGACGACTTCAACACCGGCATGAAGTACGGCCTCGAGATCTACGCACCGATCGGGCCGGCTGGCCACTTCCTCGATGCCGTGGAACTCTTCGGCGGACAGCGCGTGTTCGATGCCAATCCAAGAGTCGAAGACGCGCTGAAGGAGCGCGGGCGTCTCTGGCACCGCGAAACGTTCTCGCACCAGTATCCGCACTGCTGGCGGTGTCATAACCCGGTCATTTTCCTGGCAACGTCCCAGTGGTTCATCCGGCTGGACGAAGATCCCGTGATCGGGAACCGGCACGAGGGATCGGCACACCAGACGCTGCGCGAAGCCGCGAAGGACGCGATCGACAATCAGGTGAAGTGGATCCCGGCGTGGGGTCACGACCGCATGTACAACATGGTCGCCAACCGGCCCGACTGGTGCATCTCGCGCCAGCGGGTGTGGGGCGTGCCGATCCCGGCCGTCGACTGCACCAAGTGTGGCGAAGCGATCGTGACGCCGGCGCTCGTTGAACGGGCCGCCGCCGTCTTCGACAAATACGGAGCTGATGCCTGGTATGAACGACCGACCGAGGAATTCATCCCGCCCGGTTTGACGTGTCCGTCGTGCGGCGGGACCAGCTTCGAGCGCGAGATGAACATCCTCGACGTCTGGTTCGACTCCGGGTCGAGCCACGAGGCGGTGCTCTCCGTACGTCCCGAGCTGACGTGGCCGGCCGACATCTACCTCGAGGGCAGCGACCAGCACCGCGGTTGGTTCCAGAGTTCTCTGCTCGTCGGCCTCGGCACGCGCGGAAAACCGCCGTTCCGAGAAGTGCTGACGCACGGTTTCATCGTCGCGGAGGATGGCCGGAAGATGTCGAAGTCGCTCGGTAACTCGATCGAGCCGCAGGACATCATCAAGCAGAGCGGCGCGGATATCCTTCGTCTGTGGGTGTCCATGAGCGACTACACACAGGAAATCCGCCTCAGCAAGGAGATCCTGGCGCGCGTGGTTGAGGCGTATCGAAAGATCCGCAATACGCTGCGATATCTGCTCGGCAACCTCTACGATTTCGATCCGGCCATCGATCAGGTGCCGCTGGCGAAGATGGAGGAGGTGGACCGATACATCCTCGCGCGGTACGCCGACGTGGGACATCGGATTCTGCGCGCATACGAGGCCTACGACTACGGGACGATCTTCACGGCTTTGAACAGTTTCACGACGGTCGATCTCAGCTCCTTCTACGCCGACGTGTCGAAGGACCGCTTGTACACGTTTGCGGCGCGATCGGCCGAGCGGCGCTCGGCCCAGACGGCCATGTATCTCATGGCGGACGGGCTGACGCGCCTGATGGCGCCGATCCTGTCGTTCACGGCGGACGAGTTGTGGCGGTTCCTGCCCGGACGCCGCGAGGAGTCGGTGCACATGGCGGTGTTTCCGGCTGGCGCCGAACTCGGCGAGTTGAGCGATCCCGATCTTCTGGGTCGCTGGGCCACACTGACCGCGCTGCGCGAGCAGGTGCTCGCTCGCATTGAACCACTTCGGAAGGACAAGCAAATTGGCAGCTCCCTTCAGGCCAAGGTGATCCTGTCGGGAACCGAGGACGCTCTCGCGCCACTGCAACCCTATCTCCGCGATCTGCCCATGCTCTTCATCGTGTCGGACGTGGCGCTGCGGCACGTGCCGGGTAACGCCGACGGCCAGCAAGAAGCCGGGCCGGGCATCACGATCGAACGCAGCGGCGGCGTGAAGTGCGAGCGCTGCTGGCGCTACGTGCCGACCGTGTCGAGCGATGCCGATCGGGCCGGGCTGTGCACCCGCTGTCAAGACGCTTTGGCGGAGCCCATCCGTGGCTGATGTCACGGCGGTCGACTCCCTGTCTCCGAGGCGCCGGCGCATCGAGGTCTGGCTGCCCCTTGCGGTCGTGGTGTTCGATCAGGTGACGAAGGCGATTGTGCGCGCCACGCTGCCACTCGACGGCAGTGTCCATGTCGTGCCTGGTTTCCTCGATTTCACGCACGTCCGCAACGCGGGCGCCGCGTTCGGGCTCCTGAACACCGCCGACTTCCCTTTCAAAACGACGGTCATCGCCGCCATCGCCACGGCCGCGCTGATCGGAGTGGGCCTGTACTCCACGAGCCTGGCGCTGCACCGGCTGGTGGCTCGCGTCGGACTCGCGTTGATCGTCGGCGGTGCGGCGGGCAATCTGCTGGACCGGGTAGTGACGGGTTCAGTCGTCGACTTTGTAGACGTGTACTGGCGGACGTATCACTTCTGGGCCTTCAACGTCGCCGATTCGGCAATTACCATAGGCGTGGCGGCGATGATCCTCGACATGCTTGGCGTGGGGACTCATGTATCCAAGACTGCTTGAACTGCCGAAACTGTTCGGAATCGGGCCGCTCACGGTGTACACGTACGGTGCACTGCTCGCGGCGGCGTACCTGCTCGGCTTGAAGTTCGCGATGGTCCGAGCCAAGGTGCGGGGACTCGACGAGACCCGCGTGCTCGACCTCGGGATCTACATCATCATCAGCGCGCTCATCGGCGCGAAGCTCCTCCTGCTCCTGACCGAATTCCGATCGTTCTGGGACAATCCGCGCGAACTGCTCACGCTCGTGTGGTCGGGCGGCGTCTTCTACGGAGGCCTCATCCTCGCCGTCATCGTCGCGTTCTGGTACATCAGACGCATCGGTCTGCCGCTCTGGACCACGTGCGACGTCTTTGCTCCCGGCATCGCACTCGGACACGTCATCGGACGCTTCGGCTGTTTCTTTGCGGGATGCTGCTACGGCAAGCCCACCAGTCTGCCGTGGGGCATCACGTTTACGGATCCGTTCACGGCCCTCAATGTCGGCACGCCCTTGAACGTGCCACTGCACCCGACGCAGCTCTACGAGGCCGGCGCCGAAGCGCTGATTCTCGGACTGCTGCTTCTGACAGAGTCGCGCGGACGGCGCTTCGCCGGCCGCACCTTCTGGCTGTACGTGTTCCTCTATGCCGTCTCCCGCTACATCATCGAGATCTTCAGAGACGACCCGCGCGGCATGGTCGGGAGCTTTTCCACGTCGCAGTTCATCTCGATCGTCCTTGCGCCTCTCGCGGCCGGCATGCTGCTCTATCTGGCGCGCCGCCATGAACCCGAGCCGCGCCGCGCCCGCCAAAGGGCGGCGTGACATTCACGGTTCCAGCCGACAGCGACGGTATTCGTCTCGATCACTTTCTCGTCTCGGTCTGGGCCGAGCCGTCGCGGTCGCAGATTCAACGCCTCATCAAGGACGGGCGGGTCGAAGTGGAGGGGCGCCCCGCCAAGCCGAACCGCCCCCTCAAATCGGGCCAGAGCGTCAGCGTGGACGTGCCGGCTCTGGTTGAGCCGGCGCCGAAGGCCGAGGCACTGCCGCTGCCCATCGTCTATCAGGACAGCGACATCATCGTCGTCAACAAGCCGGCCGGCATGGTCGTGCATCCGGCCGCTGGCCACGCCACCGGCACGCTCGTGAACGCACTGCTGTACCATGTCGACGATCTCAGCGGCATCGGTGGCGAGAAACGGCCCGGCATCGTGCACCGGCTCGATCGAGGCACATCAGGGCTGATGGTCGTCGCGAAACACGACGCGGCACATGAGGAACTCGCCCGTCAGTTTCACGATCGCGAGGTCGAAAAAGAGTACATCGCGCTCGTGTGGGGCACCGTCGTGGCGGGTCGGCGCATCGACGAGCCCATCGGCCGGGATCCCGGCAATCGCACGAAGATGTCAGCGCGCGCCCGCCGCAGTCGCGAGGCGGTCACGCGGATCGTGCGAACCGAAACGCTCGGGCCATTGACGCTGGCGCAGGTGGCGATCCACACCGGCCGGACGCATCAGATTCGCGTGCACCTCAGCGCCATCGGACATCCGATCGTCGGCGACGCTCTGTACGGCGGCGTGCGCCGCCGCGTGCCTGGCGACTTGCGCGCGGTGACGCACCTCGACCGCCCGTTTCTCCACGCCGCCCGCCTTGTCTTCGTCCATCCGGTCGACGGGCGGCAGATGGAGTTCACGAGCGAACTTGCCGAAGACCTGCAACACGTGCTCGACGAGCTGCGCGCGAAACACGCTAAAGTCTGAGATCTGCTGATGCCTGTCGTGTATGAAGGTCGCGTCTTCTCGGTCGAGGTGGGACCGGCGCAATTCCCCAACGGGCAGTCGCACGAAGTTTCGATCGTTCGTCACGCGCCGTCCGTGGTCTTGCTCCCCATGCAGGACGACGGGCGGATCATCCTGATTCGTCAGTACCGGCCCGCAATCCACCGCGACATCTGGGAGTTGCCGGCCGGGAGCCTCAATCCTGGCGAGACGGCGGAGGCAGCGGCGCTCCGGGAGTGTGAAGAAGAGATTCGCCTGGTGCCCCAGCGGATCCTCAGGATCCGAGGACTGTTTCCAGCTCCGGGATTCTGCGACGAAGAGCTGATCTTCTTCCGCGTTTCCGACTTCCGCCCTCCAGCTCCAGATTCACCGCACAAGCCGGATGCCGACGAAGATATTCACGCCGAGACCTTCACCATCGCGGAAGCCCGGGCCATGACGGCCCGTGGCGATATCGTCGACCTCAAGACCGCCTACGGCCTGACGCTGGGCTGAATCATCGGTCGTTGCTGCGTCGTCCCAGCACACCGGCAGGTCCGCGTATCCTCAAGAGCCATGTGGCTTCGTGACCTTCGCGGCTTCGTGATAGGCAGACCTGTTGCGCAGCCACTACAGCGAAGTGAACGATGCGCTAGGTTGTCACCACCTCGGGGGATTCCGTCGTCGCGAGATGGCCGGCGAACCGATTCTGCGCGTCCACCGCAATCATCCTGGGAACCACCGGCTCATCCGTCAGGCAGAAGGCGACGATGATGATGATGTCTCCTGGGTGAAAGAGCCGCGCGGCCGCGCCATTGACTAGAATCTGACCGGAGCCTTCGGGAAGCTCGATCGCATAGGTCTCAATGCGCTGCCCGTTGTTGACGTTCCAGACAGAGACCTGCTCGCCGGGCGCGATGTCTGTCAGTTGCAGCAGGGCCCGGTCGATGCCAATGCTGCCGATGTAGTTCAGGTCGGCCGCCGTCACCACGGCGTGATGGATCTTCGACTTGCACATCACTCTCAGTTTCATGACGCCCTCAGGCGATTTCCGACAAGGGACTGCACAGCAGGTTGTCGATCAGACGTGTTGATCCCACCCAGAGCGCACCCGCCACGCGCACCGGTCCCACGACTGCGCGCACGGGCTGCATGTCGTCGGGGTCAACGACTTCCAGATACTCGAGCCGTAGCGTCGGATGTGACGGGACTCGCGCCGCGGCAGCCTGTCTGATCGTTTCGATGTCGCTAACGCCTGACCGGATCTGACTCTCAGCTTCGCGAAGAGCCGCATAGAGGGCCGTCGCCAAGCCACGCTCAGCGGACGTCAACTGTTGGTTTCGTGAGCTGAGGGCGAGGCCGTCGGATTCCCGCACCGTCGGCATGCCGACGATCTCCACGGCGACGTTGAAGTCCCTGACGATCCGGCGGATGATCGCCAGCTGCTGGGCGTCCTTCTCTCCGAAATACGCGCGGTCGGCTTCCGCAATCTGAAACAACTTCATCACCACGGTCGCGACGCCGCGGAAGTGCCCTGGGCGATGGCTTCCGCACAAGTGGTCGGCGAGCCGGCCCACATCGATCGAGCAATCCGGCGGCGCCGGGTACATATCCGCGACGTCTGGCGCAAACACGAGGTCGACGCCATGTTCGGCGCACAGATCCACGTCTGCCTGAAGCGGCCTCGGATACCGGTGCAGGTCGTCCTCGCGGTCAAACTGGAGCGGGTTGACAAAGATGCTGACGACGACACAGTCGCAGTCGCCACGAGCGCGATCGACCAGGCTGGTATGTCCGGCGTGCAGCGCCCCCATGGTCGGAACGAGACCCACGAGGCCGCCCGCCCCACGCACGATCGCGAGCCGCGCGCGCAGCGCCTGAATTGACGCGACGATCGAGGTCTTCATGCCGAAGCAATCGGGGCCTCGCCGGCCGCGACGCGAACCTCGGGAAACCGGCCGGCGCGAACGTCGACGAGATAGGCCTGGGCCGCCGTCACGATCGTGTCGGCGAGGTGCGCATACTGCTTGACGAACGACGGGACGCGGTCCCCTGACATGCCGAGCATGTCGCTGCTGACGAGAATCTGGCCGTCGCAATCCGGCCCCGCGCCGATACCAATCGTGGGCACATCCACCTGTGCTGTCACTCGACGAGCGAGGGCGGCGGGTACCGCCTCGATCACGATCGCGAACGCACCCGCTCGCTGAAGCGCCTCGGCGTCGGCCACAATCGCATCCGCCTCCTGCGGCAGCGTCCCCCGCTTTCGATAGCCGCCCAACTGATTCACTGACTGGGGCTGCAGGCCCAGGTGCCCCATCACCGGGATGCCGATCTCCACGAGACGACGAACCACCTCGAGGACAGGGCGCCCGCCTTCAAGCTTCACCGCGGCCGCGCCGCCTTCCTGCACGAGGCGACCGGCATTGCGAACGGCTTCTTCGACGCTAACCTGATACGTCATGAACGGCATGTCCGCAATCACCATGGCCCGCCGAACGCCGCGCGTCACGGCGGCGGTATGATGCACCATTGCGTCGAGCGTCACGGGCAGCGTCGTCGCGTATCCCAGCATCACCATGCCCACGGAGTCGCCAACGAGCACAGCGTCCAGGCCGGCTCGATCGAGGAGCCCGGCCATGGCGGCATCGTAGGCGGTGAGCATCGCGATCTTCTCACCACGCCGCTTCTTTTCACGAAGGTCAGTGACGGTTATTCGATTGGCTTCCATCTGCATCTCCACCGCGCCCTGTTTCAAGTGCAGCCGCAATAGCGCGAAGACTCGTGTCGGGCAGGCCACGTCGTCGAGCAAGGTCGAGGAGGCAGTGTCCGGCAGACCGGTATAGCTGCGCGACAGCGTCCGGCGCCCCTGCCAGAGCGGCGACGTGCGATCTCACCGTTTCCACGTCGCCCCGCGCGACAGGACCAGTCAGAGCGGCCTGCGGTCCTGAGAGAAGCGCGTTGTCGAGACTCGCACGACACAGTGGGCCGATCGATTCCAGGGCTTCCTGGTACCCGACACCGGCTGCGGTCATCATGCGAGCCGCCGCATCAACAACCGCGATCAGCACGTTACCGGCCATCACGGCGGCGGCATGATAGGCCGCCATACGTCCGGGATCGATCGATAGCTCTCGACTGCCGAGCAGCGCGATGATTTCCCGTCCCCATGCGATGGCTCCAGGATCGCCTGCAAGACCGAATGTGATTCCGCGAAGCCCTCGAACGCCCTGTTCAGGACTCGCCAGTGTCTGCAAGGGATGCAACACGCCGCAGTCGACGCCGGCCTGATGCAGCGGCGCCAGGGCATCGGGCCCCCTGGCCCCGCAGGTGTGCAGTGCGGTTCCCGCGGTGAAGCCGGCCCGCGCCAGAACTTCCGCCGTGGGCGTGACGCCATCATCCGACATCGCTACGATCACTCGCGTCGCGAGATGGGGAAGCTCCTCACACGCAATCGCGCGGACTCCCGGTCCCATGAACGCCGCGGCCCGCCGGGCGCTCGACGGCGTCCTACTTGCGACCGCCACGACCGGCTGTCCGGCATCCCGGAGCACGCGACCGAGCGCTTGTGCGACTGCTCCGCTGCCGACGATGCCAATCCCTGAGCCCACTCTTCAATTCTATCGACTCCGGTGTCTTCCCGCTCGTAGGCGGGCGGCAGACGAGAGGCGAGCAGCACGGAAACGGATTCGGAATTCGCGTACAGATCAACGGCCCGGTGCCAGCGCGACACCGGGCCGTTGCCGGGGAGGACAGTCGACGGGCATTTACGGTCGGACGGCGGCGGGCCCGCGCGGCTTTGACTCCTTCGCTGCGATCGCCTGGGGCCGCAGATCGGAAGAGACGGGCTGCAAGGCAAGCGCCAGCACTTCGTCGATAGTCGACACGAGGTGGATCGTCATATCCTGCCGAAGTTCCGGCGTCAAATCCTCGTTGATGTTTTTCGCATTCTGCCGCGGCAGGATCACCTCGCGGATGCCGACCCGCCGGGCCGCGAGTACCTTCTCCTTGACGCCGCCGATGGGGAGGACCCGTCCCGAGAGCGTCATCTCGCCCGTCATCGCCACGTCGCCCCGCACCGGACGCCCGGTCAACTGGGAGGCCATCGCGGTCGCCATCGTGACACCTGCTGACGGCCCATCCTTGGGGATCGCGCCCGAGGGCACGTGCACGTGCATTTCCGCGTTCTTGAAGAAATCCGGATCGATACCGTACTCGCGCGCGTGAGTCCGCAACCAGGAAAGCGCGGCGCGGGCCGACTCTTTCATGACATCGCCGAGCTGTCCGGTCAGCGTGAGCGACCCCGTGCCGGCCATCCTCGAGGCCTCGATGAACAGCACCTCGCCGCCGGCCGGGGTCCAGGCGAGGCCAATGGCAACACCGGGATCCTTGGTCCGCTCTTCCATCTCCTCGTCGAGAAACTTCGGCGCCCCGAGCATCTGCACGACCACGTCAGGCGTGACCTCGACCGGCGAGTTGTCGCCCTCGGCAAGCCGCCGGGCGGTCTTCCGGCAAATAGATCCGATCTCCCGCTCGAGATTTCTGACCCCGGCTTCGCGAGTATATCCGCGGATGACCTGGCCCAATGCCGCCGGTGTGAAGCGGATGTACTCGGGCGACAGGCCGTGATTCTTCACCTGCTTGTCCACCAGGTGGGCTGTCGCGATCTGCAGCTTCTCTTCCTCGGTGTATCCCGCGATTTCCAGCACTTCCATCCGGTCCCGCAGGGCTGCCGGAACCGGATCGAGGACGTTCGCCGTGGTGATAAACAGGACCTCGGACAGATCGAACGGGACATCGAGGTAGTGATCACGGAACGTGTTGTTCTGTTCCGGGTCGAGCACCTCGAGCAGCGCCGACGAGGGATCGCCTCGGAAGTCCGAGCCGAGTTTATCGATCTCGTCCAGAATGAATACCGGATTCTTCGACTCGGCGCGCCGCAGGCCCTGGATGATCTGGCCGGGGAGTGCACCGATGTACGTCCGTCGATGCCCCCGAATCTCGGCCTCATCACGCATGCCGCCAAGCGACACGCGAACGAACTTGCGTCCGAGGGACTCGGCGATGGATCGCGCCAGCGATGTCTTGCCGACTCCCGGCGGTCCGACGAAGCACAGAATCGGTCCCTTCACGGAAGGATTGAGTTTGCGGACGGCCAGATACTCGAGAATGCGATCCTTGGCTTTTTCGAGGCCGGAGTGATCCGTATCGAGCACCGCCTTCGTATGAGGCAGATCGATGACCTCGTCGGTCCGCTTCGCCCACGGCAGCGCCACGAGCCAGTCGACGTAGGTCCGTGACACGGTGTACTCGGCGGCCGCCACCGGCATCCGGGACAGGCGATCGAGCTCGCGGAGCGCTTCCTTCCGCACGGCCTCCGGCATGCCCGCGGCCTCGATTTTCTCCCCGAGTTCCTCAATCTCTTTCGTCTGATCGTCGCCTTCGCCGAGTTCCTTCTGAATCGCCTTCATCTGCTCGCGCAGGAAGTACTCGCGCTGGTTCTTCCCGACCTCGGACTGGACCTGCGATTGAATCTTCGAGCCGAGCTCGAGCACCTCGAGCTCCTTGATCAGAATGCGATTGAGGTTGTCCATCCTCGTCCGAATGTCGAGCGTTTCGAGCACTTCCTGTTTGACTGCGGTGCTAATCGTCGACAAACTCGACGCGATGAAGTCGGCCAGACGGCCCGGCTCGCCGATGTTCATCGCCAGGGTCTGCAGATCGTCCGACAGCAACGGGGACAGCGACACCACTTGCTGGAAGTTCGTCTTGATGTTGCGCGCCAGGGCATCGATCTCCAGCCGATCCGCGTCGTTGGTACCTTCCGTCGCCGCCGTGACGCTCGCGCGGAGATACGGCTGGGTCGAGACGACCGTCTCCAGGGTCAGGCGCGCCAGCCCCTGGACAATGAGACGCAGGCTCCCATCCGGCAGCTTGAACATCTTATGGATGTGCGTCGCCGTACCCACGCCGTACAGGTCGTTCTTGTCCGGCTCGTCGACGCTCGCGTCACGCTGCGTGAACACGGCGATCAGTTTGCCATTGGCAATCGCATCGTCGATGAGGTGGACGGAGCTCTCGCGCGCCACGGCGAGTGGCATGAACGAATTGGGAAAGAGGACCGTGTCTCGCAGCGGAAGAATCGGCAGCTCTGCCGGAAGCGCGAGAGGCCGTTCGCCGACGGAAGTGTCCTCTGTCCCCAGATTCTCAATCTGATCGCTCATAGCGACCTCCGAAGTTGTCGCCCGGGCCGGTGTCGATCGGGCCAGGCGGTTTTGGCTGCTGTCTGGGAAAGCGCCGGTGGGGAGAAACGCGGGCTCCGCCACCGGCGAAGCCCACATTCGCGGGAACGCCGGGTCTTACATGTCGATGAACAGGGACGACGTGCCACGCCGCGCGCTCATGTTGCGTTCGCGCTGCTCGGCATTCTCGCGAGCTTCTTCGCAGGTCTTGCAGCGAACGGCGAAGGGGAGCGCCCGCAGCCGCTTCTCGGCAATCTCTTCGCCACACTCGAAGCAGTTGCCGTAGTTGCCCTGCTCAAGACGCGACAGCGCGTCGTTGATCTTATTCAGCGTCTCCGACTTCATCTGAATGAGCGCGAACTCGATCTCCTCCTGGATGTCGGCCTCGGAACTTTCAACCGCGTCCAGTACTTCGTTGAGCTTGCCGCCCCACGTGCCTTCCGCTCGGGCATCACGCATCCGACCCTGGACTTCAGCGTGAATTTCCCGCTGCCGATCTTCCAGCATGCGCTTCAATTCGCCATAGCGGGAACGCTCCTTCACCTGGCCTCCCGCCGCTAAGTTCTTCTTCTTCATCACCGCCGCCCCTTCCTCGCCCGGAACGCCGGGCCGCCGCTGTCGCCACTAAGATTGCCGTGTCTATGCAAATGAATGGCCAATACTAACATGAGCTAGAGTCCCATCACAAACACACCAGCCTAGAGGGGACGGCGTCTGACAATTGCACTCGCTACCATGGCTCAAGACCGGCTATCGTGCACGTGCTCGTGAATATTTCCAGTAAGATACTGATAACAATAGACTAATAGATCGTCTCTCATTTGAATGGACCGATCGTTCAAACAATTGTCTGTTTAGACGCAAGTCAGTAGGGATCGGTTCGAGCGACAATGGCCCAGCTTGTCCGCTTTGGGAGACGACTGGAGTGTCTCGAAATTGACGGAAAATGACAAAAACCGCAGGTGAATTTCTACACGGCCATACAATACAGCCCGCGTGACTTGTCCCCTTTGCAGCCAGCGAAAAGCACGGCGAAAGTGCCCGGCGCTCCGCCAGGACATCTGTCCGGTGTGCTGCGGAACCAAGCGGCTTGCTGAAATCCAGTGCCCCGGGGACTGTCCTTATCTCACGACCGCACGTGAACATCCCCCGTCCGTCCTCCTTCGTCAGCAACAGCGTGACGTGGCCCTTCTTATTCAATACATGCGGGACTTCAGCGAACGGCAGTCGCAGCTCTTTCTCGTGACGGGCGCCTTCCTCGTGCGTTATCAGCCTCCGGCGCTGCATCTCCTGACGGACGCGGATGTGGCGGAGGCGGCGGATGCGCTGGCCGCCACGTTCGAGACGGCGGCCCGTGGCATCATCTACGAGCCCAGGCCGACATCGGCCGTTGCCGAGCATCTCGCGACGGCGTTGAAGCCCCTCCTTGCCGACGCCGGCAAGAGCGGAGGCACGGCGTTCGAACGGGAGGCAGCGGTCGTCCTCCGCCGCCTGGGAGGAGCGGCGCGGGAAATGCGCACCGTTGAACCACGAAACGACCGCGCGCTTCTGGAACTGCTCGGGAGAGTGATTGCAAAGGGCGACCGCTCGTCTGGGACCGGGGGTGGGCACGAAGCCTCTCGCTTGATCGTGTCCTGAACGACCCGATATACTTACGGTTTGTCCGCTCCAGCCCGCAGCTCACAGCTTGCGGCGCTCAGGGAACACCGGACTGAAAGCTGACGGCTGATAGCCGAGAGCTGACAGCAGCAGGGAATCAGTAATGGCAAAGCGATGTGAAATCTGCGGGAAGGGTCCCGTCGTCGGCCGTCAGGTGAGCCACGCGCACAATGTCAGCGCACGGCGGTTCGAACCGAACTTGCAGACGGTCCGGGCGGCGATCAACGGCGGCGTCAAGCGAATTCGTGTCTGCACACGGTGTTTGCGCTCGCGGAAGGTGGTCAAGGCCGCGTAGCGTGTCATGAAGTTGGCCATCACGAGCCCAAACGCACCCGAGGCGTTCGGGCCCTACTCCTCCGCGCTGCGCATCGGACAGCTGCTGTTTGTCTCAGGACAGGTCCCCGCCGATCCGGTAACAGGACAGATGATCGCAGGCGACATCGGGACCCAGACCAGACGCATCCTCGACAACATTGGCGCCCTTCTCGAAGCCGGCGGTCTGACCTATGACCATGTTGTCCGCACGACTGTCTTTCTTGCGGACATGAACGACTTTGCGGCCATGAACGAAGCCTACAAGGCCTACTTCTCGGAACCGTATCCCGCGCGATCCACAGTGCAGGCGGCCCGGCTGCCGCGGGACGCGCGCATTGAAATCGACGCCATCGCCTCTGTCTAACGCGCGGCGCGGGAGACGTCGAGCACGCCCTTGACACCCCGTAGCGACTTGATCACCTTCTCGAGGTGCTTGAGATCGCTGATCTCAATTGTCACATCGATTCGTGCTTGCTGGTTTTCCTCGCCCGCGCGCGCCTCCATATTCTTGATGTTCGTGTTGATGTCGGCAATTTTCGCGCTAACCGCCGCCAGCAGACCCTTGCGATCCTCCACCTCCATGGTCAGCTTGACGATGTAGTTGACTGCCTGCTCACCCGTGTTGTTCTTGTCCCACTCGACGGCTATGCGGCGCTCGGGATCGTAGAGAAGATTGATGACATTCGGACACGTTGCGGAGTGGACGGAGACGCCCTTGCCGCGGGTGATGTACCCGACAATCTTCTCGCCACGAATCGGATTGCAGCACCGCGCGCGGAAGACAAGCACATCGTCCGATCCGCTCACGCGAATCTTTTCCTCGCCTCCGCCGAAGGCGCGTCTGACGGCCGCACTGACCACGCCTTCGGGCGCTTTCTCGCGAAGCCGATCCGCCGGCACGAGCCGACCGAGCAGCTGCTTCGCCGAGAGCGTGCCGTAGCCGATGAGCGCGAACAGATCCTCGGGTGTCTTGGCTCCCGCCTCGGCCTGTGCCTGGGTGAACGCCTCGGTGTCCTGGATGCCCTTCGGGCTGACGTCGTAGCGGCGGGCCTCCTTCTCGAACACTTTGCGGCCGAGATCGATGGCGCGCGTGCGCTCTTCCAGCCGGATCAGGTGCTTGATCTTGTATCGCGCGTGCGATGTGACCACGAAGTTCAGCCAATCACGACTCGGCTTGTGCCCCGTAGAGGTCACAATCTCGACGATGTCGCCGTTTCTGAGATGAGCGCGCAGCGGCACCATCTTGCCGTTCACCCGCGCTCCGACGCATTGATGTCCGACGTCGGTGTGAATGGAATACGCGAAGTCGATGGGCGTCGCCCCGCGCGGGAATGCCTTGACCTGGCCTTTCGGCGTGAACGTGTACACCTCCTCGGGATAGAGGTCGACCTTCAAATTCTGAATGAACTCCTGAGGATCACGGACTTCCTGCTGGTACTCGAGCAGCTGCCGCATCCACTGGAAGTAGCGCTCATCCTTGTGGTCACCCACTCGCCCTTCCTTGTACTTCCAGTGCGCGGCAATGCCTTCCTCCGCCATGCGATGCATCTCAATCGTGCGAATCTGCAGTTCGAAGGGCATGCCTCGATCGCTGATGACCGACGTGTGCAGCGACTGATACCCGTTCGGCCGCGGCATGGCGATGAAATCCTTGATCCGGCCCGGCACCGGCGACCACGTCTGATGAATGATGCCAAGCGCGGCGTAACAATCCTTCACGCTGGTCGTGACGATGCGGAGGGCGATGAAGTCGTACACCTGATCCAGTTCGATGCGCTGCGCCTTCAACTTCTGATGAATGCTCCAGAGTCGCTTGATACGACCGTCGATCTCCACGACGGGGACCGACGCGTCGTGGAGTTTCGTCGCGATCGTGTTCTTCAGCTGCTCAATCAGGCCTTCGGTCGCGCGGCGTCTCGCATCCACCTGGACCCGCAGGTTCTCATAGACGCGCGGCTCCAGATAGCGAAACGAGAGTTCCTCGAGCTCGTTCTTGACCTTGCTCATACCCAGACGGTTGGCAATGGGCGCGTAGATGTCCCGAGTCTCCTCCGCGACGGACACGCGGCGCTCCTCGGGCAGATGGCTCAACGTCCGCATATTGTGGAGCCGGTCCGCGAGCTTGACGAGGATGACGCGGATGTCGTCCACCATGGCCAGCAGCATCTTCCGGAAATTCTCGGCCTGGCGTTCCTCGGTCGACGAGAAGCGGATGGCGCTGATCTTGGTGACCCCTTCGACGACGTGCGCCACCTCGGGCCCGAACAGCTCCCGGATCCGCTCGATGGTCGTCAATGTATCCTCGACCACGTCGTGCAGGAGTCCGGCGGCAATAGCCACAACATCGAGCTTCATGTCGGCGAGGAAGTCCGCAACTGCGAGAGGATGAATGAGATACGGCTCCCCGGAGTGCCGGACCTGTCCCTTGTGCTCGAACGCCGAGAACACGTAGGCGCGCCGGAGCAGCTCGACGTCGGCGTCCGGACTATAAGCCCGGACCTTTTCCAGGAGGTTCTCGAAGCGAATCATGGAATTTGGTGTCTAATTTCTTGTCGGACGGCCGCTTAGATCATCATATGGAGGGCCCGGCCGTCTTGACGTACGTTTTTTCGCTTCACTATACTTGCGCGATTCCGGCCAATTGAATCTTCAACCTGCCCAGCAAGGATCGGACACATGCAGAATGACGGTCGTCGAACGGGTCCAATGAGAACTCTATCGGGTGCGTCGCTGGTCGTGGCCGTGGTGGCCCTGGTCTCAATGGCTGGCTGCGCCCAGTGGGGGCGGCTGCAGGCCATGAAGTCGTTCAAGGAAGCTAATGTGGCCTACACGAAGCAGGATTACAAGCAGGCGGTCCAACTGTACGAAGTTGCGGTTCAGGCCTACCCTGAGCTCAACAGCGCCTACTTCTACCTCGGCAACAGCTACGACAACCTCTTTCGGTCAATCGACAAGGGGAAACCCGAGAACGACGCGCTGATGGAGAAGGCGGTGAAGAATTATCAAATCTCCGCCGAGAAGCTGGCAGGCGCCACGGATCCGACCGAGAAGACGCTCGGGAGACGTTCGCTCGAATACCTGGTAGCCGCATATGGCGCTGAGAAACTGAACGACCCGGCAAAAGCTGAGCCGGTGGTCCAGAAGATGATACAAATGGACCCGAAGGAAACGACCAACTACTTTGCCCTGGCCAAGATCTACGAGGACGCCGGAGCATACCCGGAGGCCGAGCAGATGTACTTGAAGGCCAAGGAGGTCAATCCGAACGAACCCGCCGTGTATACCACCCTGGCCGGCTACTACAATCGCCAGGGCCAATTCGACAAAACGATCCTGGCCCTGGAAGAGCGCGCGCAGAAGGAGCCGACCAACCCGGAAGCGTTCCATATGGTTTCCCAGTACTACTGGGACGAAGTGCGAGGCGATCCGAAGCTGCGTGACAGCGAGAAAAAAGACTACGTCCAGAAGGGCCTGGAGGCTTCGGACAAAGCCATCAAGCTCAAGGGCGACTACGTGGACGCTATCGTGTTCAAGGGTCTTCTCCTGCGTCAGCAAGCCTTGCTCGAGAAGGATCCGTCCAAGCAGACGGCCCTGATCGACGAGGCCAAGAAGCTCAGCGAGAAGGCCAACGACCTGCGAAAGAAACAGACGGCTGGCGTCAGTTAGTAGCCGCTTGGGGCGACGGGGCCTCTGCTCAGTCGCGGATTCCGGCGGCGAGAGCAGAGGGACGGACCCGCCACACCCGCGATGAAACGACGAAAGGCCGCCAGACGCATCTGACGGCCTTTCGTCGTTCTATTCTCTTGGTTTCCCGCCGGTTGGGGCCCGCGCGGATCCGGAATCAGTTGCCGCTCGGAACGCCGGCGGCCTTGCGCATGCCCGAGGTAATGATTCCCACCTTCTCGACGCCAGCGCCCTTCGCGGCGTCGATGACGGCGATGATATTCGCGTAGCGAATCGTCTCGGCGCCCGCAATGAACATCGTCTTGTCCTTGCGCTGTTCGTAAATGCTCCGAAGCCGCGCCTCGAGTTCCTGGATGGTGATGTCCTGGTGGTTGATCGCGATACGACCGTCCGCCGTGTAATCCAGCAGGATCTGGCTGACGGTTGACGTGTCGGCCTTCGCGCTCTTGGTTTCGAGCGGCAGATTGATGTCGACGCCTTTCTGTGTGAGGTCCAGCGCTGCCATGAAGATCACGAGCAGAACGAGCAGCACGTCGATGAGCGGCGTCACGTTCATGTCCGCGCTGGTGTGCATCGCCTCGGCGGTGACAACCGTATCCGCGCCCAGATGATGATGGTGGTGTGCCATTATCGGCCTCCCGCCGCGGCGCCCGGCGTCTTCTTGGGATCGGTGATGAGACCGATGTCCTCGATACCAGCCTGACGGAGCTCGTCCATCGCTCCCATCACCGCGCCGTACTCAACATCCCGGTCCGCCTTGATGAGCACGGTCTTTTCCTTCTTGTTCTCCAGGAGTTCGTTGATCTTATTCGCCAGATCGCCCTTCTGCACGAGCTTCGCGTTCAGATAGATATCCTTGTTCGACGCGATGGCGATGACCGTCTGGTCTTGCGTCGACGGCTTGTCCTTCGTGTTCCCGGCGACCGGTAGCCTCACGCTGACGCCCTCCTGCAGCATCGGAGCGATCAGCATCATGATGATGAGCAGCACCAGCATGACGTCGACAAGCGGCGTGACGTTGATGTCGGACTTGATGCCGCCCTTGGCACCGCCCATGTCCATTGACATAACTACTACTCCTACTCTTTCGATTTTGGAGGTTTCGGCCGTTCCCGATCCGAACGCCTCTTATGCCGTCTTCTTGATGAAATAGTCGACGAGCTCCGACGAGGAGTTGTCCATCTCCACGTTGAAGTACTCGACACGGCCCGTGAGGTAGTTGTAGAACCACACTGCGGGAATCGCGACGAAGAGACCGGCCGCGGTCTCAACGAGGGCTTCCGAAATACCGGCCGAGACCGATCCGATACCACCCGAGCCGCTGGTGGCGATGCCCTGGAACGCGTTGATGACGCCCACGACCGTGCCCAACAGCCCGACGAATGGCGCCGTGGAACCGATCGTCGCAACAGCGGCAACGCCCTTCTTCAGGTCCGAGGCGGTGAGCGCCGAGGCGCGCTGAATCGAGCGGCGCACCGAATCCAGAAGATCTTCACGACTCATCCCCGAACCGCTGTCCTGCTGGAACTGATATTCCTGAAGTCCCGCGAGCACGACCTTGGCGAGGTGACTGTACCGGTAGTTCTTGGAGGAGGAGAGCGCGATCGCGTCTTTCAACCGTCCCTCTTTCAGGTGCTTGGCGACCTGCGGCGCATACAGCTTCGACTGGCTACGCGCCTTGTTGAACGTCATGATGCGCTCGACGGCCACGCCAATCGACCACATTGACATGATCAAGAGCACGAAGGCCACACCATGAGCCAGAAATCCCATTGACGCCCACATCGACATGAAATCCACGGTCTATCCTCCATCCAGGCTGAGGTTACGAGAGCGATATTTCGATCGTCAAAAACCAGATATCAGTGCAGCGAGAACGTCACCGTCACGGTGATAAAGATCTCCTGCGGCACGTTGTTCAGCAACGTCGGCGTGTACACCCACTGCTTCACCGCGTCGAGCGCCGCCGCATCCAGGAGCGGAACCGACCTCAGCACCTTCGCGTCTTTGACGTGGCCATCCATGCCCACCAGCAACTCGACAATGACAATGCCCTCCTTGCGCGCGGCCTGGGCAATTGGCGGATACACCGGACTGAGGTCTTTGATCTTCGTCGGTGCCTTGATGGCACCCCCGACACGCACCGGGGGCGGCGGCGGCGGTGGGGGGGGCGGCGGCGGCGGCGCCGCGACAAGACCGCCGACGATATTGCCCATCACCCCGCCCACGACTCCCCCTTCAACGCCAGTAACGGCCGACCGGTTGACTGTCGGCGCTGCAACGGGCTCCGGCTTAATCTCCTTCGGGGCTTCCACCGGCGCTGCCGTGGGATTCGCCTCTGGAACCGGCGGCTTGGGCGCTACTGCGGCAGGGGGGGGGGGCGGCGGGGGCGGCGGGGGAGGCGGTGGGGGGGGCGCGGCCACGAAGGCCGTCATCGTCGGTACCACGGGCAGCGCGTCCATCGCGATCAGCGGAATGATAATCACGGACGCGAGCGCCACGACATGCACCAAGATCGACAGTGGAACCGTGTACCACTTCTTCGCGCCGATCTTGACCGTCGGGTTGACTACTTCGGCGAACAAATCACCTGGCACGGTTCTCCTCCTCGGAGTAGTCGCCCGCGATTACAACAGCCCGCGTTCATACAGGATCGGGGCCAAGGGCGCCGATTATAGCCAGTCCAAAAACGGACAGTCAACGAGCGAATGCTTCCTGGTCGTTAGACACCGAAATCCAACCATCGGGCACTCTACACCTTGCCCGACCCAATCCGCATCCCATAAAACGAACGCCAGACGAAGATGGTCGAAAGGCCAAAGAAAACAGCGGATAAGGCGTGCCCGAGGAACGCACCCTGGTCCGCGGCGAGCCGAACGGCAAGAGAAACCGCGAGCAGCCCAAACAGCGTCGTGAACTTGATCACCGGGTTGAGGGCCACCGACGAGGTGTCCTTGAACGGGTCCCCGACCGTATCACCCACCACGGTCGCCGCGTGCAGCGGCGTCCCCTTCTGTTTCAGTTCGACCTCGACAATCTTCTTGGCGTTGTCCCACGCACCCCCGGCGTTGGCCATGAAAATGGCCTGGAACAGCCCGAACAACGCGAT
>JBGOTP010000052.1:0-20014 GCA_041476545.1 Vicinamibacteria bacterium | reverse complement strand
CTCGGGTGTCGTGTTCGTCGAACACGGCGGCCACGGTGGCACGACCGCGGCGCCGATTGCGAAGCACGTGCTCGAGACCTTTTTCGCGAAACGGGAACGCCAGCCGCTGCCTTCCCTCGGGGCCAAGGGTCTGGTGACGATCCCTCCGGTCGACGGAGACGAACCGATCTCGCCCCCGATCCCCGTGCCCGGCCAGGCGACGGCCGCCGAAGCGACGCGGTGAATCATGTTTGAACGACGGCTGTACTATCACATCGACTGGGCGCTGCTGGCCGCCATCCTCGCGCTCTGCACGCTTGGCGTGGTCATGATCTTCAGCACCACGGCCGACCCCACGCGCGGCACGTCACATCTCTACGTCACGCAGCTGTACGCCATTGTGCTCGGACTGGGGGCCATGGTATTCATGCTGACGCTCGACTACCGCGCGTTTGCCGACAAGTCTCATCTCATCTACGTGGGCCTGCTGGCGGCACTCGTGTACGTGGCGTTTCTGGGATCGACCCAGATGGGCGCGAGGCGATGGGTTGCCCTCGGACCCCTCAACCTGCAGCCGTCCGAATTTGCCAAAGTTGGCGTGGCTCTCGTGCTCGCCAAGTTCTTTGGGGAGAATCGGGGCATGCCGGGTTGGGCCGACCTCGCGATTGGTGCCGGGCTCACCGCTCTGCCGCTTGCGCTCATTGCGAGGGAGCCCGATCTGGGTACGGCGGTGACCCTGATTCCGGTGTTCCTCGCGGTTGCCTATCTTGCCGGGATGCAAATGCGCATTCTCGGCGTGATGTGCGTGTGCTTCCTCCTCGCGGCGCCGATCGCCTGGCGGTTCGCGCTGAAGGACTACCAGAAATCCAGAATCTCGACATTTCTCGATCCCTCACAGGACGCGAAGGGCGCCGGATACCAGCAGATTCAGGCGCGCATCACGGTGGGATCAGGCGGGCTCGTTGGCAAGGGCTTCAAGAAGGGGACGCAGGGTCAGCTGCGGTTTCTCCCGGTGGCCCATAACGATTTCATTTTCTCGGTGCTGGCCGAGGAACAGGGGTTTGCCGGCGTCCTCGTGACGCTCGGCTTGTATTTATTCGTGATTCTGCGCGCGCTCGAGGCGGCCCGTCTCTCCAAGGATCGCCTCGGCTCCTATCTCGTGCTCGGTGTGCTGGCCAGCTTCACCTTCCAGGTGATGTACAACATCACCATGTCGGCCGGACTGGCGCCCGTCAAAGGGCTCACGCTTCCGCTCATGAGCTACGGAGGTTCGTCGATGATCGCCACGCTCGCCGGGTTCGGGCTGGTGCTCAACGTCCGCATGCGCAGATTCACAAACTAACAGAGCTGGCAGCTCTCAGCTGTCGGCTTTCGGCTTTCAGGCAGGAACGTCGAGTTCTGCTGATAGCTGATAGCTGATAGCTGAGAGCCGAGAGCTGAAAGCTCCAGGAGTTTGCTGAATGACCAAGGAGATGATCATCTCCTCGAACGGCCACGAAACGATGGTGGCCATCCTCGAAGACGATCTGGTTGCGGAACTGTTCGTCGAACGTGAACGCCACCGCGGTGTTGTCGGCAACGTCTACAAGGGCCGGGTTTCGAAGGTCCTGCCCGGCATGCAGTCCTCATTCATCGACATCGGACTCGAGCGCGACGGTTTTCTGTACGTCGCCGAGGTCATCGATACGCTGGAGGAATTCGACAAGCTCGAAGCGGCGGACGAGGATGGTCCGGGCGGAGAGCCCAGGCCTGCCAACGATCGGGACGGCGAGCACGAGCGCCAGCAGGCGAAGATCGAGGACCTGCTCAAGGAGGGCCAGGAGATCCTGGTGCAGGTCGTCAAGGAGCCGCTTGGCACCAAAGGGGCCCGGCTCACCTCCCACGTGACGATGCCCGGACGGTTTCTGGTGTTCATGCCAACGGTCGATCACGTCGGCGTCTCCAGGAAGATCGAATCTCGCGAGGAACGGTCGCGCCTTCGCGGTATCGTGCGGGAGTTCCGCGAGTCGCACGGTTTCACGGGCGGCGTCATCATCCGCACCGCGGCCGGCGGCCGTCCCAAGGAAGACATTGTCAGCGACCTCGAGGCCTTCCACGGCATCTGGACCGACATTCGCCAGAAGATGGAGAAGTCTCGCGCGCCCGCGGTCGTCTACCGCGAGCCGAGTCTTGTCGGGAAGCTGCTGCGCGATCTGCTGACGGACGAGTTCCAGACCATCCGCATCGACAATCCGGGCGATCATCAGCGCGTGCTCGAACTCGTGGAGCGCATTCTCCCGACCCTCGCACCACGCGTGAAGCTGCACTCGAAGCCGTTTCCGATTTTCGAGGAGTACGGCGTGCAGGCCGAGATCGACAAGGCGCTCAAGAGCAAGGTCTGGTTGAAGTCCGGCGGGTCGATCGTCATCAACCAGACCGAGGCGCTCGTGGCGATCGACGTGAATACCGGACGGTACGTCGGAAAGAAGTCGAGCGGCCGGCTCGAGGACACGATCGTCAAGACGAACCTCGAGGCGGTGAAGGAGATCGTGCGTCAGGTCAGACTGCGCGATCTCGGGGGCATCATCGTGCTCGACTTCATCGACATGGAGGAGAAGAAGAACCGGCTGAAGGTGCTGCAGGCCGTCGAACTGGAGCTCAAGAAGGATCGCTCGCCATCGAAGGCGCTGCAGGTGGCGGACTTTGGGCTCGTCATCATCACGCGCAAACGGGTGAAACAGAGTCTCGAACGGGTGCTGACGGAGCCGTGCCCGTATTGCTCCGGCACCGGTGTCATCAAGTCGGCCGCCACCATCTGCTACGAGATTCTCAGTGAAGTCCGGAAGATCGGTCCTGATCTGAACGGGCACCGTCTGCTATTGCGCGTGAACCCCGACATTGCCCGCGCACTGAAGGAAGAAGAGGGCGAGGTGCTCGTGGATTTGCGCCAGGCGATCGGCAAGGACGTCGCCGTCAAGTCCGACGCACTACTGCACCACGAGCAGTTCGATGTGATGGCGATTTGACGAGGGCCGACAGGGCAGGCGAGGCGGGCACGGCGCGCCGGGCTGGCCGGGGAACCAAGCGAATCTGAAAGCGAGCGATCTTCCTGCCTGTCCTGCCTGGCTTGCCGGCCCTGCCTGCCCTAGCTACGCGGGGAAGTGCACCAGGTAGTGATTGGCGCCCCGCCTGATCCACAGGCGCATGTAGTCGCCACCCTTGAGCACTTCGAACTTCGATGAATTCGCAGCCGGCGGAGCGTCCTTCTGGACGTGGGCGATTTCAGATTGCGGAATGATCGTCACGACCTCGCGACCCTTGACTTTCCCGCCCTGCACGAATTCCATCCAGCGCTCGAGTCCCTGACTTTGTCCGGCCGCATTCGGCGACGCCGTTTCCGCCGTGACGCGTACCTGATACGTGCCAGCCGGGAGCGACTTGCCATCGGCCTTCACGCCCTTCGACAGGTGGATCGCACCGAGCGCAATTTCACCACCGGGCGCGTTGGGCGCCGGGGCGCTCGCCGGCTGCGCCTTGGGGGCGGTGTGCCCCTGTCCTGGCTTTTGCGCATACACGGTGCCAGCGCTCGACCCCACCAGGCCCAGGCCCACCACCAAGCCCACAATCAGGGCTCCATGCAGAACAGATGACTTCATTGCTGTCTCCTGGCGTCTGGAACACAGACGCGCGGCTGAGGTGAACGCGGCAATTATATCGGTTTCGGCACGCGCAGTGCCAGCAGCCGCGATCGCTTAACGGCGGGGCCTCTTCACGGCGACGCTTCGTACGCCGGTCACGCGGCAGGCCTCGAGTCTGATTCGCGAACCCTTCATCGCGACGCCCTCCGCCACGAGCAGCGCCCGTTTGAGCGCCTCCCGTCCTCCATAGCCACCGAGGCGGCCAAGGGCGGCGACGACGCGATGACAGGGCACGTCGGGCCGGCGGCACTCGCGCATGATGTTGCCGACCGCGCGGGCCGCGCGCGGCTTCCCGGCCAGCGCCGCCACATCGCCGTAGGTGGCGACACGCCCGGGCGGGATTCGCCGCACCACGTTGAGGACTCTCGCCGTGAAACTGTCCATTACCGGTGGGAGACGGCGTCAATCTCCATCAAGGCCAGCGGATCGATGCCGAGAACCCCCGCGTCAATCGGTGCGGCGATCGCCACGTCCTGGCCGGGATTGGACTCGTGTTCCCAGAGATTGACGAGGTACGGCGTCTCCAGGCGCAGGCCCGCTCGGTCGATGACGACGCGCACCTGAGGCCGGTGCGGATCGGGCGCGTACACCTTCGTGACGACCGCGACGTCACCGTTCGTGAGCGTCACCAGATTCCCCGCCGGATAGATGCCGATCAACTGCACGAACCGGCGGACGAGGTGCCGGTCGAACTGCTGACTGTCATTTCTCTTGAGCACCTCGAGCACGCGATCGGTGGGAAATGACTGCTGGTATCTGCGATAGGAGCGCATCGCGTCGTACACGTCGGCGATGCTGCACAGCATCGTGGCCAGATTGAGGGACGCGCGCTTCACGCCCGAGGGATATCCGGAGCCGTCGAGTCGCAGGTGATGCTCGAAAGCGACCACCGGCGCGAGCGTGGGGATCTCCGGCGTCCCTCGAAGAATTTCGGCGCCATCGAGCGTGTGACGCTTCATGATCGCGAACTCGTCGTCGGTGAGCTTGTCGGGCTTGTTCAGGATCTCCAGCGGCGTGCGGACCTTGCCGATGTCGTGCATCAGCGCCGCGAGGCCGAATTCGCGCAGCAGCGCGCCATCGATCCCGAGCGCGCGCGCCTGTCCCATCGTGAGGATCGAGACATTCACCATGTGCGTGAACGTGTAGTTGTCGTAGTCCTTCAGGGTGGTGAGAGCGAGGAGGGCCGTACGGTTCTGGGACACGGCTTGTGCGAGGCCGTCGATCATCGTGCGCGCCATCTTCGCGTCGGGCTGCGATTCGGTCTGCGCGCCGCCCCAGACGGCCTCGGCGACCGACACTGCATCGCTGTACAGCCGTTTGAACGTCGCCATGTCGGCGGTCGTACCCTCGACCCGCTCCTCCATGGAGACGCGTCCGACGCGAATGTGCGGGAACGTTGGGAGGAGCGCCGGTTCGCCCGCCGCTGGCGCGTCGGTTGTCGTCACGCCTTCGATGAATGCCGCGAGTTCCTGGACCGTGACGCCCCGTTCGATCGTCACCCGCTCGACACCGACCTGCTTCAGGCGGCGCACGAGGCCCGCGAAGCTCTCGCCTTTGGGCAGCGGCAAATCGTCCACGATCACTTCGTCGCCGACGATGCCCATGACGACCGACGGGTTCGAGCCGTGGAGTCGTTGGAGGACGGTCGCCAACGCTTCGAGGTTGCGGGCAATGATCGGGTGGCTCTTCGAGTACAGCTGTGTGGACCGCAGGGTGGCGCCCAGGCGCCGGACGAATTCTTCTCCCAGCTGCGTCCGGGGCGTTGTCACGACTGGTCTCCGCTCGACGGTCGACGGCGCGACAGTGCGTGTGTCCGCGCGGCCGTCCGGACCAGGCGCGATCCCGATTGGATCGCATCGTCTAGGACGCCGCCCGCCTCCGGCGTGCCGATCCGGGCCAGGGCCGCCGCCGCCGTCCTGCGAAGAAGAGCCGTGCGTCGCGGCGCCCACCACTCGCCTCGGTACAGAGCCTCCTTGAGCGCGGGTACCCCCGCGGGATCCTTCAGCGTGCCGAGTGCTTCGATCGCGCGCAGATGAATCGATACGAGCGGACCCCGATGATTGACGTGCCGGAGCAGGTACGCAAAGAGGGGCGTCGCGCGCTCGTCGCGCACGTGCCCGAGCGAGTGCATGATCGCTTCACGCCCCGCAGCCGTCCCATTGGTCAGCGCCTGCTCCAGGACACGGAACGCCGGCTCGCTGCCGATGTTGAGAATGGCCCGTACCGCCTCGCGCCGTACCTCCGGCTCCGAATCGTCCAGCAGCTCCGTGAGTCCCGGCAGCGCCTCGCTTCCGCCGAATTCCCGCAGCAGGTAGATGGCCGTTCTGCGGACCGCCGCATTCGGCGACTGCTTCAGACGCTCCACTTCGCGCCGGCCCACGGCCCCGAACCCGATCAGAATGGCGGCAAGACGCTCGCGCGTGCGGGTGTGGGTCTCCGCTGTCAGGGCTTCCGCCAGCGGCCGAATCAGCACCTCGCCGATCGAGAGGCACATCGCCTTGACCCGCTCGTACGGCTCCTCATCAAGCGTGGCCAGATGCGCGACGATGTGCTGCATCATCGGTCCGGCCACGAGCACGTCAATGCCGATGAGCGCCGCCTGCCGGCGCTCCGGCGATGCCTCTGCTTTGGTCTCACGCACGAGCGTCGCCAGCAAGGTCTCCGCGGCGTCGATGTCTCCGACGAGCCATAGATCTTCGAGCAGCGCCACGACCGGTCGCATCAGCGTCGCCCAGCGCTCCGGGCGCTCTTCAATGCGCAGGAGATCCAGCACGAGGGCGAGATCCAGCGCGCGAAGCTCATTGGTGGCGATCGTGCCCATCCAGGTGTTCAGGCGCTCGGGCGGGTCATCGTGCATCTGTGCGATGTCCACGACTTGCGTCCGGGCGCTCGTGAGCTCGCGCGCGTACTGGTCCGAGACGAACGGCTTGTCCGAATAGGACGTCAGCATCTTCTGCGCGACCTGATCCCAGGCTTCTTCAAAGCCCTCTGTGCCGCCGACCGGAGAGGCCAGGGCATCGTCGTGCGCGATGGTGAGCAGACGCTCGCGCTGGTCGCCATCCTGGACGAGCGTTTGAAACACGTGCGCCACGCGATCGATCGAGGCGTCGCCGGCGAGCGCATTGCGCGCAACGAAACCCGCGATCGTGTTGTCCGACATGTGGCTGACGACCGCATCGACAATTCCTGATCCGGTAGCCAATCCGCGGTCCGTTTCCGCTGTTTCGCGAAACATGGATCCCGCTTCGGAACCGGCGGCCAGCAGCGAGGCCAGCATGTCGGGAGAGAGCTGTCCGACGGCGGTCGCCATGTCCTGCATGATAGGCTGGAGACGGTCCGGCGACGTTTGCCTGACGGCGTCGACCATGCGCTGAAGCAGGCGCACGAGCGCCGCGGCTCTGGTGCTCATGCCGTGGCCGGCCTCGGTGCCGCGCGTGTCGAGCGCCACCATCAGGCTGCCCAGGGCGCCCGCGTCGCCGGCCGCATCGAGCAGCGTGCGGACAGCGTCCTCGCCTGGCGTGGACGCGTCGCCGTCCAGACAGGACGCGATGACCTGTTCCCAGCCGGCCGAGACACCCCCGCGCTCACGCAGGACCTCCGCGTAGTCGATCTCCCGCAGTGCGACGTGGCGGCCGGCCATGGCAATCCAGAGCCGCGCCATCCCCCCCTCGGCGCGGACCGAGTCCGGTGATCGGCCGACGAGAAGCAGAAAGGCGCGCCACGCCTCGATGTCCCCGCCGGGGTGCACCGTCAGCTCGCCGACCAGATGTGCGTGGAGCAGGGCTGCCAGTTCAGCGATGGCCGGGTCGCTTCGCACGAGGGGCTTTCCGTCGAGCATCAGGCTGTCGGATAGCACGCCGATGGTCAGCGGCCCCGGCAGCTCTTCGGCCGACGTGAGCTGGACGATGCGTGCGAGGGTGGTGGCAATGGCTGGGTGCCCGCTGGGGTACAGCGTCACGACGCGTGCGGCCCCCTTGCACGCCCGTGCAAAGTCGATGAGACGGCTGCTGTCGGCCGGTGACAGTGGCTCCGCCGCTGGCTGGTTCACGCTGCTACTCCATCGCTCCATCCGCGTCGCGCATCACGCGTCCCAAACGGTCCCGTAGAGATTATCGCGGAGAAGGAGTCTGGAGGACAATTGGACATGCTTCCTACCATTGCGCGAGAAGGCGACATCATTGTCATGGTCGACCAGCGCAAACTGCCGGCCCGGGAGATCTATGTGCGCTGCAAGAGTGCCGGCGAGGTCGCCCGTGCGATCAGGACGATGGTGATTCGCGGCGCGCCGGCGATCGGCGTGGCGGCGGCGATGGGCATCGCCATCGGTGTGCGGAGCAGCCGGGCGACCGGCACGCAGAAGCTCGCCGCCGAGTTCTACACGACGTGCGAACTGATGGCCGCGACCCGGCCAACGGCCGTGAACCTGTTCTGGGCGATCGAGCGCATGAAGCGGACATTCGCGACTGCCGCGGAAGCCGGCGAATCCGTGGACCAGATCAAAGCCCGGCTCGATTGCGAGGCCGGCGCCATCCACGACGAGGACGTGGCGAGTTGCCGGGCCATGGGGGCCTTCGGGGCCGCCGTCGTGCCGGCCGACGCACGGATCCTCACGCACTGCAATGCCGGTGCGCTGGCCACCGCCGGCTATGGCACGGCTCTCGGTGTCGTGCGCGGCGCCGTCGAAGCGGGCAAGCGCGTCGCCGTGTTCGCGGACGAGACGCGCCCGTTCCTGCAAGGTGCGCGCCTGACCGCCTGGGAGCTCCTGCGTGACGGTATCGACACGACCGTGATCACCGATAGCATGGCGGGTGCCTTGATGTACCAGGGTCGCGTGAACTTTGTCGTCGTTGGTGCCGATCGCGTCGCGGCCAATGGCGACACCGCCAATAAGATCGGCACGTACAGCGTCGCCGTCCTCGCGCGCGAGCACGCGATCCCTTTTTACGTTGCCGCGCCCCTATCGACGATCGATCTGAGGACGCCGGACGGTCCGCATATTCCCATAGAAGAGCGGAATACGAAAGAAGTGACGCATATGAGCGGCGTCCAGCTTGCGCCGGACGGCGCGCGTGTCTGGAATCCGGCCTTCGATGTCACGCCGGCGACGTTCATTGCTGGGATCATCACGGAAAAGGGGATCTTCCGGGCGCCGTACACCGAGTCGCTGAAACGCGCGTTCAGCACGTAACACACAGTAGTGGCGTCCGGCGTCAATATGCTCATGCTCGGCATTGAAACCTCGTGCGATGAAACGGCGGCCGCCGTTGTCGAGGAGACGGGCGACGCCGTCCGCCCCTGGATCGTCCGGTCCAGCGTCGTCGCCTCGCAGATCCCGATTCATCGTGAGTGGGGTGGCGTGGTGCCGGAACTGGCCTCGCGGCAGCACATTCGCGACATTTGCGGCGTGGTCGAACGAGCGCTCCGAGAGGCGGGGGTCTCGTGGCGCAGTCTGGGCGCGGTCGCCGTCACGCAGGGACCGGGGCTCGTCGGGTCTCTTCTTGTCGGCGCGTCGTTCGCCAAGGCGGCGTCGGTGGCGGCCGGACTGCCGCTCGTCGCCGTGCACCACCTGGCGGGCCACATCGAATCTCTCGTCCTCGAGCACGGCGAGCTGCCGATTCCCGCTGTGGTTCTGGTGGTGTCAGGCGGACACACGAGTTTGTATCTCGTGCGCGAGCCCGGGGCGTACCAGCTTCTCAGCCGCACGCGTGACGACGCGGCCGGAGAGGCCTACGACAAGGTCGCCAAGCTGCTGGGCCTTGGATATCCCGGCGGTCCCGTGGTCGATCGACTGGCTCGCGACGGGAACGATCGGGCCGTCGCTCTCCCCACGACGCGTCTTACGCACACCGATCGCAACGCGCCCGAACTGAAGGGCGATCTCGATTTCAGCTTCAGCGGTCTCAAGACGGCGGTCTCGCGGTACGTGATGACAAAGCGGTCGGGAGTCTCTTTCACGGGCGACTCGGAAAAAGACTCCCGACCCCGTCTCTCCGAGGGAGAGACTGCCGACGTGTGCGCCAGCTTTCAGCGGGTGGTCGTGAGCGCGTTGATTGACCGGTTGTGTGCCGCCGCGCGGCGCTACCAGGCGAGGAGCGTTGGAATTGCCGGTGGCGTGTCCGCCAACAGCCGCCTGCGCGCGGCGCTCAAATCGTACGGCGACGCGCGCGATCTTCCCACGTTTGTCCCAAGCCTCGCGCTGTCGACCGACAACGCCGCGATGATCGCCGCGGCGGGATTGCGAAAGTTCCGCGCCGGGATCACCGCGTCGCTCGATTTCAACGCGGACGCCGCACTCCCTCTGTGAGTCAGATGCACCTTCACACAGGCGACCCGCGATTCAGCACGAGAGCCCTCCAGGAATTCGGGAGTTGAGAAGGTTTCCCGAACAGCCGGTCGTCGGCGTCGGCGCCGTCATTCTTGACGGCGATCGCATCGTGCTCGTGAAGCGGGCACACGAGCCGCTGCAGGGTGAATGGAGTCTGCCTGGTGGGGCTGTGGAGCTCGGCGAAACGCTGCAGGCGGCGATCGTCCGAGAAGTGCGCGAGGAGACCGGACTCGAGGTAGAGGCTGGTCCCGTCATCGAGGTGCTGGACCGCGTGCACCGGACGCCAGACGGCCGGGTCGAGTATCACTACGTTGTCGTGGACTATGTGTGCAGACCGCTCGGCGATCGCCGGCTGGTCAGCAGTTCAGACGCCGCGGACGCCCGCTGGGTCGACGCGGCAGAATTGTCCGCCTACAGGGTCGCCGCCACCGCCGTCGCGGTCATTCACAAGGCCCTTGAGTTGTCTCTGAAGAACCCCTAAGGTATGCAGGATAAATGAGCACCCGGCTTCCCTGGAGGTTTCTCATGACCCGTCGAGTACTCGTCGCCGCCGTTGCGGTGTGGTTGGTTGCCGGCGCCTCTCCCACGACGCAGGCACCGTCGGACATCGTCCAGCTTGACGTTGCGGTCAGCGACAACAACGGACCCATCACGGATCTCAGGGCCGACGAATTTCAGATTCAGGACGATGGCAAGAAGGTGGAGATCAAGACCGTCACCGGCGTGACGGCCAACGGGATGACGAAGGAAAATGGTCGCACCATCTTCATCATCCTCGACGATGCCGGAGTGCCGATGGCAGGCACGTCGGCGATTCAGACGATTGCCAACCTCTTCGCGTCGAATGCGGGACCCGGCGACACGCTGTCGGTCATGTCCCTCCATGGGACACCCGACGAAACGCCCACCCAGCAGCTGGCCCTCTCCCGCATTGCGAGCTTCCACGCCGGGTCGAAGCCGTACTTCGAGAACGAGACTCAGGAGGACATGCTGCAGCTGATGACCAGGATGTCGCGCCAGTGGCAGGAGACGTTGCCAGGACGGCGCAAGGCGTTCGTCTGCATCGGGTCACAAGGTGTGTGCGCCATCCTGGAGCGGGAGTCGACCGCCCCGCGGGACAAGTACCCGAATTGGGTGAATGTGCTGAGAGAGATGGCTCGCACCCACGCGGCGGCCTACGCGGCGATTCCGGCTCGGCTCGATACGACGCAGGGCGGATACATCACCGACCTGACCGGGGGCGGCACGTTCAGCGCGAACTCCAATTTCTCGTCAGCCGTCGAAACGGTCCTGCGCGACCTGAGCCAGTACTATCTGGTCAGCTATGTGGCTCCGAAGTCATCGAAGCAGATCAGGACCCTTCGAGTCACGGTCGCCCGGAAGAACATGAAGGTTCAGGTCCGGACGCGCCGCTAGCCGCGCATCGGTCCTGGACCTTATTCTCTCCGGCATCCGTATAATCCCTTCGGTGCCCGAAGTGGATCCGGTCGTTACCCTCGACAACGTCACGGTCATGTACGGCCGGCAGGCAGCCCTGCGGGACGTCACGACCGCGTTTCCGGCTGGTGCGGTGGGTCTGCTCGGACCGAACGGCGCCGGCAAGAGCTCGATGATCAAGTGCCTGCTCGGTCTCGTGGCGCCGAGCCGCGGCCGGATGCAGGTGCTCGGGCTCGATGTGGCCAGGTCGGCGCTGCAGATTCGCGCCCGCGTCGGGTACATGCCGGAAACCGATTCCCACATTCCAGGCATGAACGCCGTGTCCTTCGTCGCCTACTGCGGCGAACTTGCGGGGCTGCCGCGTGTCGACGCGATGCAGCGGGCGCACGAAGTGCTGTTCTATGTGGGCCTCGGCGAGGCGCGGTACCGGAACGTCGAGACGTATTCGACCGGGATGAAGCAGCGAATCAAGCTGGCGCAGGCATTGGTGCACGATCCGGATCTCGTGTTTCTTGACGAACCCACCAATGGCATGGACCCAAGAGGCCGGGACGAGATGCTCGAACTTGTACGCGACCTCGCGCACGCCAAGAACGTCAACGTCATCGTCTCCTCGCATCTCTTGCCCGATGTTGAATACACCTGCAGCCATGTCGTGGTGATGGACAAGGGACAGATCGCCACCGAGGGGCCGATCGCGGGACTGAAGCAGCCTCGAGGCCGCGTATTCGAATTGCGCTTCAAAATACCGGCTGGCGCCGGCATGTCAGCTGGCGCAGGCCTATCGGCTGACGCCGGCCTGTCAGCGAGCGCCGGGCGGTCGGCTGTCGCGGGCATCACGTTCGATGCGTTTCTCGAACAGTTGCGCGTCGCGGGTCTTGAATGTCACGCCACCGACGACGACGTGATGCGCGTGTTCGTGCCGGACGACCCTGACAACCCTGGCAACACTGTCAACAGCGGCGCACGCGACATCTTTCGCATTGCGGCGGCCGCGCGCGTCCAGATTCGTCACCTGCGGCCGAGTGTCCCGACACTCGAAGACGTGTTTGCGCGAGCCATCGGAGAAGAGTGACCGATGCCCATTCATGACCAGGGCTATCGGCACTACGACGGCGAGCGGTCGGCGCTCGGACGGCGATGGATTGTCATCGTGCGGGCCGGCGTGCGCACGATGTTCGGGAAGAAGCCCTTCATGGGATTGCTGCTGCTCGCCTGGGTGCCGTTTCTCGGTCGTGCCGGACAGATCTACTTTTCGACCAGCGTTCCTCAGGCGGCGACCCTGCTCAGGGTCAGCCCCACGACGTTCCTGGATTTCCTCGGCCAGCAGAACCTCTGGGTGTTCTTCATCACGGTGTATGTGGGGTCCGGCCTCATCGCCAACGATCGCCGCGCGAATGCGCTGCAGATCTATCTATCGAAGCCACTCATGCGGTCGGAGTACATTTTCGGCAAGCTGGCGGTCCTGATGGTGTTCCTGCTCCTCGTCACGGGAGTACCGGGATTGCTGCTCCTCCTGCTGCAGATACTGTTCACGGGGAATCTGACGTTCTTCCGAGACAACAGCCATCTGCTGCCGGCGATTGCGCTCTTCTCGTTCGTTCAGGCGTTGACGTTTTCGTCGACCATGCTGGCGCTGTCGTCGCTGTCCAAGAGCAGCCGGTATGTGGCGATTCTCTACGCCGCCGTGATCTTCCTGACGCAGGCGATCTACGCTGTCCTCCGACAGGTTACCGGCGGCACCGACTTCGCGTGGGTCTCGCTCTCGGCCGACATGACGCAGCTCGGCTCGGCCATCTTCCGCGTGCCGCCGCAGTACACGACGCCCTGGCCGCTGTCGCTTGCGGTGATCGCCGGCCTGATTGTGCTCTCCGGCGTGGTTCTCGAGCGGCGCGTCCGCGGGGTGGAGATTGTGACCTGATGGGCGCGATTATCGCCGCGGACCACGTGTCCAAGTGGTACGGCCAGGTCATCGGATTGAACGATGTTTCCCTGTCGGTGCCGTCCGGCATCACCGGGCTGCTGGGTCCCAATGGGGCGGGCAAGTCGACCTTCATGAAGCTCGTGACCGGTCAGCTCAAGCCCAGCAAGGGCACCCTGTCGGTTCTCGGCGAACCCATTTGGGGTAATCCCGCGTTGTACTTCCGGATCGGCTTCTGTCCCGAGCAGGACGCCTTCTACGAACGGATGACGGGACTCGAATGGGTCACCGCTCTCGTGCGTCTGAACGGCGTCAGCGACCAGGAGGCGGCCGCGATGGCGCGGCGCGCGCTCGACTTCGTGGATCTCGCCGACGCCGCCGGGAAAAAGATCGGCGCATACAGCAAAGGGATGCGGCAACGCGTGAAGATGGCACAGGCGTTGGCGCACGACCCGGAACTCCTGATTCTCGACGAGCCGCTGGCGGGGATGGACCCGATCGCGCGGCGCAAGACGATGCGGTTGATCAAGGAATGGGGCCGATCGGGGAAGAGCATCCTCGTATCGAGCCATATTCTCCATGAGATCGAGTCGATGACGTCGAACATCCTGCTCGTGAATCAGGGCCGGATCCTGGCTGAAGGCAACATTCACCAGATTCGAGATCTGATCGACGAGCATCCGCACACTGTCCACGTGCGCGCGGACGACACGCGCGCCCTCGCTCGTGCGTTTCTCTCGGAAGACGATGTGCTGAGTCTGAAATTCGAGGAGGGAGCCGTGATCGTGCAGACCGCGCGTCCCGACGCGTTCTACGCACGGTTGACGGCGCTCGCCGCGTCGGGTGAACTGGGGGCGATTCACGAGGTCACATCCCCTGACGACAACCTGCAGGCAGTTTTTGAATATCTGGTGAAGTCGTGAGCACCCGTCCTGCGCCGCCGGCGTTGGTCCGCTCGGCCTGGCGAATCTTCGATCTGTCCCTTGGCGAGATGCTCTGGTCTCGCCGTTCCGTGTTCCTGGCGCTCGTCGCGGGCGGACCGGTCGCGCTGGCGCTCGGAATCCGCGCCGTCACGATGTGGACGCCCGCCCGTCTGCCGATGGTCAACGGCGCGCGGATGAGCGGATCCGCCATCTTCGGCCTGATAGTCTGGCTGCTCTACATTCGCTTCATTGTGCCCGTGCTTGGCGTGTTCTACGGGACAGCACTCATCGCCGACGAGGTGGAAGACAAGACAATCACCTACCTCTTCACCCGTCCGATTCCGCGTGGCGCGGTGCTCGTGGGAAAGTACCTGGCGTTTCTCGTGTGCACGGCCCTCCTCGTGCTTCCCTCGGCGGTCATTGTCTACTTCGTCCTGTCTCCGATCGGTGGCGGGGGCATCGGCGAGCAGGTCCCGGCCCTTCTGGCGGACCTCGGCATGCTGGCCGTCGGGCTGACGGCCTACGGGGCGCTCTTTGCGTTTGTCGGGGCGCGCGTCAAGCGCCCGCTCGTCGTGGGTCTCGTGTTCACTTTCGGCTGGGAACCGGGGATCCTGATTTTTCCGGGCTACCTGAAGCGCGCGTCAGTGGCGTTCTATCTCCAGGCACTCGTGCCTCACGCCATGCCGAGCGAAGAGTCGGTGGTGAGCGGGATCCTGCAGTTGTTCAACGAGATCCCGCCGCTTGCCACAAGCCTGGCGTCCCTGGCCGGTATCACGGTCGTGGCGCTCTGGCTGGCAAGCCGGGCGACCCGGACACGGGAATTCGTGCTCGATCAGTAGGGCCAACGGCACGTTCTCGAGTTCAAGGCCTGCGGGTGAGCGAAAAAATGGGAACGCGGCCCCGGTCCTGTCCGTATAGAAGTCTTGAGGGGACTCCCATGATCACTCGGACCCGGTATTTCGTGATCGCTTCGTTGCTCGTGATGGTCGTGGGCGTTGGCACCGGGCTCGTGGCCTATTACGCGGGGTTCCCGGGTGTCCTCGCTGGCCAGCCTGGTGTTGAGGATCTGCGGTTCCTGCCCCGCGCCGCGCGTCTGGTGGCCTACGCCAATGTTCGCGAGGTGATGGATTCCGAGTTTCGACAGAAAGTGCGGAATGCCCTGCCGATGAGCGGGGACGGACAGCGCGAGTTCGCCGAACGAACCGGCATCAATGTCGAGACCGATATCGATCGGGTCCTCGCCTGTCTGGCCCCTTCACAGGCCGGTCAGCAGATGCCGGCCGCCGTGCTCGTGATCGCCCGTGGGCGCTTTGACACGGCCAGGATCGAAGCGCTGATGCGGGAACAGGGCGCACGTGTCGACGAGTACAAAGGCACCCGCATCATTGTGGCGGGCCAGGGCCTGAAGCCCAGTCCTTCCGAGAGTTTTGCCGTGGCCTTCATCGAGCCCGGCATTGCGGCCCTCGGTAGCACCTCGCTCGTTCAGACGGCCGTGGACCAGAAGAGCGGCGCGGCGGGTGTCACCGAGAATGCGGAGCTGATGGGCCAGCTGCGCTCGTTGACGGCAGGTGACGCGTGGGCGGTGGGCCAGTTTGATGAGCTGGCGTCCCAGGCACACCTGCCAGACGGCCTCGCACGGCAACTACCGCCGATCACGTGGTTTGCCACGAATCTCCAGGTCGACGGCGGTCTTCGCGGGATGTTCCGGGCCGATACCCGCGACCAGCAGGCGGCGGACAATCTTCGAGAGGTGGTTCGCGGCTTCATCGCGCTCGGCAGAATGCAGGTCGCCTCTCAGCCGAGCTTGAAGGGCTTCCTCGACTCGCTCGCGCTTGGGGGCACTGGGACCACCGTCTCATTGTCGTTCGACGCCCCGGCCCAACTGGTGGATGTCCTTGGATTGGCCGGCGGAATCCGGCAAAGCAAGCCGGAACCGTCCGGTAAATAGAACTCGTCGCCTCGCCGTAACTACTGACGACGCGACTATGACCGACCTCGTCTTCTTCTACGGCACGCTGATGAGCGGCTTCCGACGACAGGGCCGTTCCACGCTCGATCGGCAGCTCAAGGCCGTCGGCCATGGGTGGATTCAGGCCGTCCTATTCGACTTGGGGATTTATCCCGCAGCCGTTCCGGCCGACGATGCGCGCGTCTGGGGCGAAGTGCACGAGATGCTCGAGGCCGAAGAAGTCTTGAGCGCCCTCGACGAGATCGAGGGGTACAGCGCAGCCGAACCCGACACCAGCCTCTACACGCGCGTCGTGACTCCCGTTACGTTCGATGACGGGCGGGTCGAACCCGTCTGGGTGTATTTCTACAATGCTCCCCTTGGTCAGGCGCAGCGCATCGACTCCGGCGACTACCTCCAGCATCTGAAGATCAAGTAGTACGGCGTCCGTCCCTGACGGTGTCGATGAACTCCGAGATGACGGAGAAGACGCGGTCCGACGGTTCAACGAACTCGAGTCCGGACCGATAGGTGACCAGTTCCTCGCCAACGTCGGAAATGCTGCAGTGCGCGACGCGGCCCTTCAACACAATCGAACGACTGCCGAGCGTCAGACGGACATCGTGCAGGGAATCGACGTGGAGGGCAAAGGCCGTTTCCACCTGCGCGCCAGTGCGGCCGATCTCGGTGACGGCCATGGGCTGGAAGACCATGATCTCGCCCTGGAGCTCGCCCAGGATCTTCACGCGCTCCGCGCCGCGCGCGTGATCCACGACCTGTGGAGGAATTCCGGACCGGCCGTCGTCGTTCGACGTCGCCACCCGGCGGGACTATACCACGGTCAATTCATCCGCGGCGCGGGCCTGGACGAGAAGATCTCGTGGTCGGATTCGAATGTGTCATCCGCCGCTTTCCGACCTTCGAACTCCGTCGTGTAGGTGAGGACAGGAATCTTCCGCGTGTCCGCGTCCAGCTTCAGCATCGAGAGCAGCTGGAAGCCATGCATGTCTTCGATGCGCATGTAGAGGACGATGAGGTCCGGCCGCACGCGCTTGATTTGCGAGTAAGCGTGCTCGGAGGAGTCGGCGAATGTCACGTCGTAGCGACCGGCTTCGAGCACCGTTTCCAGCACGGACAGGGTCTCACTTCTGCCGTTGACGATGACCACGTTCTGAATGAACGACGGCAATGCTGGCGCGGACCCGCTGGAACCTCTGAGGGGCTCGCCGGTCGTGCCAGCAGTTGTCGGAAGGGTAATGGGCACGTCAGCTCTATCTCCTTGGACACCGCTGATTCAGGAATCGTGCCACGGCCCCGAAATCCTGGTCTTCTGTATTGGGCCGAAATCCGAGGCTTCAGGCTCGGTGCTGGAGGGCAGGATTCCGGAAAGTGCCACAGGACGGCACCTTTAAGCAGGTCATCGACTACGGAGTGTCTGGACCAGGACAAGGGCCCGGCGCTTGTAGTCCTGATCTTCGGGCACCCATTCCGGATTGAACGGCGCATCGATCACCTGCTGGAGCTCCGAGCGCGCTTCGTCCTTCCGGTGCTCGTCGATGAGAAGTTCAGCGAGGAAGAAGTGCGTAATGGTGCTGCGCTCGTCGTATGTGAGCGCGGCCCGCAGATGCTCCTCCGCGCGCTTGTTGCTGCCTCCAAACAGGTGCGGCACCTTGAAGTACCAGCGGCCGAGCGCGCGATTTGCGGACCCGCTCATGAAGGCAGGATCGAGGCGCAGGACCACCACGAGATCGCTCTTGATCGGGCCGCGGTACTTCAGCCCCGCCGTCAGACCGAACGACTCGGCAAGGGCCCCCATGTTGGCCGCCGTCCAGAAGTGCCCCTCGGGACGCAATGGTTCGGTGCCGGCAGCCTTGCGGCCCGCATCAACTCCGCGATTGAGGAACGTGCGGCGCTGAGACTCTGGTGCGTGGCCGCCGAGCCAGTAGCAGATGCGCGCAAGCTTCCAGGCGGCCTCGAATGATTTCGGTTGCTCGGCCAGCTCGGCCGTCCAGATTTCCGCTGCACGCCCGGCGCTGGCCGGATTCGCTCGATCGGCATAGAGGGCGTCGGGAGTCTGGGCGTGCACCCGTCCGGTCAGGATGACGGCGGACGTGCAGATATAGAATAAGAAGATGCAGGACCTCATCAGGAAGCTGCTGGCCGAACTCGGCGAGGATCCGGGTCGGGAAGGCCTGGCCGATACCCCCAAACGGGTGGAGAAAGCCCTCAAGTTTCTGACGAGCGGGTACGACGCAGACATTGATGATGTGCTGAACAACGCACTGTTCACGGTCGATTATAGCGAGATGGTCATCGTCAAGGACATCGACTTCTACAGTCTGTGCGAGCATCACCTGCTGCCCTTCTTCGGCAAGTGCCACGTGGCCTACATCCCGAGAAACAGGGTCATCGGCCTCAGCAAGATCCCACGGATCGTGGACGTGTTCAGCCGCCGGTTGCAGGTGCAGGAGCGACTCACCAATCAGGTGGCCGACACCATCAGCGAGAAGGTTGCGCCGCTCGGTGTGGCGGTTGTCATGGAGGCGACGCATCTCTGCATGTCGATGCGCGGCGTCGAGAAGCAGAATTCCTTTGCGGTGACGAGCGCGATGCAGGGGGCGTTCCGCAACAACGCGCGGACACGCATGGAATTTCTCGAATTGATCAAGCTCAGGAGTGCGGCTTCGACGGCCGTCGAACGTGCCGCATCCGGTGGCCTGGCATGCATCGGCGAAGATTAGCAGTGACCGCGTTGGGCGCGGCGCTAGTGGCGCTCGCGCAACTGACTGTTGTGGGCGCGTCGCCCGGTGTAGCCCTCCAGCGCAGAGGCGCCGTACCGGCGCGTCGTCCCGCCGTTCCTCTCCCTATTCCGCTGAAGACCGTGGCGCCGCAAGTGAGCTGTCCGGCCCCTCTTGGCGTCGGGGTCAACTCGAAGCGGAGCTACTGCGACGTGCTCACCGGTCGCCTTCCCGCGGACGGCATTCTCATCACCCTGCCGCCCCACACCGGACCGGTCACACTCACATTCGACCTGCACAACCGCCACACGTACTCGGAAGAGCAGGTTCAGGCCAGGCGGGCATTCGCGCGCTACACGGCAACGATTGGCGCGCTGACGGCCGACAACACATTGATTAGCCGCGCCGCGATTCAAAGCGAGTTCAGAACCGCCGCCGATCTCGTCGATCGCATTGGCGGCGGCGCGGGCCCCGCCGGACTCAAAGCCGTCGCGCCGACGGGAGTGGAGCACGTGACCATCACGATTCCCGAAGCGGAGAATCAGGTCAGCCTGCTTGGCGAGAAGCTCATCGTTGAACGAGTGGACGGCGCGGCCACCTACTCGTCGGTGGGCCGGCCGATCGCGATCGTCAGTAACGTGATGATTGAATACCGGCCCGCTCCAACGACGCCGCCACCAACGCCGGCCCCGGCGGCTCGGGGCAGAAGCCGCGGGCTCTGATGGAGCCATGCGCGATCAGTTGCCGAGCCCTCAGCCCTTGCCCTGAGTCCCGAGTCTGGGATGCGGGTTTAGATCGCCGCGACAAGCAGACACGCCCACCCGGCGAGCAACGCGAGCCCTCCAAAGGGCGTGACGATGCCAAGCGTGGTGACGCCGGTCAGCGCCAACACGTACAGGCTGCCGGAGAAGAGGACGATCCCCCCGCTGAACAGCCATCCGGCGGCCATGAGCAGACGGCCGCTGGCCCGTCCAAACAGCGCGGCCGTCGCGAGCAGGGCCACGGCGTGAATCAGGTGATACCGGACGCCCGTCTCGAATACCTCGAGCATATCTGTCGACAGCCG
>JBGOTP010000051.1:0-20224 GCA_041476545.1 Vicinamibacteria bacterium | reverse complement strand
GCCGCTCAAGTCGGTTGAAGTCCGCGTGGACGATGGTCCGTGGAAGGCCGCAACGATGGATCCCGCCACGAGCGGGAAATACTCGTGGAAGCTCTTCACGTACAACTGGATGGGCGCCACGCCAGGTGAGCACACGCTCGTCTCGCGCGTGACTGACATCAGCGGGAAGGTCCAGCCGACCGCGGAGGACCTGTCCGACAAGAAGACGTTTCTGGAGGACAACTCGCAGGTTCCGCGCAAAGTCACGATTGGCTGATGAAGCCCATCCCCTGGAGACTGTATAAGCAAATCATTGGGAACGTACCGATCGCCTGTGTGGACATCGCGATTGTCGCCAAGGGCGCGGTACTGCTGGTCCGCCGGAAGGACGCCCCCGCCAGGGGCCAGTTCTGGCTGCCCGGCGGGCGTGTGCTCAAAGGCGAGATGATGAAGGACGCCGCCGCCCGCAAGGCGCGCGACGAAGTCGGCGTCGAATGCCACGTCGGACCGATCGTTCACACGGCGGAGACGATCTTCCCCGACGGCCCGGGCGGCATCAGCGTCCACAGCATCAACAGCTGTTTCTTCATGTATCCCTTCCAGGCCGACTTTGAACCCCGGCTCGACGACCACCACGAAGACCTCAAGTGGATTACGCGGATCCCGCGCGGCCTGCATCCCTACGTCGAGCGCTGCCTGATGGGCGCCGGCCTCGCAAAGTAACAACGAGAAATCTCACGTTCAGCGCGCGCGTCGCTGCGTTATCATGTTGCGCATGAAGGCTCCGATCATCCGCATGCGTTCGCCGCATGATGTGGGCGAAGACTGGACCGCCGTCGACTCGACGGAACTCTACGAGATCGCCCGCTGGGGGCAGGGGTACTTCTCGATCGGCGAGAACGGGCACGTCAAGATCCACCCGACCAAGGACCCGAGCCGATCGATCGATCTCAAACAGCTGGTGGATCACCTGCAATTGCGCGGCATCAGCCTGCCGACGCTCGTCCGGTTCCGCGACATCCTGCAGCACCGGCTTCAGGAGATTGCCGAAGCGTTCCAGGGCGCCATCGCCCAGCACGAGTACTCCGGCAAGTACGTCTGCGTGTACCCGATCAAGGTGAATCAGCAGCGTCAGGTCGTCGAGGAGGTCCTCGAGTTCGGGCGCCAGTACGGCTTCGGCCTCGAAGCGGGGTCAAAGCCGGAGCTGCTGGCCGTGGCGGCGCTCGCCGACAACGAGACGCCGATTATCTGCAACGGCTTCAAGGACCCCGAGTTCATCGAGATGGCCATGCTGGCCCAGAAGATCGGCCGGCGCATCATCCCCGTGGTCGAGAAGTACACCGAACTGGATCTGATTCTCGAATACGCCGAGAAGGTGGGCGTCCGGCCGACGATCGGCATGCGGGTCAAGCTCGCCGCCCGTGGCGGTGGACGCTGGCAGTCGTCTGGCGGCTACCGGTCCAAGTTCGGCCTCACCGTCGGTGAGATTCTGCGCGGACTCGAGGAACTCAGGACGCGGGGCATGGAAGACTGCTTCCAACTCCTCCACTTTCACCTCGGTAGCCAGATCCCGAACATCCGCATCGTGAAGGGGGCGCTCAACGAAGCCGCGCGCGTCTACGTCGAGCTGGTCAAGGCCGGAGCCGGTCTCAAATACATGGACGTCGGCGGCGGGCTGGGCGTCGACTACGACGGTTCGCAGACCAACTTCGAGTCGAGCGTCAACTACACGCTCCAGGAATACGCCAACGACGTCGTCTATCACCTCCAGACGGTGTGCGACGAAGCCAAGGTGGCGCATCCGACGATTATTTCTGAGAGCGGGCGCGCGATCGTCGCGCATCACAGCCTGCTCGTCTTCAATGTCCTTGGCGTTTCCGGTTTTGGCGACGAGGCGGTTACCAAGACGCAGACACCGGAGATGGAACAGCCGCTCATCGATCTCATCGAGACCTACGGCAGCCTGATGTCGCGCAACGCGCTCGAAAGTTATCACGACGCGCAGCAGGCGCTCGACATGGCGATGAACCTTTTCGCGAGCGGCTACCTGCCGCTCGAACAGCGGTCGATGGCCGAGAATCTCTACTGGGCGATCTGCGCGAAGCTCCAGAAGCTGGTGCAGGCGATGGACGAAGTCCCCGAGGAACTCCAGAGCCTGGACGACTCGCTGTCCGACACCTACTTCTGCAACTTCTCGCTCTTCCAGTCCATTCCCGACAGCTGGGCCATCAAGCAGCTCTTTCCCATCATGCCGATTCACCGGCTGAACGAACGGCCGACGCGGCACGCCGTCCTCGGCGACATCACCTGCGACTCCGACGGCAAGATCGATCAGTTCATCGATCGACGTGATGTGAAGCGCACGCTGCCGCTCCATACGTTCAACGGATCACCGTACTACCTCGGCGTCTTTCTGGTGGGCGCGTATCAGGAGATTCTCGGTGACCTGCACAACCTGCTCGGCGACACGCACGCCGTGCACGTGAGTCTGGACGCCAACGACGCCGTGGTGCTGGATGCGGTGATCAAGGGCGACACGGTGCGCGAGGTGCTGGACTACGTGGAGTTCGACGCCGATCTGCTGATCACCAAGCTCCGGACCGACGTCGAAGCCGCCGTGCGCGGCAATCGTCTCGACTACCAGGAGGCTGGCCGGATGCTGCGGTTCTACGAAGACGGCCTCGGCGGCTACACCTACCTCGAGGAAAAACAGATCCGCTGATCGTCATCACGAACGACGGCCCTTCTACGCCGACGCGACGAAGGCACGGTCAGGGCATCTGTCACGAGGCTTCAGAGAGTACGAGCAGGAGGGAGACGATGACGCTGGCACGCGGAGGGCTGCTGTTGTTCGTGCTGTTCGCCTCGACCATGGCGGCCCAGGACTTCGGTCCGGACGCCTGCGTGTCCGGATTCGTGTGGCGGGAAGCGTTCCCCGGCGACCATGCGTGCGTCGACCCGACGGTGCGCGCGCAGGCGGCGACCGACAATCAGTTGGCGTCGGGACGGCGCCAGCCGGGCGGTGGCCAGTTCGGCCTGGACACCTGTCGCGCGGGCTTCGTCTGGCGTGAGGCGCGTCCCGAGGATCGCGTGTGCGTCACCGCGCAAACGCGCGACCAGACCGCGAACGACAACCGCGCTGCCGCGAGCCGCCGCGTCCGTGCACAGGTCACCGTGGCCCCGGCCGCGCAACTGGCGCGAGGCGCCACCGCCGCGCGAGGTACCCGCGCGGCAATCGCCCGTGGCGCCGTGACGCCGACGGTTACACTTCCGCCCGGATTCCAGCAGCCGCCGGCCCGGCCGACCTCTGGTGCGCCGACGAAGCGGGGGTTTGACGACGACGGCAACCCCTACATCGAGGACACTCTTCCCGACGGCTCGAGACGGCGGCAGCAGCAGGACGGCGTCACCGTGATCCGGCCGGATGGCACGTCGCAGCCTTACCCGAACATGACGCTGAAGGCGAACGCGCAGCCTCCCACGCCGCCGGAGTTGCCCGAGGATCCGGCTCGTGGCTTGAACTGGGTGAACTTCCACAACGGACAGCTGCTCGACCTCATTTCCATCCTGGTCAATTTCGACAAGGACCAGCTGGCGCAGTTTCACCGTGGGGAAGACAAGAAGGCGGGGGCCGATCCGTTCAAGCAGATCAAGTACCGCATGGACGTTCTCGATGTTCTGGCGAAGCCATGAAGTCCCGCGTCCTGGTCGGTGTCGCGTTGCTCGTCGCGGTCCTGGTTCCGGTCCTGGTGAACATGGGCGGTTCGGCATCCGCACAGTCGCGCATGGCAAGCGCCACTGCCGCCGCTGATGCGCAGCCCGACACGCGCTCGCCGGCCAGTCCGAACCTGTCGACCGATGGCAAACCGGCAGTCACGGCGATGCCGTCGGATCCGGGGAACGTCGTGCTCAGCGACCCCGGCACCCGGCAGCGCTACCTCGACGCGATGCAGCGCTACTACGAATACCGGGCGAACGGCTACGCCTATCGCAGCCGCGTCTTCGAGTGGCAGCTGCTCTCGTCGCGCGTGATCTTCATGGTGGTGCTCGTGCTGGTTGGGGCCGGGATCTACTTTGCCGCGGTGCAGTTCCGTGGGGCCATGCACGCGGCCGCGCGGCCTGCTGCGGAAGCGTCGCCGCCAGCGCCTGGCGTGGGGCTCGCCACACAGCTCGAGGTCTCGGCGAAGGGGATCGTCGTCAACTCCTCGGTCATGGGCGTCATCATCCTTACCCTGTCACTCGCGTTCTTCTATCTCTATCTGGTGTACGTCTACCCGATCACGGACGCGCTCTAGACTGACCGATAGGCACAACAGATCTGGCGAACTCACAATCGCTGCATAGAAAGGATTCGGGAATGTCATCGGAAGTCCGTTTTCCTCAAGTCCTCCTGAATATCGGATTCTTGTTTGCGCTGACTGTGGCGGCGGCGTGCCTGGTGATGAGCAGTTGGTATCTGTTCACATTCCTCGAAGCGACCAATTCGGGAGTCGAGAGCGTGTTGCGCACCGCGCAGGAACGGCCCGAGACGCCCGCAACCGTCACGCAGCTCGGCATTCTGGCGCGCACCGCAATGGCGCGGTTTGCTCTACTATCCTGCGGCGTCAGCGTCGGGATGGGATTTGGCTTTCTCGGGTTTGCGCTGTTTCTGTTAGGCATCAAGGGCGAAATGGATGTGGCGGCGCAGAGCGAAAACGCCAAGATAAAGATAGCTCGAATGGCGCCGGGCGTCTTTGTGATCTTGTGCGCGTCCGTCCTGATCGCTGTCTGCATCACGTTTCGGACTGAATACGAGTTCAAGGGCGCTGAAACCACCCAGACGCCGGCGCCACCCGACGTCGTGCCGCCTGCTCCCGGAGGTCCGGCGGGGTTGCCCGCGGTAAAACCTGGAGACCGCAAGCCGTAATTTCCGGCTCGGATCGTTCCCCTCATAAAGGGAGAAATGATTGTGAGTGATTCAAAGAGACGTTGGGTGCTGGGCTTCGCGCTGAGCTCGCTGGCCGTCTTCGTCTCGGCGCAGACGCCGCAAGACTCAGCCTGGAATCGCGTTCTCGCGCAGGAACGGACTGCCTTCCAAACTCTTGAACAAGAGCAACAGGCCAGCGGTTCGCGTCAGCAAGCACTCAGCCGGGAGCGCGTCAAGGCGTTCCGTGAAGGCGTCGCCCGCCTGAATGCCTACAGGACGGAGTTCATCAAAGACGCCAACAGCGTTTCGGCGGTCAATGCGCTCTTCCGCATGGGATTCTATATGGAGTTCGCTGCCTGGGATGCGAACGCGTTTCTGTACTATGACAGTTGTCGCAGACACTCGAAGATCGGCGATCGCGACGCCGTGTTCGGCGACCCCCCACGCCCTCTCGAGCGACAGGTGCAAGACCGCATCGCCGCAGTCGAGCTCCGCATGAAGCAGCGCGGAAGCCAGGGAGCGTCGGTCCACAGTCTGTTCGTGCTGGCCAGATATAGCGGCAAGGGCGGGATCGATGTGCCGGGAAGCGCTCCTCCTCCGGATCCGTTGAGCTCGGACGAAGCCCTGGCCGTTGCGCGCAGGCTCTCCTTTCCAGAGGATTCGAGCAATGCCCGGCAGATGTGGCGGCAACTGCTCGAGCAAGAGCCCCGGTTGCTGCCCGTAAGCGAAGATGCCTCCGTACCGGGCCTCCTTGTATTCGGGCTGAAGGGCGCGCCCGAAACCACCAGGCAGGTTGCTGCAACGTTGGAATCGTATAGGCGCGAATTGAACGATCGCTATTTCGACGCGGGTCTGTTGGCTCCCACGATGGTCGTGTTCGCCAATCTCGCGCAACCGGCGCCGGCAACCTCCGTGGGTGGCGGCCTCCCAATGGAAGTTGCAAACGCCGCCGCGATCCCACCGTCCGCAAGGCCCCAGCAGAGCCCCACTCGGCAAGGCCCGCCGCCGCGGAACCCAGCACAAGCACCGCCGGCGCAGCCGGAGCAGACGGCGATTCGCACGACTATCAGTCCCGAAGAGATTGGCCGCATCTTGTCGGCCAAACTTCACTTTCGTCCGATGAGCGACCTAGAGGGTTATTTTGAGCCGCTCGACCACACATTGGTGCTTCGCAAAAACCTGGTTGGGACAAATGGGCAGGTCTTCCTGGGTACGGCGTTACATGAACTGGTCCATGGCCTGATCCAGGTGGACTACCCTCAGGCCCCTCCGTGGCTCAACGAAGGCCTGGCGGCGCTTCACGAAGAATACGGCCCAAGCGGCCCTCGAGATAATTACCGGCTGTACATCGCAACCGCGGCGATGGCTGCCAGAGGGCGATGGCCTTCCCTGGAGGAACTGCTCAACGCCAGGGCCGCGTGGTGGAATTCCGAGGCGCTCACTGTGATGGCGGCCGCGTCGCGTTATTTCTGCATGTTTCTCTTGAAGGAAGGCCAGCTTCCCGCCGTCTACAAGGCGCTGCGGGATGCTCCGGCGACGGAGACCACCGCCCAGGTTCTGGAGCGAGTCACGGGGAAATCCATGTCGCAGTTGGAGGCTGGCTGGCGGAACGACCTCCGGGGCCGGAACGTGAGTAGCCTCGACAGCCGCTGGCAGCAATTGCGCGACCCAATCCAGCGTTACATCGCGAATCTGCCAGAGCTCCAGACCATCCAATAGCGACGATGCGAATGTCGGCCGCTTGCGCGAGTGCGCGCGCGCTCCGTTGCCGGTCGCCGATGGCTTCGTCAACTGGAGCCACCAGGCCACACTTCTGTGGCGCAAGTTCCGCGGTCACGACACAACACATAAGAAAACGGGCGCTGAGCGAACTCCTCCATTGTCGCCTTCCCAGCGACGCCCTCAATCAGTCCCTTGCCGGCAAGACAGACGGCGCGACCTCCCTACTCGTCTCGCCTCAACGTGCCGATAAGCTCTAACGGCACGGAGCAGGCCATCTGGACGGCGGCGCTGACTCCGCACACCGTGAACGCTCTATGGGTCCTTCTCGAACGCATCCGCGGCGCTGGCCCCGACCGTTCAGGCTTCCCGGCTTGCGCGCGCGCATGCTCGCGCCCGTCGTGATGGTCGCGCTGCCCGCGCTGGCGCTCCTCGTCTATCTGAACGTGGACCGGCGCCAACGCGAGGCCGACTTCATCACCCAAAACGCCATCCAGCTCGCCCGCCTCGCCGCGGCGGATCAGGAACGATTGGTCGAAGGCGCCCGCCAGCTGCTGATTGCCCTGTCGCAGAGCCGCGACATCCGGGAGGGGGATCTGGCAAAGTGCGATGCCACCCTCACCCACCTGCTCGCCCAGTACGGCAAGAACTACGTCAATCTGGGTGTCACCGATTCCACGGGTGCCGTCCTGTGCTCCGGAATCCCAGGCCCGCAGATCACCGTGGCGGATCGTACCTATTTCACCCTGGCGGTTCGGAATCGGACGTTCGCGGTCGGCGACTACATGATCGGCCGCCGCAGTGGCGGGCCCTCGCTCGGTTTCGGCTATCCGCTGCTCGATCCGGGCGGAGCCGTGCGGGGTGTGGTCTATGCGGCCATGAATCTCAGCGAGCTGAACAAGTCGTCCACGGGCGAAGACTGGCCGGCCGGTGTGACGTTGACGGTGACTGATCGGCACCGCGCCATCGTCGCCCGTCATCCCGACGCCGACCACTGGCTGGGCCGGACGCTCGCCGAAGACCGCGTCGCGCGCGTCATGGCCTCGACGGCGCACGGCACGACCGAGCAGGAGGAGGAGGGAGAGGCGCGTATCGTTGCGTTTGCCAGCGTGACGCGGCCCGGGAATACGGGTTTGACCGTGCGAGTCGGCGTCTCGAAGAATCAGGCGCTGCTGGCCGTCAATCGCGGGCTGTACGAGGGCCTGATTGGGTTGGGCCTCCTGGCGTTGATCGTTATCGCCGGCGTGAAGGCCGCGTCGGAACGCCTGATTCTCAGGCCGATCAGCCAGCTCGTGGAGGCCAGTCAGCGCCTGGCGCACGGCGACCTCGGGGCGCGTGCGGCGTCCAGCACGACCGTGCCTGAGCTGAGCGCGTTGGGGAAGGCCTTCGACCACATGGCGGCCACCCTTGAGGAACGGGACGCGGCGCGCCAGCGTGCCGAGGTCGAACGACAGGGCCTGGAGCGGCAGTATCGTCAGTCGCAGAGGATGGAAGCGATCGGGCAGCTGGCCGGCGGGGTGGCGCACGACTTCAACAACCTGCTAACCGTGATCGGTGGGGCGGGCGACCTGGCGCTCCGGCACATGGACGAGGCGCATCCCGCGCGGCCCGACCTCGAACAGATGCAGCGGGCCGCCCATAGTGCGGCGTCGCTGACCCGCCAACTCCTCGCCTTCAGCCGCCAACAGATTTTGCAGCCGCAAATTCTGGACCTGAACACCGTGGTCGCGCATACCGAGTCCCTCTTGCGGCGCGTGATTGGCGAAAACCTGCAGTTGGTGACCCGCCTGGCCCCATCCCTCGACTGTACCAGCGCGGATCCGGGACAAGTCGAGCAGATCATCATGAATCTCGTCGTGAATGCGCGAGACGCCATGCCCGACGGCGGAGAGGTGACGCTCGAAACCGCGAATGTCGAGCTGGATGACGTCTTCGCCGCGCGGTACCCGCCCATGTCGCCGGGTTCGTACGTCCTGTTGGCCATCAGCGATACGGGCATGGGCATGGATCAGACAGTCAAGGCCCGCCTCTTTGAACCGTTCTTCACGACGAAAGAACGTGGCAAGGGCACCGGGTTGGGGCTGGCGACGGTCTATGGCATCGTCAAGCAGAGTGGGGGGTTCATCTGGGTGGACAGCGAGCCGGACAACGGGACCACGTTCAAGATCTACTTCCCCCGCACGGTCCGGTCGCGCCTGCCGATACCAGGGCCTGCGGAACCGCCGCAGTCTCTCCACGGAACCGAGACCGTCCTCTTGGTCGAGGATCAGGCGGCGGTGCGCGCGATCGCTCGGAGGCTACTCACCGCCCATGGCTACACGGTCCTGGAAGCGAGCTGCGGGGACGAAGCGCTCCACGTCCTTCAGCAACACTCGGGACCGATCGAGCTGCTCCTCACTGATGCGGTGATGCCCGGCATGAGCGGCTACGATCTCGCCACACGAGTCCTGGAGCAGCGCCCGGATATCCGCGTGCTGTTCGCCTCCGGCTATAGTGAGGACGCAATCGTCCGCCACGGGATACTCGAGCCTGGCCTGCACTTCATTGGGAAGCCGTTTACCCTGCAGGGCCTGCTTCACAAAGTGCGGGACGTGTTGGACGCGGTGCACACCCGCGACACCCTCGCGCATTGAAGCCGACGGCGAGCGCGCAGAGCGGGGCAAGCGGCGTCGGTCCGTGCGGACCACCTCCTGGATCTGTTCGATCGTGTACCGGGGGTGGGCGGCCGGCTCGAATGTGTCGGGGTTCGTGTTCAGAACAAGGGCCGCACGCTGTCTGGAATCATTCAAGTCGATCGCAACAGCTCAGGGACGGGTCAAAGGTACGACGACGGGCCGACCTGAGGGTCGGGCCTACGATCGGTAGGCCTGGCGGCCCACGCCCTGAATCGGAATCCCCTGCGCGGGCAGTACCTCGTGTTGCAAGGCGTGCATGCACGCGGCAGCTTGGTCGATGCGACGGACAAACGCGATCGAACCCTGCAGGATTGGCTTCAGACGATCGCGGTCCTGGATGCGGGCTTTCGGATACTCGTGCTCGACAACCAGCGGGGTCTTCCGGACGTCAAGCTGGAGCAGTTCGCGCGCGGCCAGCTGATGATCGAGCCAGTCCACGGTCCGGTTCTGCAGATACGCCAGCGGATCGTGCCGAGCCGTGCCGGGCAGTTCGTGTTCGCAGAGCACAGTCTGCTTCTTCCACGCGTTGGCCTGATCGGCCGGATTTGCCGACCGATTCCCGTCGACCCAGTCTCCGCGCTCGATCGTCTGCCCGCCGGAGCCCCATGCCGACATACCCCTGGCGTCGACGACCTGGCCTTTGACGTGAAAGCCGGCAATCAGGAAGGCGTAGCCCATGTCCTTCAAGTACTGAAAGATCGACCGCGAGTCCTGGCCCATCAGAATCGCGTGCGACGGATCGTAGTGAATCCGAAACTGGTCCCCGACGCCGTGTCGTTCGCAGATGCGGTGCAGCGCGATCCACGTGCCTGGCGTGTAGGCGACATTGTTGTGAAAGTTGTCGCCCGTCGTCCAGCCCGGCATCGGACATTGCTCAACGCGGTAGGTGAGGCCGCGCGCTTTCGCTTGCTTCAGCAACGGAATGAACAGGGTCTCGAAATCCACGAGATTCTGGTCCATGCTGAGGCGCTCGTTGCGCCCCACGAAACCGCAGACGGCGTTGACACCCAACAGCGCTGCCGCATCGAACACCCGCAGCAGGAACTCGTGCTTCTTCCGACGGACGGTCACCTCGTCGTGGAGCATGTTGTCGAAGTAGCCGATGTCCGACAGGCCGATCCTCGCCGATCGCAATGCGGCCTCCACCCGTCGCGCGCGATCCCTATCGAAGGGGCGCCGCAGGTCGAGCGTGTTCGCCACCGGGTCCAGCATCGCTTCCGGCGGCACGTCGGTTTCGCTCGGGTGTAGCGCGGCCGACAGTTGGATCGTGTCGGCGCCGAGTTCACGCGCGAAGGCGACCCAGTCCTCAATCGCCCGATCGGGATCGGCATCGCGAATGTCCCGAGGCGTGAGTTCCTGGAGCGCCGCTGTGAGAATACCCACCGGCATGAACTTCGGTTCGAACGGATGAATGCTCATACCTGTCGTACCGTTGTCCAGACACCGCCGGCCCTGGCGCTTGCGAGAATCGACTCGACGATGCAGTTGGCGCGGTAGCCGTCGTCGAACGTGGCGAAGGCTGGTGGATGCACATCACCCGGACCCTTGCCGGCGGCGATGAACTCGTAGATATCGCGAATCACGTTGCTGAACGCGTCGGCCCATCCTTCCTGATGGCCGCCCGGCAGGCGCGCATACCGGCTGACCTCGCCATCCATCAGTGACGGATCCTTCTGCAGGATCTCATTCGCACGTCCTCGACGACCCACCCAGAGTTCGTTCTGATGTTCCTGGCGCCAGCCGATTGAGCCTGATGCGCCGCAGACCTCGAGCGCGAGATCGTTCTTGTGGCCCGCGCACACCTGGCCGACCGAGAAGGTGCCGGCCGCCCCGCTGTCGAAACGCAGGAGCACCGACGCAAGATCCTCAACGTGAATGTCAATTTGGTCAATCTGGTCGATCTGGTCGGCATTGCCAGACTGGAACGCTTCCCGCGTCATCATGGATTTCCGGCGGCGGCGAACAACGGTCGTCATCTCGCCGAGCACCTGAGTGATCCGAAGGCCGCTCACGTGCTCGGCCAGATCGCACCAGTGCGATCCGATGTCTCCAAGCGCAGACGAGGGGCCGCCCTTGTCGGGATCGAGCCTCCAGGAATAGTCCGTGTCCTCGAGCAGCCAGTCCTGCAGATAACATCCGTGCAGAAAGTGCGGGGTTCCGATGTCTCCGCACGCAATGGCGCGGCGCGCCTGCTGGACGAGCGGATTGCCGCGATAGTTGAACGTCACGGCGTGGACGATGCCGGCGCGGTTGGCCTGATCGAGGAGCGCCTTTGCATCGGCGGCGGTCGTCGCGAGCGGCTTGTCGGACACGACGTGCTTGCCCTTCGCGATCGCCGCGAGCGTGATCGGGTAGTGCAGGTCGTTCGGCGTCGCAATGTGCACGACGTCCACGTCGGGATCGTCGAGAAGCGCTTCGTAGCGGCCGTAGCTTTTCGGCACACCGAGCATCCGCGCTTTTTCGCGAGCAGTGGCGTCGTTCGACGTCGCAATGGCGACGACGTCCACGAAACCCAGCCGTCGAACCGCGTCGATGTGGTGGGGACCGACAAAGCCGGCGCCCACAATGCCCATCCCGATCCGTTTGCGGGTGCTCACTCAGTGGCCCGCATCGCCTGATTGAGTATCTCCCACCATGATTCATGGTTCGGCCCGACTTCGACGTCCGGCGTCGCTTCGCGACGTCCGTCGAATCCGTCCTCGTCTCTGCGGGTCTCAGCGGCCTCTGCGGTGTACGTCGTCATCTTACGTATTCAGCAAAGGCACACCGCTAGTAGATGACAAATGCATAAAGGGTGTCGCCGGTCGCGACGAGCACGTACTGGCGGCCGTCGATCATGTACGTCTCGGGCGCGTTGGTGATGCCGCCGATCCGAGAGTGCCACAGCGCCTTGCCATCTCTGGCGTCGAAGGCCACGAAGTTGCCGGCGGCATCGCCTGTGAAGACCACGTCACCCGCCGTGGCCAGCACGCCGCCGGAGCCGCCCGCGTTGGTCATGCTCGGAAACTCATGCCGCCAGGCGGCCTTCCCCGTCTTGTAATCGATCGCGGTCAGGTAGCTCGGCGACGCGCCGACATTGGCGACGGTTTTGCCACCCAGTCCCATCGAGCCACGCGGATCCGGATCGCTCAGGTAGAGGATGTTGAAAGCGTTGCGCTCGTGGACGTAAAACAATCCCGTATTCGGCGAGTACGCAGCCGGCGGCCAGTTGGTGACGCCGCCCTCGACCGGCGATACGAGCGAGCCGGGGATCGTCGCCGACTTGTCGGGATTGGGCTCGACGATTCCTGTCGGACGAAGCGCCTTCGCCCAGTTTGTCGCCGTGCCGAACTTGTTCGTCACGATGTGTTCGCCGGTGATGCGATCGAGCGTGAAAAAGTAGCCGTTGCGCGACGCCGTGGACACGAGCTTTCGTGGCCGCCCGTTGATCGTCCCGTCGATCAGGATGGGTGTTTGCGCGGAGTCCCAGTCGTGCGTGTCGTGCGCCGATGTCTGGAAGTACCACGCCATCTTCCCGGTATCGACGTTCACGGCCACGAGCGAACACGTGAAGAGGTTGTCGCCTGGGCGCGCGGCATCCGTGTAGGCCGGCGTGGGATTGCCGGTTCCGACAATGTAGAGCCTGGTCTCGGGGTCGTAGACACCAGGGAGCCAGACCTGCCCGCCGCCATGCCGGGCCGCCTCGAGGCTCGGCCAGGTGTTCAGTCCCGGATCCCCCGCTTTCATCGGCACCATGTACAACTTCCATTGCCGTGCACCGGTTTCCGGATCGAAGGACTGCAGGAATCCCGGCATGTCGAGATCGTTGCCCGTTCCGACCAGCAGGTGGTTGTCGACCACGATCGGCGCCGCGGTCGAGAAGTACTGCTCGTCGAAGTCCGCGATCTCGACGTTCCAGCGTTCCTTGCCGGTGGTTGCATCGAGCGAGACGAGATAATCGTCCGGTGTTTCGAAGAACAGGTCGTTCTTCCAGATCGCCGCGCCGCGATTGCCAATGTGCGTGCCGCCCCGTGTTTTCCAAACGTAACGCCACAACTCGCGGCCATCGCGCGCATCGATCGCCCACACGTGATCGGGCGCCGTCACGTACAGGACACCGTTTACCTGCAGGACCGAGCCCTTGATGCTGGCCGCGCCGGTGGCGCCGGTAGTCGCGGGACCATGACCGCCGATGATGACGGGAGGCACACCGGGACCGCCTCGTCCACCAGTGCCTGGGCCGGTCACCACTCTGCTCACCCACGCCAGCGTGAGATTCTTGACCGTCGTTCGATTGACCTGGGCGAGCGCGCTGAACCGTCGGCCGGTGTAGTCGCCCGAGTAGGTCGGCCACGAGTCGGCGAGCGGTTTGACGAGGGATGCCGGATCCATACCGGCAGGCTGCTCGGGTGCCTGGGCCGCCTGACCAGCGAGCATCACGGGCACGGTCACGACCGCGGCGAACATCAGTGTCTTGATTCTCATTTCACCGTCACCAGGTAGGCCGTCACGTTGTGCATGTCGCTGTTGGTGTAGGTCTCGAGCAGTCTCTTGTGAGCGGCCAACGGATCGTTCACCTCGACTTTCGGGACGTCGCCGACGCGGCGGAACGTGCGTCGGGTGCCGTCGGCGAGAGTGAGTGTCACGGTGAAGTCGTCGATCCGATCGAGCCGGCCCTGGACGGACGGCCCCGACGCGGGCATGACGGTCGCCGTCACGGTACGCCGACTCGGTGGGTCGTCGGGCCCCGCACCCCGGCCTCCCCATCCTCCCGATCCGCCGCCGACCCAGAGGTTCTGCAACTGCATCGGATCGGAGACTCTCGCGCCTATCCCCTGCAGATCACCGGTGACCGAGTGACACGACACACACTTCGCATTGAAGTAGGCCGCGCCCGCGGCCGCGTCGCCGACGAGCACATTCAACTGAACCGAAGGCCCTGCGGGCGGCGCGCCCTGCGCTCGGCTCGTCGCGAGCACGCTGTGAATGTACGCCGCGACAGCGGTTGTATCACCTGGCGGCAGGTTGATGGCGGGCATGCCACTACTCGCACGACTCCCGCCGACAACCGGCGAGAGCAGTTCGCCGTCCACGTCGTTCAGCATGACGTCGGACCTGAGGAGGTTCGGACCTCCCATGTCACCGCCGCGAAGGTCCGCGCCATGACACGCGCGGCAGGACATGCCGTAGACCTGCTTGCCGCGATCGACCACCGCGGGGTCGCCTGGCGGCCGCTGCTGCGCCGGGAATCCCGTCGCTCCGCGGCCGGCGGGTACGGCCGGGGCCTGACCGCGGCCACCCTGCGGTGTGCCTTGGATGGTGACGCGAGCGACAGCGACCTGCGTCAGTGCCACTAGGAGCACGACGGACCAGCGACGGTTGGCTTGCATCTTTCCCTCTATTGTTCCTTCTGGGGCAACCCTGGCGCGTGATAATACCGCAGACGGGAGGCTGACTATGGACATGAACGACCGGCAATCCGCTCGTTACACGCGTCGGCAGTTTGGCAAAGTCGCGCTGGCTGCTGTGCCCGCGGCCACGTTCCTCGGCACGCCGCCGGTTTCGTGGGGCCTCGGGCTGGCCAGCATCAACTCCAGGATCAAGGGTGTCCAGATCGGCGCCATTACCTACAGCTTTCGCGCCATCAGCGATGCCGACGCCATCGTGACAGCGATGGCGCGGATGGGCCTTGGCGAGGTGGAGCTCATGTCCAACCACGCCGAGGCGCTCGCGGGCGCGCCGGGCGGCCGTGGCGCCGCCGAGGCACTCAACGCGTGGCGTCTGTCCACCTCGCCAGCCACGTGGAAGCCGGTCCGCAAGACGTTCGAGGACGCTGGCCTTCAGCTCCGCCTGCTCTGCTACAACATGAACGTTCGAAGCACGACAGACGAGGCCATCGAGTATGGGTTCGCGATGGCGAAGGCGCTCGGCGTCGACGCAATCTCCACCTCGACGCAGGTCAGCATGGCGAAGCGCGTCGCGCCCTTTGCCGACAAACACAAGATGCCCATGGCCTACCACGGCCACTCCAACATCACCGATCCGGACGAGGTGGCGACGCCAGAGAGCTTTGCAACCTGCCTCTCGTATTCGAAGTACCACATGGTGAACCTCGACATCGGCCACTTCACCGCCGGGGGGTTCGACGCCGTGGCCTTCCTCAAGGCGAACCACGCGCGAGTCACCAATCTCCATCTCAAGGACCGCAAGACGCCCGCCAACGGTGGTGCGAACCTGCCGTGGGGCCAGGGCGACACGCCGATCAAGGACGTGCTGCAACTCCTGAGCAAGGAGAAGTGGGACATCCCGGCAAACATCGAGTTCGAGTACCCCGGCGATCCCCTCGTCGAAATCCCGAAGTGCTTCCAGTTCTGCAAGGACGCGCTGGCGTGAGTACCTGTCACAACGTTAGACGCGGAGCACGCAGAGCTCGCAGAGCTCACCTCGCTTAGGCCATGAGTACACGGACGCGACTCGCCGCGATGATGTTTCTCCAGTACTTCATCTGGGGAGCCTGGTTCGTCACGATGGGGACGTATCTGGGCCAGACGCTGAAGTTTTCCGGCGCGCAGGTCGGGCTGGCGTACGGCGCCACGGCGGTCGCGGCCCTCGTCTCCCCGTTCTTCCTCGGCATCGCCGCCGACCGCTTCCTTGCGTCGGAAAAGCTGCTCGCCATACTGCACCTCGCCGGAGCGGGGCTGCTGTGGATGGTCTCCACCCAAACCGAGTGGAGCGCCTTCTATCCGCTCCTCATCGCGTACGCGCTCTGCTACATGCCGACGCTGTCGCTCAGCAACTCGGTGGCGTTCCACCATGTCGAAGATCCCGCGCGCGATTTTCCGTTCATCCGCGTGCTTGGGACCATTGGCTGGATCGTCGCGGGGATCCTCGTCGGTAAGGTGCTCAAGGCAGATGCGCTCGCGACGCCAATGCGGATCGCCGCCGCCGGGTCGCTCGTGATGGGCGTGTTCTCGCTCGTCCTGCCGCACACGCCGCCCAAGGCCGCCGGCGCTCCCTTCTCCCTCCGTGATGTCCTCGGGCTCGATGCCCTCCAGTTGTTCAAGGAGCGCGAGTTCGTCGTGTTCGTGGCGGGCTCGTTCCTGCTGTGCATCCCGCTGCAGTTCTACTACGCGTTCACCAACCCGTTCCTGAACGAGATCGGCGCGCCGGAGCCGGCGTTCATTCAGACGTTCGGCCAGATGAGCGAGCTGGCCTTCATGCTCCTGCTGCCGGTGATGCTGAAGCGGCTCGGTATCAAGGTCATCATGCTGACCGGCATGATGGCGTGGGCCCTGCGTTATCTGGCATTTGGCTGGGGCGACGCCGGCGCGGGAATGTGGCTCATCTATCTCGGTATACTGCTGCACGGCGTCAGCTACGACTTCTTCTTCGTGAGCGGGCAGATTTACACGGACCAGAAGGCAGGCCCGAAGACACGCGCCGCGGCGCAGGGTTTCCTGAATTTCGTGACCAACGGCGTGGGCTACTTCATCGGGGCGTTCGTGTCGGGCCGCGTCGTGGACGCGTACCTGAAGGCCGGCGGCAGTCACGACTGGCGGGCGATCTGGATTGTGCCCGCTGTCGGCGCGATCGCGGTGTTTGCGCTGTTCGCGCTGCTGTTCACGCCGCGTGCGGCGACGACCTAACCCTGGGTGTGATGCGAGATCATGGAGGGGCCACGCGTGTGGACAAGTTGGCCCATAATGGGGCAGGAGCGTGTATGAAACAGAAGGTTCAGGTACTAACCGTCGCTGTCGCCGCCGTGCTGCTCGTGCTGGCCTCCGCATCGCCGAGGGCCGGCCAGGCCGCCAAAATCGACATCACGGGCGCGTGGATATTTGCCGTGGACACCGGCACTGTCGGCACGCCGACGGTGACGTTCAAGCAGGACGGCGAGAAACTCACGGGGCATTACTCCTCGGCGACACTCGGTGAAGCCGACCTCACAGGTACGCTCAAAGGACAGGACCTCGCGTTTTCCTTCAGCGCCGATTTGCAGGGCACGGCCGTCCCGGTCGTCTACAAGGGAACGGTCTCGAGCAACGATGCGATGAAGGGGACGATCGACGTCGCCGACGGGGCCGCCACGGGCACCTTCACCGCCAAACGGAAGTGATGAGGGAGCCTGTCCCTCCGGTGCCAGTGATCCGATAGATCTGACGTCGCTCATGCGGTACTCACTGCTCATTCCGGTCATGCTGCTCGCGGGTTGCTCCGCGTCAACCAGTTCGTTGCGGTCGACTGAATCGGCGGGTGATATCGAGCTCTCAGCCGAGCTGCGTACGATCTCGGCGCGGGTCGCGGCAGGGACGATGATCACCGCCATGCTGTCCACCGCGCTCGCCGACAAAGAGGCTTCGGATCTCATCGAACGAGCGCGCGCCGTGTTCGACATCGCGACGATACACGCGAATCGTGAATACCGAATCGAACAATGGGCGACTGGCCTGCTGAAAAGCTTCGAGTACGAGATCGACAAGGACCGCTTCCTGCGCGTGAGCCGGCCGAACGGTGATGCGGCCCTCGTCGCCGAAGTGCTGCCCATCCCCAAGACGCGGCGCGAGCAAGTCGTGGAAGGAACCGTCACTCGGACCCAGCCGTCGCTGCTCGCGGCCATCTACTCGGCCGGCGAGACGGCCGATCTTGGGCTCGCCGTCGCCGACATCCTGAGCGGGCAGGTCGATTTCAACAACGATGTGAAGCTCGGCGACCACTTCGTCGTGCGGGTTGAAAAAGAGTTCCGCGAGAAGGACGTCTTCTCGGGCTATGGGCCGGTGCAGTTCGCGGAGTTCCAGACTGCCGGACGACGACTGCGGGCCATCCGCTTCACTCCCGAGGGCGGACGACCGGCATATTTCGACGAGCACGGCAGGTCGGTGCGGCGCTTCCTGCTTCAGTCGCCGCTCAAGTTCCAGCCGACCATCACGTCCCGGTTCTCGCGGAGCCGCCTCCATCCGATTCTGGGGGACTACCGCGCGCACCTGGGCGTGGACTATCGGGCGCCGGTCGGCGCACCGGTCGTGGCCGTGGCCGACGGCGTCGTGCTGCAGGCGAGCGCGAACGGCGCGTCCGGCCGCATGGTGCACCTGCGTCACCCCAACGGCTTCGAGACCGAGTATCTGCACTTGTCGGCGATCGCGGTGCGCGTCGGTGTCCGAGTCGCACAGGGGGATGTCATCGGTCGTGTCGGGGCCACGGGGTTGGCGACCGGGCCGCATCTCGACTATCGGGTGAAGAAGAACGGCGTCTTCGTCAACCCGCTGACCGCGTCGCGCGACACATCGTCTGCCCCTTCAGTGCCGGCCGATCAGATGGCGGCGTTCACCGCCGCTCGCGACGTGCTGCTCGGTGCCATCGATCGACACGATTCGCAATAGAGCCACCCGAAACAAGAGCGAGCGCGGCATGCCTGACGGTTACTTGAGCTCGCCGTCGAGTTCCATGTAGACGCGTCGCAACGCGCCCGCGGCATTGTCGGCCCGGCGTGTCCAGTCGGCGAAGGGACCGAAGTCCGCGCTCTCTGCCGCCCTATCCACTGGCACTTTCGCGTCGTGCAGCCGTCGTCCTTCGGCAACGACCCGCTCGAGCGCAAGATGGAAGTTGCGCTCTTCCTCCTTGAGAATGGCGGGACTGTCCACGAAGCCGTGCGCGGGGACGTAGATGTCCACGTCCATCTGCTCGGCATTGTTCAGCGTCGCGAGCCATTCGGTTGGCTGGCTGTTGGCCATCGACGGAAAAATGCGATTCGAGAAGACCTCGCTCATCCACAGGATTTTCTGTTGTGGCAGATAGACGACGAGATCGCCGCCCGTGTGCGCGCGGCCGAGTTCGAGGACCTGGACTTCGGTGTCACCCAGCAGCAGCTCGCGTTTCCCGCTGACGGTTTCAGTCGGCACGACGATCTGCGCATTCGCGCGCTGATTGGGTGCGGCGAAGAACGCATCGCCTTGCAGCTGAGGCCTGGCCTGCTGCTGGAGATTATTCCTCGAAAAGGCACTCGCCATGAATACCGCTGAGGCCGGAAACGCGGAATTGCCGCCTGTGTGATCCGCGTGCTCCGATGCGACGACGACGTAGATGATCGGCAGGGGCGTAAGGGCGGCGATATCAGCAACGAGCCGACGGGTGTTCTCAACCGTGCCTTGTCCGTCGGCGACAAGGACGCCGCGGCTCGTGATGACGATCAGGTTGTTGACGGTGACGATCCGCTTCGTGGGATCGACTTGCTCGTACGCGTAAACGCGATCGGCAAGCTTCGTGATGCGCGGGAAGTCGCTGTTGGTAAGGCCGCGACGCGCAATCTCGCCCGTCCGCACAACCTGCTGCGCGCGAGCCGCAGACAGCAGGACGACGATGCCGACGACGGCGAAAGCCACCCGGCCTCGCAGTCCTTTTGACTTTTCACTTTTAAGTTCCAAATTTCTATTTGTTCCCCACGCGCTGCTTCAGTTCCTCGAACCAGGGTCGAAAAACCCTCTCGATCATGCCGGACTGCCTGCTTGGGAAGGTACGAGTTCGACGCGATAGCCGAGGTTTCGGAGCTCCCTGATCATCTTAGCGGCGCGCCGCTGTGCCCGCTCTTTGGTCACGGCGGGTCCTCGCTCCTCGTACACGACGCCCTGGTGCAGAATCTTCCAGATCAGACGACACAGCCGATGCGCGACCGCCCCGATGGCTTGCGCGTGGCCCAAGCGAGGGACCAGCCGCCGATAGACGCCCTCGAAGATACTCCCTTTGGTCTTGACCGCCGCGTGGGCCGCTTGATTGAGCAGCCGCCGCATCTGCCGATTGCCCTTGGGGGAGCGATGGCTGTAATTCACGCCGGCGCTTTCCTCATCGCCGGGGCACGCGCCGACCCACGACGCGAGGTGCTTGCCCGAGGGAAAGGTCGCGGCGGTTGCCCCCACCTCCGCGATGATCTGCTGCGCGGAGTCGACGCCCAACCCGGGCACCTCGGCGAGCCGCT
>JBGOTP010000050.1:0-20338 GCA_041476545.1 Vicinamibacteria bacterium | reverse complement strand
GTCATGCAGATGGATATCCGATGCCGCGAGACCGAGTGGCAGTCCAGTCAGCCCACCGATGCCGAACATCGGCAGGAACGCCAGCGCGAACAGCATCGGCGTCGTGAAGCGCATGGAGGCGCCATAGAGCGACAGGAGGAGCGCCGTCAGAATGATCACCGACGGTATCGAGATGATCATCGTGGTCGTCTGGAAGAAGGTGCTCATGTACACGCCCATGCCGGTCATGAACATGTGGTGCGCCCAAACAATGAATGACATGAAGCCAAGGAAGATAATCGAGTACACCATCGCGCGGTAGCCCCAGAGCGGCTTCCGGGTGTTGTTGGCGATGATCTCCGCAACGATACCCATCGCGGGAAGAATCAGGACGTACACCTCGGGATGCGCGAGGAACCAGAAGAGGTGCTGCCAGAGAACGGCATTGCCGCCACCCGAGAATCCAGCGAGCGGCTTGCCGGCCACCACGAGGCCGCTCGGCATAAAGAAGCTCGTGCCCGCCACTCGATCCATCAACTGGAGCACGCCGGCCGCTTCGAGCGGCGGGAACGCGAGCAGGAGCAGGAAACCCGTGACGAACTGCGCCCAGACGAAGAACGGCAGGCGCATGTAGCTCAGCCCCTTCGCTCGGAGCTGCACGATCGTGACGATGAAATTCACCGAACCGAGGAGCGACGAGGTGATCAAGAAGACCATGCCGATGAGCCACATCGTCTGGCCGGCGGAGATCACCGACAGAGGCGGATACGAGGTCCAGCCCGACTGCGCCGCGCCGACTCCGGCCGTCACACCATGGTCCCAGGTCTGGAAGAAGCTGGAGATCATCACCACGCCGCCGATGAAATACACCCAGTAGCTCATCATGTTGAGCTTGGGGAACGCCATGTCGGGGGCGCCAATCTGGAGCGGCATCACGAAGTTGCCGAAACCGCCGACGGCAAGGGGCACGACGCCCAGGAAGATCATGATGGTGCCGTGCATGGCGCCCAGCTGATTGTAGAAATCAGGCAGCATGATGCCCTGGGGCGCGCGTGCGTCGCCGAGCCACTTGCCGATGAGAGGGATGGGCGAGCCTGGGTAGGCGAGCTGCCACCGCATGATCATCATCAGGGTGAAGCCGAACAGCAGAAAGAGCAGGCTGGTCATCGTGTACTGAATACCGATGACCTTGTGATCCTGGGAAAAGATGTATTTCCGCCAGAATCCGAGCTCCTCGTGATCGGCGTGGGCATGTGCATGCCCGTGCGCGGTGGTTCCGAAGGTCGCCACGTTATCCAACGCAGGACTCCTTTATCAGTGCTTCAGTTCGAATGACGCGTGATTCACGGACTGGCTGGAGATGATCTCGGGTGGAGATGATCTCAGGCCGTGAGATTGTACGCAGAAGGCACAAGCGGCGCAAGCCTCTGGGTTTGTGCGAGATCCAGAATCGTCCGGTCCGTGAGTGAATGGTAGCGGTACGGGGAATCGAACCCCGGTTGCGTGGTTGAGAACCACGTGTCCTAACCCCTAGACGATACCGCCTCTTGCCAAGTAGGAGCCCTGAACTTATCAAACTTTGTATGATGGAGTCCATGTTCCGCTGGCTCGCCGGGCTCCTGATTCTTGCGGCCACAGTTGGAGTCCTCTATGTTGCCGCTGGCCGGGGCACCCCACCGGTGATCGTGATCGCGAAGCCGGATGGCGTCGTGGGTCAGCAGGGCACGCTCGACATCTCGATCCCTGGGTCGCGTCCCACGCGGCTCATCATGACGCTTGAGCAGGGTGGGCGCAGTATCCCGTTGTTTTCGCTCGACGCGCCCCAATCAGCGACCGTCACGGAAGGCGGGAATGGCGCAGGCCTTCGCGTCATGCGACCGTTCGGGAAGCACGGCGTACCGGATCTCCAATCAGGCGCCGCACGCATCATCGTCGAAGCGTCTCGCCCGTCGTTCCTCAACCTGAGAACGCTCTCGAGTACCGCGACGAAGGACATCCGGGTGCGACTCGAGCCCCCGCGCGTCGCCGTGATCTCGACGCACCATTACGTGAACCATGGCGGGTCGGAGATGGTCGTCTACCGCGCGACGCCGCCTGACGTCAGGTCGGGCGTTCGCGTTGGGACACTGGAGTATCCGGGGTATCCGGCGACCGGAATCGGCATTGCCGGCACGGATCCCGCCATCAAGGTCGCGTTTTTTGCGCTACTGCACGACCAGCCGCTGTCCGCGCCCATCGTGTTGTTTGCGCGTGATGAGGCCGCGAACGAGGTCACGGCGCAGTTTGTGGATAACGTCTTCGAGAAACCGTTCAAGAAGAGTCGCATCGAAGTTGACGATACGTTCTTCCATCGGGTCGTTCCGGAGATCCTGGAGCACTCGCCCGAGTTGAAACTTGGGCCTGCGGGTTCGGCAGGTTCGACCCAAGGTGCGCCCACGGGTTCAGCCGGAAATCTCCTCCCCGCGTTTCTCCGAATCAACGGCGAACTGCGTCGGATGAATACCGAACGAATTGCCGCGCTGACCGCCCCGACAGCAGCGACGCGACTCTGGAACGGACCGTTCGTGCAGCTTGGGAATTCTCAGGTGGAGGCGAGCTTCGCGGACCAGCGGACCTACCTCTACCAGCGCAAAGAAGTGGACCAGCAGGTCCACCTGGGGTTCGACCTCGCCGTGACGTCCGCCGTCGCCGTCGTTGCCGCCAATGCCGGCAAGGTCGTCAACGCGAGCTGGCTGGGGATTTTTGGGAACTGCATCATCCTCGACCACGGCATGGGCGTCGCGTCGTTGTACGGCCACCTCTCTTCTATCGACGTCAAGGTCGGCGACTCGGTGACCAAGGGCCAGACGATGGGCCGAAGCGGCATGACAGGGCTGGCCGGCGGCGACCATCTGCACTTCACGATGCTGGTCAATGGACATCCGGTCAATCCGGTCGAATGGTGGGATTCGCACTGGATCCAGGACCGCGTGGAGCGAAAACTGCTGGAGGCTGGCGGCGGCTCGACAACGGTGCGGTAGGGTATGATTAAAGGTCGGCTTGGACTGTTGTTTTTGCGCTTACTTTCGTGAGGAGAGTTTCAATGCGTCTACGCAATGTTTGGATGTACGGCCTCGGGTTAGCCGTGGCTGCGTCGGTGGTCGCCTGTGGAGGCGGAAGCAAGGACGCCTCGAGCACGTCGGGAGCGCCGGCGGCGGCCACAGGCGCGGCAGGCGGCATGAAAGTCGATGAGGCGACGGCCGGGGAGTTGAAGGGCGTGGTCCTCATCGACGGCGCCGCCCCCAAGAATCTGGCGATCAAGATGAACGCCGACCCGACCTGCTTGAAGCAAGTCACCGGAGAGCAGATGCAGGAGACGTACATGGTCGCGAGCGACGGCAAGTCGCTCGGCAACGTCTTCGTCTACGTGAAAGATGGACTCGGCAACTACATGTTCGACCCGCCGACCGGAACGGCCAAAATTGACCAGAAGGGCTGCCGTTATCACCCGCATGTCTTCGGCGTGCGCGTCGGCCAGGCGATCGAAATCGTGAACAGCGATCCGACGCTGCACAACATTCACGCGATGCCGAAGGACAACCCCGAGTTCAACACGGCCCAGCCGCTGCAGAACATGAAGATTTCGCACACCTTCAACAAGAAGGAAGTGATGGTTCCCTTCAAGTGCGAGGTTCATGGCTGGATGAACGCGTACGTCGGCGTGCTCGATCACCCGTACTTCACGACCACGGATGATGCGGGCAAGTTCGACCTGAAGATGCTGCCGGCCGGCACCTACACGATTGAGGCGTGGCACGAGAAGCTGGGCCCGATGAGCCAGAGCGTCACCATCGGCGAGAAGGAAACCAAGGAAATCACATTTACCTTCAAGGCGCCGGCGGCTGCGACCAACTAGACGATTACAAAGGCCCGTGGGGGCCGGCGGAAGCCGCCCCCTCGAGTCCGCCCGACGAGGGGGCGGAACCCGCGTCTGCGCCATCCTTCGCCTGATAGTCTGAGAGATGCTCCACAGATTTGCGAAGCTCGTTGCCGCCTGCACGGTCGTCCTGGTGCTGGCGGGCAGTCTGGTGACCAGCACTGACTCGGGACTCTCCGTCCCCGACTGGCCAACGACGTACGGCTGGAACATGTTCACGTTCCCGCCATCCAAATGGGTCGGCGGCATTCTCTACGAGCACGGCCACCGGCTGATCGCCAGCACGGTTGGATTCCTTACCATCGTGCTCGCGGCGTGGCTGTGGATGGCCGAACCGCGCCGCTGGCTCAAGCGTCTCGGTGCGGCAGCGCTCGGCGCCGTCATTCTGCAGGGAGTCCTCGGCGGCCTGACGGTTCTCTTCTTCCTTCCGGCGGCCATCTCGACGGCGCATGCGGGGCTCGCAGAGATCTTCTTCTGCCTCACCGTCGCCATCGCCCTGTTCACATCGCCAGGATGGATCCACGACGAGGGGCCGGTGGACGACGCGATGCTGCGACGAGCGGCGACCGCGACGAGTGTCCTCGTCTACGTGCAGATTTTGGTGGGAGCGGCGATGCGGCACACCGGCGCAGGCCTGGCGATTCCGGACTTCCCACTGATGTTCGGCCACGTGATTCCCGACCACTGGGATGCCAGAATCGCGGTGCACTTCGCGCACCGCGTCGGCGCGCTCCTGGTCACGCTGAGTATCCTCACGACATCCTCGCACGTCTGGTATCACCACAGCCGCCGGGCTGCGCTCCTCGGTCCATCGGCGTTGATGGTCCTGCTGGTCGCGGCCCAGATCACGCTCGGCGCGCTCACCGTCCTCAGCAGACGCAATGTGTGGATCAACAGCGCGCACGTCGTGTGCGGCGCGCTTGTGCTGACCACCTCGCTCGTCACGACACTCCGCAGCTGGCGAGTGAAGTTTGCTGACGCCGTCCGGCTGACGCCGAACGCGACCACCACCAGGCTGAAGCCGAACGCCACAGACGCAACGGACGCCATGAATCCCGGGGAGATCCGAGCGTGAAGGATGCCCGCGCCGATGTCGCACCCATTTCGTTGACCCTCGATCGCCGGCCGCGGCTCTTCAGCGCCTTCCTCGAGCTGACAAAGCCGCGCCTGAACTTTCTGGTCGTGGCGACGAGCGCAGCCGGCTATTACCTCGGTGTGCCCCGCGGCCTAGAGGGCATTTCAGGCATTCCAATTGTCCCGATGGCCGCCGCGGTCGCGGGCACGGCGCTCGTCGCGGGCGGTGCCTCCGTCCTGAACCAGGTCTACGAACGCGATACCGACGCGCTGATGCGCCGCACGCGCACGCGGCCCCTGCCTGACGGCCGGGTCACGACGGGGGATGCGCGCGTTTTCGGCGTAGTCCTTGCGACCGCGGGGGTTGGAGCCTTGATGTTCGCGGCGAACCTGCTCGCCGCCGCGCTCGCCCTGATCACCATCGTCGTGTATCTCTTCATTTACACGCCGCTCAAGAGACGATCCTCGGCCGCAACGCTCGTCGGCGCCGTGCCCGGCGCGCTCCCGCCGCTCATTGGATGGACGGCCGCGCACGGGAGTGTCTCTGCCGGCGGCCTGGCGTTGTTCGCCATCGTCTTCCTCTGGCAGATTCCTCATTTCATGGCCATCGCCTGGCTGTACCGCGACGACTATCAACAGGCGGGCTTTCCGATGCTCCCGGTCATCGAGCCCGACGGGCGACGAACCGGCCGCCAGGCCGTCATCTACGCAGCGGCGTTGCTACCGGCGAGCCTGATGCCGACACTCGTGAGTGTCAGCGGTTGGGCCTATCTCTGGATCGCGTTCGTGCTGGGGGTGGCGATGCTCTGGCTGTCCGTCCGTTTCGCGTTCGACAGATCCGAAACGACAGCCCGACGGCTGTTCTTCGGGTCGATCGTCTATTTGCCGTTGATCTGGGTCGCGATGATGGTGTTTCACTGAAAACAGCTGTCAGCTTTCAGCTTTCGGCTATCAGCCATCGGCTCGCCGTTCCGCCAGAGGGCACGGGCTGAGAGCTGAGAGCTTCTTCTACATGACCGTCCACGATCTGCCGGCCCTGAATGCGACGCTGAATGCCTTGTCTGGCGTCCTGCTGGTCACCGGCTATCTCCTCATTCGGAGCGGGCACGTCCGCCAGCACCGTATGTGCATGATCAGCGCGTTCATTACATCGTCGGCGTTCCTGGTTTCATACATCGTCTATCACGCGCAGGTGGGCTCGGTGCGTTTCACGCGTCAGGGCTTCGTGCGGCCGCTTTATTTCACGATCCTGATTACGCACGTCACGCTCGCGGCGACGGTCCTGCCGCTGGCCATCATCACGCTCTCGCGCGGCTTGAAGGCACGTTATGCACGGCACCGCGCCATTGCGCGATGGACCCTTCCGATCTGGCTGTACGTATCCGTCACCGGCGTGTTGGTCTACACGTTGTTGTACCAGCCGGCCTGGCTGCTCTAATCAGATATACTGCATGACAACGCCTCTTTACCGTTTACACGGGGTTTCGACCATGCGCTTTGGTTCACGGCGCTCGCGCATCGCGCTCATCTTCCTCTGCGTCACGGCCATGGCGAGTCGCGCCTCGGCTCAACTGGCGAGAATCGCGGGCACCGTCGTCGACGACGCCGGAAAAGCCATCAAGGCCGCCACCGTCACCGCGGAGAGTGAGAATCTGGGGCAGACCTTTACGGCGTCCACGGACGAAAAGGGCCGCTTTACGATGATTGGCCTCCGGACGGGCCGCTGGCGGATGATGGCGGCGGCTCCCGGCTATCTCCCCGAGGCAGGCACGGTGACGCTTCGCTCAGGCAACAATGCGAATCCGCCGATCACCATCGCCATCCGGCGCAACAGCACTGGGATGGGACCGCTCGGCAGCGTGTCGGCCAAGGACCTGCAGGCGGACCTTACGGCAGCAGAGGCGCTGTTCAACCAGAAGCGATGGGACGACGCAGTGGCCGCTTACCAGGCGATCGCGGCGAAGAACCCGTCGCTCAGCGCCATCAACCTGCAGATTGCGGCGGCGTATCGTGGCAAGGGGCAGTACGACTCGGCGATTTCCACGTATCGCGAGCTGCTGCGGGTTGATCCCGGCAACGAAAGGGCCAGGGTCGGCATTGGCACCGCCAACGTGGACAAGGGCGACATGGCCGCGGCGGACGAGGTGCTCACGAAGGCAGCAGAGGATCCGACGGCCGGGCGGGAGACGTTCTACTATCTTGGCGAGGTGAAATTCGCGAAGGGCGACACCACCGAGGCCATGAAGTGGTACCAGAAGGCCACGGCCGCCGACCCGTCGTGGGGAAAGCCGCTCTACAAGCTGGGCCTGAGCGCGATCAAGCAGGGCGACAAGGCTGCGGCTGCGGATTTCATGACCAAGGCGATCGCCGTCGACCCAGTGTCCCCCGAGGCCAGTCTGGCGAAGACCGCTATCGATCAGTTGAACAAGTAGGTGTCTCGCCCCTTCCGCTACACGTTTATCCTTGGTCTGGTCGCATTGGCAACCGGACTGGCGGCCGTCGGCGGCTGGCGGTATGCACGTGCCTCCGCGCCGGTCAACGGCCCCATCATTCTGATTTCCATCGATGGGCTGAGGACCGACCACCTGCCCGTCTACGGGTACGGCAAGGTCCGCACGCCTGCCATCGATACGCTCGCGGCCGACGGGGTTGTCTTCGAGCGCGCCTACTCCCACACACCGCAGACGCTCCCGGCCCATGTGTCGCTGCTGTCGGGCCGGCTGCCGTTTGAAACCGGTGTGCGCGACAACGTCGGCTTCGTCGTGAAGGACGAGGAACGGTTGCTGCCGGAAATGCTGCGCGACCGAGGGTTTGCGACCGCAGCCGTGGTCTCCACCTACGTCCTTCGGAAGGAGACGGGCATCGGTCAAGGCTTTACCTTCTTCGATGCGGAGATGCCACCCGCCTCGCCCGACTCAGCGCTCGGCGAACTTCGTCGCAGTGGCCAGGCATCCGAGGCCATTGCGGAGCGATGGCTCGACCACGTCGACACGCAGCGTCTCTTCCTCTTCCTGCATCTGTACGAACCGCACGCGCCGCACCTGACCGACCGCCGGTTCGCGGAGTACTCCCCCTACGATGCTCAGGTTGCCAGCGCCGACGACGCCGTCGGCCGGTTGATCCGGTATCTCAAGGCGCATCAGCTCTACGACCGCTCGACGATCATCCTGGTGTCGGACCACGGCGAAGGACTCGGCGACCACGGCGAGGAAGGTGACGGCCTGTTCGTCTACGAGGAAGCACTCCGCGTTCCCCTCATCATCAAGCAGGCAGCGGCGGAAGGTGCCGGACGCCGCGTCGCCGATCTTGTTCAGCATGTGGACGTGGTACCGACCATTCTGGATCTGGCCAAAGCTCCCGTATCCTCCCGCCTCAGCGGGCGATCGCTCAAGCCGCTCCTCGATGGCAGCGGGACGCTGAACCGGCGGATGGTGTACTCGGAGTCGCTGTACGCGCGGTATCACTTCGGCTGGAGTGAGCTCACGTCGATTACCGACGGCAGGTATCGCTACATTCGAGCGCCCCGTGAGGAACTGTACGACCTGCAGAGCGATCCGGAGGAACGGGACAATCTCGCCGAGACGGCGCCAGCCGACATCATCGATCCGCTGCGCCACGATCTGAAGCAGTTCGGCGCGGGTGTCGCTGTCCCGCCGCAGACGGCGGTGTCCGCCGAGCAGCGCGAACACCTCGACGCGCTCGGCTACGTGGGTGGCGGCGCGGACAGCACGGCGTGGAACGACCCTACCGCTGCGCCACTCGATCCGAAAGACAGGTATCCCGTCGTCGAAACGTACCGGGCCGCGGTACGGCTCGGTGTCTCGCGCAAATGGTCCGAAGCCATGGACCTGCTTCGAGTCGCACTTCGCACGGAGCCCGGAAGGACGGACCTGTGGGGTCAGCTTGCCAGGTTCGCCACCCAAGCAGGACGTGACGATCAGGCGGCGGCGGCCTACAAACGAATCCTGGCGCTCGAACCGGACGCTGCAGGCGCACGCCTTGGCGCGGCTACCGCGCTGCTTCGGCGGCAGCGTTTGGAGGAGGCGCGGCATCAGGCAGCGCTCGTGGCACGGCCCGATTCAGGTTCGAGTCGGCGGGAGCAGGCGGCCGCCCACGCCGTGCTCGCCGAGATTGCTCTGGCCCGCCGGGATCCCGCTTCGGCCCGCGATGAGGCCGCCCTCGTCTGCGAAGCGGACCCGACACAGCCGATGCCGGACTTCGTCGAGGCTCGCCTGCTGTACGCGCAAGGACGCCTGATTGATTCGCTGCCGATTTTCGAGAAGGCTGTCGAAGAACTGAGCCGCCTGCACGGCCCACCGATCGCCGGACTGCACTTTTATGCGGGGGATGCCCTCAGTCGCCTCAAGCGATACCCGGAGGCCGAGCGCGAGTTCCTCGAGGAACTCACGTATTTCCCTCAAGATAGCCGCACGCGCGCGGCCCTTGCGATTGTCTATCAAAACACCGGGAGGCCGGGCGAAGCTGGCGAGGCGATCTCGGCACTGACCCGCATCTCGCCCACGCCGGGTACCTACCAGCTGGCGGCCCGTCTCTGGGAGACGTTCGCTGAGCCGCGCCGAGCCGCGGCCGTCAGGGCCGAGGCACATCGGCTGTTCGAGTCGACGCAGCCGCGGCCCGCCAGCCGACCGGCGCAATAGCCCTCAATGGCGGCGGGCGTCGACCTGCTTGAGGGCGTCTTCGATCAGCCGTTCGTTGTCTTCCTTCTTGAGATTGCGCTGAAGGAGCTTCGAGGCGATGGCGACCGACAGATCGACGGCTTCATGACGGATCTGCTGGAGCGCGCGGTCGGTTTCCAGCTGAATCTGGCGCTCGGCGTTCTTCAGCAGTGTGGCGGCTTCCGCTCTCGCGCTCTGCTTCATCTCTTCCCTCAGCCGCTCAGCATCTGAGCGGCTGCTGGCGATAATCGACTCCGCATCGACGCGCGCCTGCCGGAGGACCTGCAGCGATTCCTGCTGCACCCGCCCCAGCTCCAGTCTGGCCTTTTCCGCATCGTCGAGCGACTGCCGGATCGCCTGCTGACGGCTCTCGAGCGCCTTCAGCAGCGGCCCCCACGCGAATTTCGCCAGCGCCGTCAGCAGGACCAGAAACGTGAGGAGCGTCCAGACGAAAAGTCCGGGATCGGGCCGAAGAAGCGGGTTATCCATGACTACTTCAATACGATCAGAAGGACGCCGACCTCCGCGATGATCGCGACGCCTTCGAGCAGGAACAGCGGCAGGTTCACCGCGCCGGTGATTTGCGCGGCCGCGCTCGGCTGGCGCGCGATGCCTTCAGCGGCAGCCGCGGCAAACTTGCCGATGCCAAGGCCGGCGCCGATGACGATCATGCCAAGACCGACCGCCGCACCGAGGTAGGCCAGGCTCATCGACGCCGCAGCGCCTGCGCCGGCCGCCTCCTGCGCCCCCTGTGCAAAGACGGGAGTGCCAACGATCGACGCACATGCGAGGGCCAATCCTGCGGCGACCGCCGCCCTGCGAAAAACACCTGCTCTGCTCATTTCTGCATCCTTTCGTCGTTTTGATGGGGAAGAGTCATCTCAGTGATGGACGTGAATGGCCATGCCAATGAACACAGCCGACAGCAACGTGAACACGTACGCCTGCACGAGCACCACGATCACCTCGAGCCCGGAAACCAGAAAGGCGAGTGGCACCGAAAGCCCGACGCCGACGCTGAGTCCAGCGGCGCTCCCGAATTTTTCCGCGAAAATGAACACGAACGACAGGATCGTGAGAATCGCGATGTGACCGCCCGTCATGTTGGCCGCAAGTCGCATGGTGAGGGCAAATGGCCGGACGAACATCCCCAGAATCTCGATCGGAACGAGGAGGATGTAGATCGCCCAGTGCAACCCATGCGGGACGAGGTTCTTCCAATGGCTGACGAAGCCATGGGCTCTCGTGCCGGCAACGATGATGGCGCCGAAGGTGATGGTCGCCAGGGCAGCAGTGACATTGAAGTTGCCTGTCGTCGTCGAGCCACCGTGAATGACGTGGTTGAGGAGCGACTCGTGGCCGGTGTGCAGCACGCCCCGATCGAGAAGGCCAACCACCTCGAAAATGGGAATCAACCCGACGGCGTTCGAGCACAGAATGAAGACGAACAAGGTCAGGACGAGCGGGGTCCAGATGAGCACCCACTTCTGTCCGACGTTGGGCAGCACGATGGAATCCCGGACGAACTCCACGCCGAATTCAAGCACGTTCATGAACCCGGCGGGCACCAGGCGGCCCTGCTTCAGATACCGCCGGACGGTCCAGGTGACCACGACGAACACGGTCGCCGCGACGAGCCACAGCATCAGGACGTGCTTGGTCACGGAAAAATCGATGCCGAGCACCGTCGGAATGTGAATCAGCGGATGATCGATCCCGCTGTTCGACACGTGCTCGATGATGACCTCGCCGGCGTTGAATTTCCCGGCGGCTTCGGTCGCGATCTGTTCGTGTCCCTGTGCCAGCATCACTTGAACAAGCGCCGCAGATACAGCGCTTCCACTACATACAGCCCGCTGAAGTAACTGACGAAGCTCGAGACGAACGGAACGGGACGAAGCGACACGACCCGGAGCATCACCGCGACATACGCGCCGAAGAACACAAGCTTGAACCCGAACGCTCCAATCATCAGAGCTGTTACCGCCTGCGGATTCCTGCGGTACGTCCGTTCAACCACGACCCAGGAGCCGCCGACGCCCACAAGCGGCCCGATCATTCCACACAGCACGTCGAGCCGCACGCGGGAGTCGAGGAGCATCAACGCCGCCAGAAACGACCCCACGCTGGCCGCAACCATGACTGCGACGGGCTTCATTTCCGCCAGACGGTCTTGGCCAATTCGTACATGCCAACCGCGACGCCGAGAAACAGTCCGCCGGCCAGACACCACGGCGACGTGCCCTGCCAGCGGTCAATCGCGTACCCGATGCCGCCGAGCAGCAGAATCGCGCCGATCAGCGTGTAACTGGCCGCGGCCACGTCGCCCGAGCGGCTGACGTTCTCCTGGAAAGACTCCACCGATCGCTGAAGAGGGAAACCAGGATCATCGCGGGACTTTTTAGGAGGCATCGCCAGCCACGCCGCGTCCGGCAGTATATCTCACCTTGTGAATTACTTCACCAAGCGTCGAAAACCCTCAGCGAATCATCGCCGCAACGCCCGTCGTTCTCAGCGCCTGGGCCGATGTCTCGGCCAGTTCGAACAGTAGCCGTGGGTAGATGCCGAGCGCGATCGTCACGACAACCGCGATCGCCAGGGCCAGGGAGAGCGCCGGACTCGCCGTCGGTTCCGACCCCGTCGTTTCCTTCTTCAGGTACATGAAGACGACGATCCGAAGGTAGTAGTAAATGGAGACCGCGCTGTTCAGGACGCCGATCACCGCCAGCCAGACGTAGCCCGCATCGATGGCCGCGCCAAACAGCCACAACTTACCCATGAATCCGGCCGTGGGTGGAATGCCGCCAAGCGAGAGCATGAAGAGCAGCATCGCAAACGCCGCAAAGGGATGGCGCGCGGACAGGCCACCGAGATCCTTCAGTTCGTCACCGATGATGTCCTTCCGCCGCAGCATGACGATGATGGAAAACGCCCCGAGTTGCATGAAGGAGTAGACCAGCAGGTAGATGAGCATGGCGGTGACGCCGCGCTGAGTGCCTGCCACCACGCCAATCAACAAGTAGCCCGCGTGCGCGATCGACGAGTACGCGAGCATGCGCTTCAGGTTCGACTGCGTCAGCGCGGCCAGATTACCGACCGTCATCGTGACAATGGCCAGCGCCTCGAACAGCAGCCGCCAATCGGCGCTCATCACCGGCAGGCCTTCGAGGAAGACCCGAAGCAGCATCGCGAACGACGCGGCCTTCGACCCCACCGAGAGGAACGCCGTAATGGGTGTCGGCGCGCCCTCATACACGTCGGGCGCCCACATGTGAAACGGCACCGCGGCAATCTTGAACCCGATGCCCGCCACGACCAGAATCACGGCCAGAATCAGGCGCAAATCGCGCTCCTGTCCCGCGAAGAGCGTCGCCATCACACGCAGGTTCGTCGTGCCCGACAACCCGTACATCAACGACATCCCGTACAGCAGAATGCCCAGCGAAAATGCGCCGAGGAGAAAATACTTGACCGCGGCCTCGTTCGACCGCTGGTTGGGTTTGATGAAGCCGGCCAGGATGTAGAACGACACGGCCATCGTCTCGAGGCCGATGAAGATGGTAATGAGATCGATGCCGCCGGCCATGATCATCATCCCGAGCGTGGAACACAGGATGAGGAAGTAGTACTCACCTGGGCTCGCGCCTTCGATCTCGAGGTACCGCACGGACATCATCACGGTCATCGCCGCCGCGACGAGAAAGATGACCTTGAAGAAGAACGCAAACTCGTCGACGGCGATCAGGCCGTGCGCGATCTCCACGCGGGTATGGGTAAATGGCACCAGAGCCACCGCCGTGGCCCCGAGAATCGCAACCGTGAGCCACGGGAGCACGCGACTGCCCCGCGGCAACAGGACGTCGGCGATGAGGACGAGGAGCGACCCCGCCGTCAGCACGATCTCCGGCAGGAGGTAGCCGAAATCGCTCGCTGAAACTCCAGGCGGCAGCTGCATCAGCGCCTTTCCTCCGGAGTCCCTGTCGTCAGTGGCACGGCCGACGCCGACCCTCGCGACGGTGGCGGCGTGGCCGGCGAATCCACGGCACCAGCGGCCAGTGGCCGACCATCGGGTCCGCACGGCGCAGCGACCAAGAATTGGGCGGCCGCGTTCGTCGCCACGAGCGCGGGAGTCGGCGTGGGATCACAATTGACGGACGCCGTCTTCCCGTACTCGGGGCTCACCCGCGCGATGACGTGATCCACCGACGTGCTGAGACGGTCGAGAAACGGCTTCGGATAGAGACCCATCCACACAGCCAGAATCAACAACGGTGCGAACGTCGCAAACTCCCGGCCATTCATGTCGAGCAGACCCTCGTTCTTCGGATTCTCGATCTTGCCGAACATCGTCCGCTGATACAACGACAGCATGTACGCCGCGCCAATGACGACGCCGCTGGCGGCGAACGCCGCCCAGATCTTGTTGGCCACGAACACGCCCTGCAGAATCAGGAGCTCGCCGATGAACCCGTTCAGCGCCGGCAACCCGATCGACGACATCGTCATCAGCAGAAACACGGCGGCGTAGACGGGCATGACCTTCGACAGACCACCGTATTCAGAGATCTCGCGCGTGTGTCTCCGCTCGTACACGACGCCGACGAGCAGGAACAGGCCGCCGGTCGAGATCCCGTGATTGAGTTGCTGGAAGAGACTGCCGGTGATGCCGACCGGGTTCAACGCGAACATTCCCAGCATGACGAGCGCCATATGGCTGACGGACGAGTACGCGACCAGCCGTTTCCAGTCCTTCTGCGCGAGCGCAACCAGCCCGCCATACACGATTCCGATGATCGCCAGCGTGACCATCATCGGCACGAAGGTTCGCGTGGCATCGGGCAGGATGGGCAGGCTGAAGCGAATAAACCCGTACGTGCCCATCTTCAGAAGGACGGCCGCCAGGATCACCGACCCGGCCGTCGGCGCGTCGGTGTGCGCATCGGGCAGCCACGTGTGGAACGGGAACATCGGAACCTTGATGGCAAACCCCAGGAAAAACGCGAGGAACACCCACCACTGCAACCCTGTGTCGAAATTTGCCTGCTGGAGCTGGACGATGTCGAACGTGTGTCTACCCGTCGCCGGATCGACGTAGTTGAAATACAGCGCCAGGATGCCCAGCAGCATGATGACGCTGCCGACGAGGGTGTACAGGAAGAACTTGATCGCGGAATACAAACGGTTGGCGCTGCCCCAGATGCCGATGAGGAAGTACATCGGCACGAGCATCACTTCCCAGAACAGGAAGAACAGCAGGAAGTCGAGCGACATGAACGCGCCGAGCATCCCGGTCTGCAGCACGAGCAGGAAAATGTAGTACTCCTTCACGCGCTCGGTGATCGCCGTCCACGACGACAGCATCGCGATGAATCCCATCATCGTCGTCAGCAGAATGAGCAGGCCGCTGAAGCCGTCAATCCCCAGAAAGTAATCGGCTCCGACGGACGGAATCCACACCGCGCGCTCGACGAACTGGAAGCCGGCGTCCTTCGAGTCGTACCAGAACCACAGCGGCGCCGAGATGGCGAAGCCCGCGAGCGCGACGCCGTTCGCGATCCAGCGGATGGCATCCTCGTTCCGTTTGTTGACGAAGAGAAGGAGGAGCGCTCCAGCCAACGGCGTGAAGAGAATGATCGAAAGATAGTGGTGACTCATATCACTGCATCACAAACAGATAAAGGCCCACGAACGCGACCACCCCGAACAACATCAGGAGCGCGTAGTTCTGAACGAGACCCGTCTGGAGCCGCCGGAACCAGTAGCTCGACTCCTCGGCGGTCCACCCGACGAAATTCACCGCACCGTCGACCACGTTCTTGTCGGTGAGACCGGACACCCAGGCGCTGAAGAGCGTCAGCCAGCCCGTTCCATTGACCGCGCCATCGACCACACGACGGTCGACGCTCCAGAGGCCGCGGCCGGCGGCCTTGGTCCCCGAGATCGCCGTGGCGTCGTAGATCTCATCGACGTAGTACTTGTTCGAAAGAATGCGATGCGCACCGGAAAACCGCTCCGCGAGCCCGACGGACATTTCCGGGCTCGTGACGTAGAACTTGCGGGCAGTCAGAATGCCGGCTACCGCGATTAACACCGAGAAGCCCATCAAACCGATCTCGCCCAGGCGGGACATCTCCGGCTCACCAGACTCATGGCCGTCCGCGGCGGCTTCAGTTGTGGCGTCCGGCTTCAGGCGGAGGTCCTCCTGAGCCGTAACTGTGGGGTCCGCCTGAAGGCGGACACTACTCAGCATCGTGGCGTCCGGCTTTAGCCGGACATCTGCCGTAAAGCTCGGCTCGAGGAAACGCTCGATGCTGCTGCCACTCGGCACAATGGCCTTCGGAATTCCGAGGAACCCCGCCACAACGGCACCAACAGCGAGCGCCATCAAGGGAAACGTCATGGCCGTCGGGGATTCGTGCGGGCCGTGCCACACGCCATGTCCGTGGCCGTGTCCCGGATCGTCATGCGCGGCCGCATGCCCGTCGGCGACGTCGTCGCCCCCATGGGCATCGTGAACCTCGTGAACCCCGTGAACCCCGTGAACCCCGTGAACCTGCCCGTGATCCCACGCCGGACCACGATAGCCCCCGTAGAAGGTCATGTACATCAGCCGGAACATGTAGAACGCGGTCATCAGCGCGGTCGCGACGGCGAGAACCCAGATCGCCTTGTTGTGCAGAAACGCCTGATACAGGATCTCGTCCTTGCTGAAGAACCCGGCGAACGGCGGAATCCCCGCAATCGCCAGCGTGCCGATCATCATCGTGGCAAACGTCACGGGCATGTACTTCTTGAGTCCGCCCATCCGTCGCATGTCCTGCTCGCCGGCCATGGCATGAATGACGGAGCCGCTGCCGAGGAAGAGCAGCGCCTTGAAGAAGGCGTGTGTCATCAGGTGGAAGGCTCCGGCCGAGAACGCGCCGACGCCGATGGCCGTGAACATGTACCCGAGCTGCGACACGGTCGAGTACGCGAGCACGCGTTTGATGTCGTATTGCACGAGCCCAATCGACGCCGCCATCAGCGCGGTGAGCACACCGACCACGGCCACAATCATCAGCACGTGCGGCGCGTGCGAGAAGAGCACGGCGTTGCGGCCCAGCATGTACACGCCGGCCGTCACCATCGTCGCCGCATGGATGAGCGCCGACACAGGGGTCGGACCTTCCATGGCATCGGGCAACCAGACGTACAGAGGAATCTGAGCGCTCTTGCCGGTCGCGCCCACGAACAGCAATAAACAGATCGCCGACAGGACGCCGAAATGAGCCGTCTCGATCGGCATCGTGCCGGCGAGGTTCTGCACTTCACGGAAATCGAGCGTCCCGAACGTGAAGAAGATCAGGAAGACGCCGAGAATGAAACCCCAATCACCCACGCGATTGGTGATGAACGCCTTCTTGCCCGCGTCTCCCGCGCTCTTCTTCTCGTACCAGTAGCCAATCAGCAGGTACGAACACAGCCCGACCCCTTCCCAGCCGACGAACATCACCAGGAAGTTGCTGCCCAGCACCAGCATGAGCATGAAGAAGCAGAACAGATTCAGATAGCTGAAGAACCGGGCGAAACCGCCGCGCGGTTCATCCACCATGTACGCCGTGGAATACACGTGGATGAGCGTGCCGATGCCGGTGACGACGAGCAGCATCATCCCGGAGAGCGGATCCAGGCGGAATCCCCACGGCGCACGGAAACTCCCGATTGCGCCGCCGTGCGTCTGCAGCGGAATCGCGGGGAACCAGTCGGCGACGATGACATCGAACGCGCGCGACTCGGCCGGGAGTCCAATGAGCTGCCAGAACGCAATCAACGAGAGGCCCAGCGCGAGCGCCATCATCGTGCAGGCCAGCGTGCCAGCGGTCTTGCGCGAGAAATAGCGAATGCCGGCAAGGCCGTTGATGGCGGCCCCGATGCCCGGCAGAAGTGGAATCAACCAGATGTACTTCATTACCACCGCATCAGGTTCATCTCGTCGATGTTGACGGTCTCTTTGTTGCGATAAAACGCCAGGATGATGCCCAGGCCCACCGCCGCCTCGGCCGCAGCCACCGCGATCACGAAGATCGCGAACACCTGCCCCACGACGTTGTGCAACTGCGCCGAGAACGCGATGAGGTTGATGTTGACCGCGTTCAGAATGAGCTCGATCGACATGAAGATGATGATGATGTTCCTGCGCACCATCACCCCAATCACGCCAATGATGAAGAGCGCCGTCGATAACAACATGTAATGGGTCGGTGTAATCACTGTGTCCAGCTCTCAGCTCTCAGCGTCAAAGTTCCCGTTTCGCCAGCACGATAGCCCCGATCATCGCGACGAGCAGCAGCATCGACGCAATCTCAAACGGAATCAGATAGCTCGTATACAACATCCATCCCACTTCCTCGGTGTTGCCCGACATCGGCGGCGCCGCTGCCGCGGCGGCTGTAAGCGCCGGGGCCGGACTCACGTAGCTATAGGTAGCAATCGCCCCGAGTTCGACGAGCGCGGCGATCGACAGCCCGAACCCGAGCCTGCTGCGGCGATGCGGATCTTGGTGCGCCTCGGGCGGCCGCTTCAGGTTCACCAGCATGACCACGAACAGATACAGCACCACGATGCCACCGGCGTAGACGAGCACCTGAATGGCCGCGAGAAACTGCGCGCCGAGCAGCACGTAGAGCGCCGCGACGAACAGAAAATCGAGCACGAGGAACAGCACGCTGTGGACCGTGTCCTTCGTCGTCACCACGAGCACGGCGAAGAGCAGAATGAAAAACGACAGTGCGTAGAACGCGATCGCTTCGGTCATCAGAGCAACATCACCTTCACGATGCCGGTCACGACGAGATTGATGATCGCGAGCGGAATGAGCACCTTCCACCCGATCCGCATCAACTGGTCGTACCGGTAGCGCGGCAGGGTCGCGCGCACCCAGACGAAGACGTAGAGGAACACGAACGACTTGATGAGAAACCAGGTCCAGCCGGGAATGATGCCCAGAAAGCCGAGCGCCGCGACGTTCGGAAACGGCCGCAGCCATCCGCCGAGAAACAACGTCGTCGCCACCGACGACACGACGATCATGTTGGCGTATTCGGCGAGGAAGAAGAGCGCGAACCGCATCCCGCTGTACTCGGTGTGAAAGCCGCCGGTCAGCTCCTGCTCGGCTTCCGGCATGTCAAAGGGGGCTCGGTTGGTCTCGGCCAGTCCGCCGATGAAGAAGATCGCGAACGCGAGCGGCTGAATGAAGCCGAACCACACGTGCCCGCTTTCCTGCGCGCGCACGATCTGGACCATGCTGAGCGAGCCGGCCACGAGAATCACGCTGACGAGCGTCAACGTCACCGCCACCTCGTAGCTGATGAGCTGCGCGGACGCCCTGAGGCTCGCGAGAAGCGGATATTTGCTGTTCGACGAGTAGCCCGCCAGGATGATGCCGTACACCCCCACCGAGGCCACCGACACGATATAGAGCAGGCCGACGTTGATATCGGCGATATAGAGCGTGATATCGCGCCCGAAAAGCCTGGCGGTATCACCGAACGGAATGACGGCATAGACGATGAGCGCCGGCACCATCGAGATGATCGGCGCGGCCGTAAACACCCACTTGTCGGCGCGGACGGGCGTGATGTCTTCCTTGATCATCAGCTTCACCGCGTCCGCGATCGGCTGGAGAATGCCGTACGGACCGACGCGCATCGGCCCGAGCCGCGACTGGGTCCATGCAATCACTTTTCGCTCGAGCAGCACCATGTAGGTGACGCCGATGAGCGTCGCGTTGAGCACGATGAGGATCTTCAGCAGCGGGATGACGAGATGGTCGATCATTTCAGTTCTTGGCCGCGGGCGCTCACCGGTCGACCTCGCCGAGGACCACGTCGAGCGACCCGATGAGCGCGACCACGTCGGCGACCAGGTGGCCCTTCACCATGCTGCGCAACCCCTGCAGATTGCAGAAGGATGGGGGCCGCACGCGGAACCGGTAGGGGTTCGTCGATTTGCCGTCGCTCACAATGAAATACCCGAGTTCGCCCTTCGGTGATTCGATGGCGTGATACGTCTCTCCCGCCGGAGGCTTGATGAGACGGGGGACCTTGCCGACAATCGGGCCGTCGGGCAACCCCTCGGTCGCCTGACGGATGATGCGGACCGACTGCCGGAATTCCTCCATGCGGACGAGATAGCGATCGTAGGTGTCGCCCACCGTGCCGAGCGCGATGTCAAAGGTCATCTCGTCGTACGCGGCATACGGTTCATCCTTGCGGATGTCGCGCGGCACGCCCGATCCGCGCAGCGGCGGGCCGCTCAAACCGAGATCCACGGCCTGCGCGGCCGTCAGCACGCCAATCCCCTTCGTCCGTTCAAGCCAGATGCGATTGTGCGTGAGCAGTTCCTCGTACTCTTCGAGCTTCCTGTCCATGATCTTGCAGAACTCGAGGACCTTCTTGTCCCAGCCGGGCGGCAGATCCAGCGGCAACCCGCCGATCCGCATCGAGTTGTACGTGAGGCGCGCACCGCAGAATTCCTCGAACAGGTCCAGAATCAGCTCGCGCTCGCGGAACGCGTAGAGGAACACCGTCATCGCACCGATATCCATCGCGTGCGTGCCGAGCCAGAGACAGTGACTCGCAATCCGCTGCAGCTCGCACAGGATGGTGCGCACGTACCTGGCTCGCCGCGGCACCTCGATCGCCATCATCTTCTC
>JBGOTP010000049.1:0-20529 GCA_041476545.1 Vicinamibacteria bacterium | reverse complement strand
TGGTTGTCGAAGTTGACGGTCTTCTTCAGCAGCCGCAGGCCGAGCGCCTCGACACAGAAATCGAGGTCGGCCTGTGCGTCGTTGACGGTCGCGGTGACGTGGTGAAGCCCGCGAATGGGCGAGTCCGATGTCAATCCGTTTCCTTCCGGCTGCGCAAGTCTTTCACGGCGCCTCGCCGCTTCTTGGATTCCAACCGCTTCTCGCGCGCGGCGGGTTTCGGCTTCGTCGGGCGTCGCTTCTTTGGCGGTATGGCGGCGCGCTTGAGCAACGCGACCAGGCGTTTGCGCGCGTCCTCGCGATTCTGCAGTTGCGTTCGGTGCACGCGGCTGTCGATGAGCAGCACACCGCCGGCAATGATGCGGTTGCCGGCGAGCGCCGTCAATCGCTCCTTCACACTGGCAGGCAGGGACGAATTCCGCACGTTGAAGCGAAGCTCGACGGCCGTGGCGACCTTGTTGACGTTCTGGCCCCCGGGTCCAGAGGAGCGTACGAACCGCTCGTCGATCTCGCGTTCGTCGAGGACGATGTCGTCGGTGATCTGAATCATGGCGCGCGTACCCAACATGATACGCTTCCTGGCTTGCCTCTCGCCTCCCTTGACAGCGTCTCGCTCGCGTTCGGACATCTGCCGCTCCTCGACCACGTCGACTTCCAGATCGACCGGGGCGAGCGCGTGTCCGTCATCGGCCGGAATGGAACCGGCAAGTCCACGCTGCTGCGGATCCTCAGCGGCGAACAGCTGCCGGACACCGGTTCCGTATGGCGGGCGCCCAACCTCCGTGTGGCGCGACTGGATCAGGACGTTCCCTTGTCGGCCGCTCGTTCCGTCTTCGACGTTGTCGCCGACGGTCTGGGCGATCTCAGCGCCCTTGTGGCGGACTATCACCACGCGGCGATGAGACTCGCGGAGGCGAGCACGCCGGCGTTGCTCGAAACGCTCGGGCGACTTCAACACGAGCTCGAGGAGAAGGACGGCTGGCGCGTCGAAGAGCGGGTGGATCTCGTGCTGTCGCGTCTCAGCCTGCCGGCGGACACGATGGTCGACACACTGTCGGGTGGGTGGCGCCGACGTGTGCTGCTCGCGAGAGCGCTCGTGGCCGAACCCGACATCCTGTTCCTCGACGAGCCGACGAATCACCTCGATCTGGATGCGATTCTCTGGCTCGAGACGTTCCTGTCCGAGTATCCCGGCAGCGTCGTGTTCGTGACGCACGACCGGGCGTTTCTCCAGCGCGTCGCCACGCGCATCGTCGAGATCGACCGAGGTCGCCTGACGTCGTGGCCAGGAGACTACGCGACGTTCCTCCGTAAGAAAGAGGAGTGGCTCACCAACGAGTCAATCCGACAGGATAAATTCGACAAGCGGCTGGCCGAAGAAGAGGTCTGGCTGCGGCAAGGGATCAAAGCCAGGCGGACCCGCAATGAAGGCCGGGTCCGGGCGCTGATTGCGATGCGGGAAGAGCGGGCGGCCCGCCGGTCGCAGCCTGGCGCCGTTCGACTTCAGATCGACCGTGGCCAGTCATCCGGCCAGCTCGTGTTCGAGTTGAAGGGAGTCAGCAAGGCGTTCGGGTCCAAGGTGGTGGTGCGAGACTTCTCGACGCGGATCCTCCGCGGCGATCGTATCGGCCTCATCGGACCGAACGGCGCCGGTAAGACGACGCTGCTGCGACTGATTCTGGGTTCGATCGCGCCGGACAACGGAGACGATGGCGGGGAAGTCCGGCGGGGCGCCAATGTGGAGGTGGCGTACTACGATCAGCAACGCGAGCAGCTCGATCCGGATCGCACGGTCTTCGACACCGTCGGCGAGGGAAACGACACCGTGACCGTGAACGGCCGGTCGCGCCACGTCAATGCGTATCTGGATGATTTTCTGTTCCCGCCAGAGCGCGCGCGGTCGCCGGTGCGGGCGTTGTCGGGCGGCGAGCGGAACAGGCTGCTGCTCGCCCGGCTGCTGACACGGCCGGCCAATGTCCTCGTCCTCGATGAGCCGACCAACGACCTCGATCTTGAAACGCTCGAGTTGCTCGAAGCGCAGCTCGTCGAATGGTCCGGCACGCTGCTCCTCGTGAGCCACGATCGCGCGTTTCTCGACAACGTCATCACGGCCACGTTCGTGTTCGAGGGGAACGGACGCGTGCAGGAATACGTCGGCGGCTACGAAGACTGGCTCAGGCAGCGCAATGCCGCGCGATCATCGGGCGTGGTGTCCCGCCGCGCCGCGGATTCGGGTGCGGCGAGTCGGACGCCGGCGACGAGGCCGGCTGTCAGGAATTCACTCGACATCGGGAGTCCGCCCGAGGTTGTCAGAAAACTCTCCTATCGTGAAACGATTGAACTTCAAGCGCTGCCTGCACGGATTGACGCCCTCGAGACCGAGCAGCGCACCCTTGGAGAGGCCGTCGCTGCTCCGGATTTCTACAGGGAGCCGGCCGCGACGATTGCCGCGACGCTAGAGCGAGTGGGGGCCGTCGAGCGCGAGCTGAGCGACCTCTACGCGCGATGGGACACGCTTGATTCACGTCCGAAATAGAAGAAGCCGGCCGGCTCTGCCGGCCAGCGCGAAATCTTGATGAAGCCGTAGTACATTCGGGGCGTGGCTCCCTCCCGGGTCCGCTGGCGAAGGCGCGTTCTCATGTCAGGGGTGGTCTTGCTGGTCTGCAGCTCCATCACCCTCGCGCAGTTCCGGCGCTTCAACAGCGGCGGATACGAACCGAATGTGAAGAACGCGCCCTACGACGGCCGGTTCACCTTCGTTCGTCTGAAGTACACCACCGCACCGGGCGGCTACTGGTATCAGGGGCTGCCGTCGTGGGCGCACGGCTACCCGCTGTCCGAGGACAACCTCGTGAAGATCATGAACGAGGTGAGTTTCCTCGGCGGGCGTGTCGATGCGTTCAACGTGTTCGCGCTCGACGATCCCCAACTTTTCCGGTACCCGCTCGCGTACATCACCGAGGCCGGATGGTGGACGATGACCGACGCGGAGGGGGCGGCGTTTCGCAAGTACCTCTTGAAGGGCGGGTTCGTGATCTTCGACGACTTCAAGGTCGCGGGGGATTTCGGCCCCGGCGGCGGGTGGGATAACTTCGCGGCGAACGTCCAGCGAGTGCTTCCGGGTGCGCGTTTTTTCGAGATGAAGCCGTCCGACGCGATCTTCCACTCTTTTTTTGAAATCAAGTCGATCGACAACTTTCCGCAGGCCTATAACGCCGGACAGGCGGTCTTCCGCGGTGTCTATGAAGACAACGATCCCCGCAAGCGGCTGCTGATGGTTATCAACTACAACACCGACATTTCCCAGTACTGGGAGTGGTCCGGCCGGGGATTGCGCCCCTTCGACGACACCAACGAGGCCTACAAGCTTGGCGTGAACTACCTCGTGTACGCCCTCACGCATTGAACGACCGTCCGATCCTCGTCTTCGACGGCGACTGCGGTTTCTGTCGCTTCTGGGTGGCCCGATGGGGGTACCGGACGGGCGATCGCATCGAGTACCAGCCATTCCAGAACCCAGACATTGCGAGCCGTTTTCCGCACATCCCGGCCGATCGGTTTGCCGGCGCCGTGCATCTCATCGAGCCGGACGGACGGACATCCGCTGGCGCGCTCGCCGTCTTCCGCTTGCTCGCACTGGCCGGCGCCCCTCAGGACACCGAGCCGGCGCGACTTCAAGGTCACGCGAGTCGTCGTTCGGGTCGGGCCGGGTCGCTGCTGACCGGCATCTATCACCGCGTGCCCGGCGCCGCGACGGTCAGCGAACGCGCGTATCGTGTCGTGGCGGATCATCGGCCGTTCTTCACGCGGCTGACGACCCTGCTCTGGGGCGGCGTCACGGAGCCCTCGACCTACGCCGTCGCCGGTTGGTGGTTCCGACGGCTGCTTGGCGTCGTGTACACGATTGCGTTCTGGTCGTTGGCGCGACAGCTTCTCGGGCTCATCGGTCACGACGGCATCCTGCCGGCACACGCGTACATGGACGCGGCACGCGCATGGGCGGCCGACGGGCACGTCGGCGTCGATCGTTTCCGCATGTTTCCAACAGTCTTCTGGGTCAACACGAGCGACGTGTTCCTCGAAGGCATCTGCGTTGGCGGCGCCGCGCTGAGCGTCCTCCTCGTCGCCGGCATCGCGCCCATGGCTGTGCTTCCGCTCCTCTGGCTGGCCTATCTCTCGTTGTCTGTCGTCGGCCAGGAATTTCTGTCGTACCAGTGGGACGCCTTGCTGCTCGAGATAGGATTCCTCGCGGTGTTCGTCGCGCCCCGAGGGGTGCGCGACCGCCTGCGGCAGGCGGTCGATCCGCCGCGCCTCGGCGTCGGACTTCTGCTGTGGCTGCTCTTCCGATTGGTGGTCGGCTCGGGAGCCGCAAAACTCGCAAGCGGCGATCCAACGTGGCACGGCCTGACGGCCCTCTCGTTCCACTATGAAACGCAGCCGATCCCGACGCCGCTCGCCTGGTATGCCTCGCATTTCCCTATTTGGTTCAGCAAAGTCTCGACGGCAGCGGTGCTGGGCATCGAGATCTTCGTTCCGCTGCTCTTTGTCGCACCCCGCCGCGTGCGAATCGTCGCCTGCGTGCTCCTGGTCAGTTTGCAGGCGCTCATCGCGCTGACGGGCAACTACGCGTTCTTCAATGCGCTTACGGCGCTGCTGTGTCTCTTTCTGCTGGACGATGCCGCCCTGGCTTGGCTAGTCGCGAAGCTTCACGCCAAACCGCCAGGAAACGGGCTCGTGGGCTCCGGCGCACGGCGCCGGACGCTGATCCTCGGCGCCATCGTCACGCTCCCGGTCTCGGTGCTCACTCTCGGGGCCAGTCTCGGCGTCGCCGTACCCGGAGCGCAGTGGGCCGGTCCGCTGGCCGCATGGGTTGCTCCATTGCGCAGCGTCAACCGGTACGGTCTCTTCGCGGCGATGACGACGACGCGCCCCGAGATTGTCGTCGAGGGATCGGACGATGGGGTGGCGTGGAGCGAGTACGAGTTCAGGTATAAAGCGGGCGATCCGCGCCGGCGGCCGCCATGGGTGGCGCCCTATCAGCCGCGGCTCGACTGGCAGATGTGGTTTGCGGCCCTCGGCACAAGAGACAGTGAACCGTGGTTCAAAGACTTCCTCGTGCGACTGCTCGAAGGGTCGCCGGACGTCCTGCGCCTGCTCGACCGCGACCCGTTCAACGGCCGCCCCCCTCGATACGTGCGCGCCATCCTGTATCGATACCGCTTTTCGGATCCGACGGAGCGCCGGAGTCAGGGTGTGTGGTGGACGCGCGAGCTGACCGGCGAGTACTCGCCGCCTCTTACGCTCGCGGCTCGCAAACCGTGACACTCATGAAGCCCGAGTTCACCGCACGCTGACCCCCGTGAGCTGCGCCACGGCTGCCAGCGTGGTTTCCGCTGCGTTGAGGCCGAGCCGGAAATCGCTGTCCGTGTACGTCGCGTAGACATCCCTCGCCTGGTGCCACTGCTGATCCCATCCGCTGCCGATCTGCGTACCGCGCTCGTTCTCGCGCACGCTGATCGCGGCGACGAGGTCCTGGAAGCGTTCGGAATCGGTGTTGGTCATGTGGCTGCCGACGGTTGCCGGATAGTGGGTCGCGTACCGTTCGTTCGCGGCTTCAAGAACCCAGGCCAGCGCCTGGGATTGGGCGGCGAGCTTGGAATTTGCCTGGAACTCGATCTTGACATCGGCCTCCGGCGGCTGTTCCCTGCTCACCGTTCCGTCGGGTCGCGGCATGCCGTGATCGAACAGCATCATGTCGTGCTGAATCATTCCACGCCACCTCGGCTCGGGATATCTTCCTGAACCCGGCGGATCTTCCTTGCCCTGAAGCGGACCGCGTTGGGTGACGTACCCGCGGCTGCCGCAGGTGTTGGTCTCCTCGTTGTTCCAGAGCGCGAATCGGATCGTTCTCTCGGTCTGCACGTCGGGACCGCTCAGGATGCGCGCAAGCTCCATGACCAGCGCCGTGCCCGACCCATTGTCGTTGGCGGCTTCGCCCCAGCCGTGTCCGTCCATGTGAGCACCGATGATGTACATCTCGTCGGGACGCGAGACACCGACCTTGGTGCAGTACACCTCCTCCCGAGGCCCCGGTGTGGTCGGCTGCGAGTTGAGCGCGCGGAGCACCGGATCGGGTTGCTTGTCGGGATCGGTGTTCACACCAACTGGCGCACGAACGCCGCGGTTCCGTCCGCCGCCGGTCGCCGTTCGCCCGCGCGCCGCGCCTTGCGCGGGAGTCACGGTCCCTGCGGCTGTTTGTCCTGCCCGCCCAGCCGGCCCCGCCTGGCCTGCCTGCCCGGCTTGTCCGGTCTGCCCGGTTTGCGATGCGGCCGCTGCTCTGTTCGCGCGAGGCGCAGGCTCGTATGTGTAATGGAGCCGCTCGGTCGCGCACCCGTAGCTTCGCAGCTGCGCTTCGATCCAATCGATCGCCGCGCGATTGCGATCGGTGCCCTGGCGCCGATCGCCAAACTGCGTCAGCCCTTTGATCGTGGCCTTGTAGCTCTCCAGATCGAGCCGTCCAACGAGCGTCCGCACCGGGTCGGGGGCCGCTGCCTGAGCCGGCACTCCGCCTGCGCGCTGCGCGGGGAGGGGTTGCGCAACGAGCGTCACGAGTCCCACGGCGGCGACGAAATGGAGGTTCTGGCGCATGGTATTACTCCGCGCGGAAGTGTAGCCGAGACGGGCCTTGCCGAGCGCGCCTCTTTGCGCGCTACAGCAGTTCTTTCAAGCGCGCGTAACCGGTCTTGCTGATTGGCAGCTCCGTGCCGTCAGCAAGAATGGCGAGGCGGCTTTCGGTGACCGACTGCTCGATCTTCGCGAGGCGCGCGACGTTCAGGATGAATCGGCGATGAATGCGGACGAATCGCGTGCCGTCGAGGAGCGCTTCGAGATCAGCCAGCGTCTGCTCCTTCAGATAACTCTTGCCGCCCGTCTTCACCGCGACGTAGTCGTCCTGCGATTCGATGTAGTCGATCTTGGCGACCGGGACGACGTGCACCTCTCCCCGGTCCCTGATGAGCAGGCGTTCGAGAGGCCCGCGCCGCGGGCGGCTGCTCGACACCAGGTCGGCGACAGGCAGCGGTCTGGTGTCGTGCGATCGCATGCGCGCGCGTGCCCGGCTGAGCGCCTCGTCGAACCGTTCGGCGCTGAATGGCTTGAGCAAATAGTCCACGGCGTGCACGTCGAACGCGCGGATCGCATAGCTGTCGTAGGCCGTGATGAAGATCACGGTGATCCCGCCGCCCACGAGCTCCAGGACTTCGAATCCATCGAGCTTCGGCATCTGCACGTCGAGCAGCAGCAGGTCGGGCCGGCGCTCGGTAATCGCCTTGACGGCTTCGAAGCCGTTGGCGCACTCGGCGGTGACGTCGATGTCCTGGTGCGCCGAGAGGTACTCGCGCAGCAGCAGTCGCGCCGGCTCCTCATCGTCCACGACGATCACGCTCAGCCGTGTCTCGCTCATGCGCCCGTCACCGCGGGAATCCGTACCTCAACCCGAAACCGTCCAGACGACTCATCAATCCGGACGGCGCCATCCTCGCCGAACTGCGTGGCAACCCGTTTGCGCAGGAGATCCAGCCCGATGCCCGGTGCGCCGCGACGCGGACGATCCGGATCGCAGGGATTTTCCATGGAGATCGTCAGAACCGAATCGACTCGAGTGGCCGCCATTCGCACCGTGCCTCCCTCCAGCAGGTGCGCGATGCCGTGCACGACGGCGTTCTCGACGAGCGGCTGCAGCAGCAACGCCGGCACGAGGCATGCGCGCGAGGCCTCATCGGCCTCGCGAGAGACGATGAGACGCGGACCGAGACGCACGCGCTCAATCGAGAGAAAGCGCTCGGCAAGATCGAACTCGTCGCTGAGACTGATCCGACTGCTCGCGCCAAGCCGCAGCGTCGCGCGCAGGAAGTCGCCGAGGAGCAGACACATCCGGCGCGCGGCGGACGGATCGGAGGACGTCAGCGCGCTGATGGAGTTGAGACTGTTGAAGAGAAAGTGTGGATCGATTTGCGCGCGGAGCGCCCGGAGTTCCGCTTCACGCGCCAGCACGGTCAGTTCGAGTGCCCGCGTTTCGGCGTCGCGCGAGGCCTGGAACGCGATCAACAGATAGTGCAGCACCGCCACGAGCCAGAAGAGCAGGACGCCCACGACGAACAGGAGCGATCGCTGCTCGGCGTGCAGCGCCATGGCGCCGAATCCCGGAGTGAGTGCGTCGAGCGTTGCGGCCCAGCCCTCGGCGAGCGTGACCCAGATGGCGCTCGTCATCGCGCCGGCAATCAGGTGCACGCCGGCGGCGCGCGAGGCCCGGCCCCCGGCTTCAATGGGAAATACGCGGCAGACGTACCAGGCCGACAGGCACACGAACGCGTAGACCGACGTCAGGGGGAGGAAAAAGGCGGCGGCGGTCGTCCAGGGACGACCCTGTCCAAGATGGCCCAGACCGCCCATCACGAACAGGCTGATCGGCAGCCAGCCGACGAGGTACATCCCGAGACGGCGTCGATCTTCCAGAATCGGATGCACGTCTAGTTCTTAATCTCCACGCCACCCATCATGACAAATCCACGCAGGACAAGTGTGGATGTGGCCCCCTTCTGCAAGACGGTCTTGTCCTCGACGCCTCCCATGAGAGGGAAGACGCGCGTCACCACCGACCAGTCGGGGGGCACAAAAATCTCGTGGCCGCCCATCACCGCCAGGACGTCGATGGTCGCCGATTCGCCCGGAGGAATCGTGGCCTGCCGGAGATCAAGGTGACAGCCACCCATGACCGCCGTCATGTCACCGCCGCGAAACCGCGGGGAGTTGGACGTGCGCTTGCTGCCGCCCCAGACGGCGAACAGACTGACGGTCTCGTTGGCATTTGCCCCGGCCACCGACACGTTCGGTCGAAACGTCTGGAACGTCAGGTTGGCGCCGACAAGAATCAGGACGAGCGGCCAAAAGAGATTCCAGAAGTCCACCTGCAGGAGATGGAGTTTGTCGAGCAGGAGAAGGCCGCCGAAGAACACCATGGCCCCGCCATTCACGCGCCCACCGGTGTCGATGGCCTGCGAGAACACGACAAGGCCAACGGCAATGATCCCCAGCGGCCAGAAGCGCAGGACCTCTCTCGCGTGAAACACGTGCAGGTTGTCCAACAGGAGCATGCCGCCGAGGAGCGCGAGGCAGATTCCGACGACGAGCCGGGGGGTGACGTGGTGAGTGGGCCGGTCGCCGAGCACCACGAACTTGTCTGGACGGTCGGTCGTTTCACGCGGGTCAGCTGACATGGGCCTTTTCCTGACCGCCACCCGGGACGCCTCGATGATCGCCGGCGAGCGCGCGCCAGATCATGGCGCCTCCCCAGATCATCAGAGCGAGGGGCCACGTGGCCGCGAGGCTGAAGGGCGTCAACGCAACACTCAGACACCACCCGAGCATGTCGAGGAGGACCCGCGTGGTCAGCGCCAGCGGCCAGAGGCGCATGACGTCGATGGCGTCAACTAACAGCCGTACGTTGTCCAGCAGGAGCAGGCCGCCCACGAGCGTGAGGCAGATGCCGATCGCGATCCGAGGCGTCGCACAGCCTCGCGCATTCGTCGGCGCGTCAGTTGACATGTGAGTTCTCCCGGCTGGCCTCGTCAGCCCTGGCGATGCTGTCGACTGCGGCGTCGCCGCCTCGGGCCACGTCTTGTTTCCGGAGCCCGCTCCAGATCGTCGATACGCCCCACAGCAGGAGTAGCACCGGCCACGTGTCGCCGAAGCTCACCGCCGTCGTCGTGATGATCAGGAACCAGGCGCCCATTCCGAGAAAGAACCATCCCTGCTGCCGGTCCGGCGCCTGTCCGGTAAGTTTGCCGGCGCCGATCGCGACGAGGATCAGGGGCCACCATCGACCCAGGTCGAAGTGGTCGATGACGCCCAAACGCTCGAGGAGCGAGGACAGACCCGCCGCCATGAGCAGAATGCCGAACACGAGTTTGGGACCGACGCGATTGGCCGACCGGGTAGATTCCATGAGTCCCCTCCGAGTAGGGACAGTCTGACGCGGTCTTTCCGTGGATGTGGCGGGATTTCGGCGACCGGCCGGAGAAGCCCGGCGAGTGGCGGGCTGGTGCGACGCCTCTGTTCAAGGGCAGGCAAGGCCGGCCAGGCGGGCTGGGCAAGCGGGGAAGACAAGCAACGCCGCGATTCCTTGCCCGCCCTACCTGCCCTACCAGCCCCACCTGCCCTACCTGCCCGGCCTGCCCTTGTACGTCTGGCCTTGAACGAATCGCGCCACTCTTATAAAGTTCGGCAGTTACTCTCGGCTCGGGATCCTTCCCGACATGGAATTCTTCCGGAGGCTGCAATGAGGCGTAGTGTTACGGTCTACCTCGCGGTCGTCGCGCTGCTTGGTACGGTGCCGCTCCTGTTTCGTCCCGTCCTTGCCCAGGGCCGGGCAACGGTCACGAACGTACCCGTGATTCCCTGGGAAGCGGTGCCCAACTTCTTCAAGCTTCCTCCCGGTGTGTATACGGGCGAGAACATGGGGATCGCCACCAATTCCAAGGGCCACGTCTTTATCTATCACCGCAGCGGTGAGACGCGGCTCTACGAGTACGACGAGAAGGGGACGTTCGTGCGCGAGATCGGCCGCGGCAATTACGGCTTCGCGTTCGCGCACTCGGTCCGCGTCGATGCGCAGGACAACATCTGGGCGGTCGACGAGGGGACGAACATGCTCGTCAAGTTCAGCCCCGAGGGCAAAGTGCTGATGGTGCTGGGCAGGCGCCCCGACCCACTCGCGCAGCTTGCGAACATGCCCGGCAACGGCGGCTATGGCGGTTTGAACAAACAGTACGAATTCGGCCGCCCGACCGACGTCGCCTTCGACGCCGCCGGCAACATCTTCGTCAGCGACGGCTACGACGACTCGCGCGTCGCGAAGTTCGACAAGAACGGCAAGTTCGTCAAGGCCGCCGGCACGAGGGGGAATGGACCGACGCAGCTCAACCTGCCCCACACGATCGCGGCCGATGCGAAAGGGAACATCTACATCGGCGATCGCTCGAACAACCGCGTGCAGGTATGGGACAACGATCTGAATCCGAAGGCCTCGTACCCGGGCATGGGGAGTCCGTGGGCCGTCTGCGTGTCGGGTGGCACGCACCAGTACCTCTTCTCGTCGAACTCATGGCAGGACAGCGCTCCCGCGGCACAGGCCGAGTACTCCGGTGAGGTGTACAAGATGGAGCTCGACGGGACGATTCTGGGGAAGTTCGGCAAGGCGGGAAAGGCGGCCGGCGAGTTCGCGACGATTCACCAGATGGACTGCCGCAACCCCGACATCATCTACACGGCCGAGATCAACAACTGGCGCTCGCAGAAAATCATTCTGAAGCCGCAGGCCACCCGGACGAGCGGGCAATAGGAGATGGAGATGAAGCGCACTTTTTCATGTGGCTTGGCCGCGGCGGCAATGGCCTTCGGCGTGTCGCTCGTCGCGCAGGCGCCCGTGGCGGAAATCGCCTTCGATACGAATGCCGATCTCCTGAAGGCGCCCGATAACACGTTCATCGGTGAAGTGGCCGGCGTGGCGACCAATTCACGCGGGAACATCTTCGTCTACACGCGCACGGGGCACCCGTACGCGACGATCGGCGACTCGCGGACGTTCTATCACGCGGGATCGCGGCTCTTCCAGTTCGATCCGACCGGAAAATTCGTGAGGGAGCTCGGCCAGGACCTCTACGGATTCAACGCGGCGCAGGGCCTGCGGATCGATCCGCAGGACAACATCTGGACGATCGATGCCGGCGCAAGCCAGATCGTCAAGTTCGATCCGAACGGCAACGTGCAGCTCGTGCTCGGACGGAAGCCTGAAACCATCGGCGTCCGGGCCGGCGGCGGCGCGCTTGGCGGCGGTCGCGGTGCGCCAGGTGCCGGTGGACCACCGGTTGAAGCCGGTGCCGCTCCCGGGGCGGGCGGTCGTGGCCCGGGTGGTCCGGGCGGTGCTCCTGGTGGCGCGCCCGGCGGCGGCGGTGCGGGTGGCGGACGAGGCGGTGGCCGCGGCGGCGCGGGCGCCGGTGCACCGGGCGCAGGCGCAGGTGCGGCGGCGACTGGTGTTCCTGGCGGCGGCGCCCCGGGCGGGGCCCCCGGTGGGCCGGGAGGATTCGGTGGCGGAGGACGGGGCGGCGCCCGTCCCGGAGCTGGAGCCGAAGGCTCTTCCTTCAACCGGCCGACCGACGTCGCGTGGGACCGGACCGGGAACATCTACATCGCTGACGGCATCGGTGGCAACAACCGGATTGCCAAGTTCGACAAGGATGGAAAGTTCATCAAGTCGTGGGGGCAGACGGGCGCCGAGAACGGCCAGTTCAGCGGTGTGCGATCGATGGCCACGGATGCGGCGGGCAACCTGTATGTGGCCGACGCCGGCAACAACCGCATTCAGGTGTTCGACACCGACGGCAACTTCAAGTCTCAGATCTCTGGCATTGGAACGCCCATGGCCATCTGCGTCTCCCGCGGAGCGACGCAGTACATCTACAGCGCGCACTCGGGCGATCCGGATGGGATGACCGACGCCGCTATCTACAAGGTGGGTCTGGATGGCAAGGTCCTCGGCAAGTTCGGTACGGCGGGCAAACTGCCGAAACAGTTCGGTCTGGTGAATTCCATCGATTGCCGGACCGAGAACGAGCTGCTCGTCGGCGAGATGACCAACTGGCGCGTGCAGAAGATCACGCTCCGCGCAAGCCGGTAAATCGTAGGGCAGGGCTTCAAGCCCTGCCGTGTCGGGCAGGCCTGACTGCCTACGCCAAGGCTACGGCGGTCCGCCGAAGCTTCACGCGAAGGCGGAAGGCCTGCACTACAACAGATTTCCCGGCGAGTGACGGCTCGCCGGGGGTCTTCCTTGAACGCTCTCCAAAACCCGTTCTCTGCGGCTCTCGTCTAACCTTCCAGGCCTCCATGCGAAAACTCCCGCCGCGCGCCTCGATCTGGATCGGTCTGCGCCTCGCCGTCAGGTACTGCATCATTGGGCTCTGCAATATCGGGATCGTCATTGTTGGGATCTTCATTGTTGGGATCTTCATCACTCCTGGATCCTCCGGCCGCGCGTACGGCCAGAGCGCCCCGGCAGCCCGTGCCGAGCCGGCGGTGCCGGAGAAGGCCGGCAAGCAGCTCCATGCGCTTCGGATCACAGGCGTCGTGCCGCGCATCGACGGTCAGCTGGACGACGACGTCTGGCGGCTGGCGCAGTCCATCGACGATCTCGTGCAGAACGAGCCCGACAACATGATGCCGCCGACCGAACGCACGGTCGTGCAAGTAGCGTACGACGACAGGAGCATCTACGTCGCCGTGCACTGCTTCATGCGCGACCCGTCGCAGATCGCGACCGGACTCGGGAGGCGCGACAACGTGCCTCCGAGCGATCTGATTCGCATCACCTTCGATCCCCGTCACGATCACCTCACGGCGTACGCATTCGACACGAATCCGTCCGGCGTGCAGAGCGACTACACCTGGTTCGACGACACGCGTCAGAACTCCGACTACGACGCCGTCTGGGACGTGCGCACGCTCATCACTTCGGACGGATGGACCGCCGAGTTCAGGATTCCGTTCTCACAGATGCGGTTCAGCGTTCCGCCGGCCGGCGGGATGGTGTGGGGCTTCGGCGTGCGGCGCGATCTGTACCGGCGAGGGGAATTCGACCGCTGGGTGCCGACGCCTCGCGGAGCCCAGGGATTCGTCTCGCGCCTCGGTCATCTGGTGTTCGACGCCAGGCTCGATCCGCCGCGGCGGCTGGAACTGCTTCCCTTCGCCACCACCGGGCGCGAATCGTCTTCGGCCGGCAGCGACGTCACAGCCAACGCAGGATTCGATCTTCGACGCGGACTGGGCCCCTCGACCACGCTGTCCGCAACGGTCAATCCGGATTTCGCGCAGGTGGAGCTCGATCCGGCCGTGCTCAACCTGTCGGTGTTCGAGACGTTCTTTCCGGAGAAGCGTCCGTTCTTCCTCGAAGACAGCCGGACGTTCGTCCTGAACTACAGCCAGTTCCCCTTGTTTCACTCACGGCGGATCGGTCAGACGCCCGGCCGCTTCGCGTTGCCGTCCGGTGATCGCCTGATCTCGAAGCCCGATCAGACGACGATTCTTGGCGCGGCAAAGGTGACGGGCAAGGCGTCGGGCTGGACCTACGGTGGATTGACCGCGCTGACGTCGCGCGAGTACGCCCTGGTCGAAACGACGACGGTCGCGAGCACTGGCGAGAGCGTGACGGGCAGAACCGAGCGTCTCATCGAGCCACGCACCTCGTACAGCGTCGGACGCGTCCAGCGCGACATCCTGGGCGGCTCTTCGAACGTCGGCGCCATCGGCACGGCCGTCGTCCGGGAGCAGAGCACTGACGCGTTTACGGGCGGCGTCGACTACAACATCCGCTGGAAACAGAACCGCTACACGTGGGACGGCCACTGGGTTGGCACGCGTGCCCCGTTCGGCAGCGAGTTGCGCACCGGTTTCGGCGGCATGACGCGGTTCAACTACAACGGCAAGTACCTTTCGGTAAACGGCGCCACGGATCATTTCGGCCGGGACTTCCGGAACACGGATCTCGGATTCCTGAACGGCCGCAACAACAAGACGCGCCTCGAGGGCGGATTCAACCTCAACCACCCGGATCCGTGGAAGGCCCTTCGCTCGACGTCGACGTTCTTTGACGCCAACTGGGAGCGAAGCGGCGATGGCGTGGTCTTCAACAAGTACGTGGTGGGCGGCGCAAACATTCAGTTCCGGAACTTCTGGGGGTTGAACGTCAACACGGGTCACAACTTCGATCGACTGGACGACCTCGACACACGGGGCGGTCCGCCGATTGCCAGGCCGGCGAACAATTTCTTCAACGCATCCGTTGGCACTGACTCGCGCAAACGATGGCAGCTCTTCGTGAACGGATCCGGGCAGCGCGACGACGCGGGCGGCTGGGGTACGACATTTGGACCGAACCTGCGGTTGCAGCCCTCCGCGCGGCTGCAGACATCGCTCAGCACGAACTACCAGCACGGTCGGGATGTCGCGCAGTGGATTACCAACGTCGACACCGATGGCGATGGCGTGACCGACAACGTCTACGGACGGCTCGCGCGCGACGTCTTGAGTGTCACCGCGCGCACGACGTACGCGTTCAACCGCAATCTCACGTTCGAGGCCTATCTCCAGCCATTCGCGGCCGTCGGGGCCTATTCCGACATCCGCCGTCTTGCCCGGCCCAGCTCGTTCGAGTTCACACCCGTCGGGATTCCGTTCAACCCGGATTTCAACAGCAAGTCGCTGCGCGGCAACATGGTGCTGCGGTGGGAGTATCGGCCGGGGAGCACCGTTTTTCTCGTCTGGAACATGTCCACCCAGGACTCGTCGCGCGCCGGCGTGTTCTCGCCCCTGCGGGACCTGGGCACGGCGTTTGGCGCCGACGGGACCCACGTGCTGATGATAAAGATGAATTACTGGCTGGGTCTGTGATAAAAACACCGCCCATGACAGGTACAAAGATCGGCATGCTCCGTCGTGTGTTTTTCGCGAGCGTCGTCTCCGCGGCGGTTGGGTTGGTCCTGGCCGGCAGCGTCGCCGGCATTGGCGCGCAGTCGGGCCGGAAAGACAACTGGGTCGCCACCTGGGCGACGGCGCCGGTGGCTCGAGTCGTGACGCCACCCGCAGCGGCGCCGGCAGTCGCTGCTCCGCCCGCGCCAGCACAGGCGGTGGCCAATGGAGGCGGGGCCGGAGCGCCGGGGGGGCGGGGCCAGGCGGCTCCGGGCGCGGCTCCGGCCGCCGGACGTGGCGCGCCACCGCTCCTCGTCCCGAACAATCAGACGCTTCGCCAGATCGTCCACGTGACCCTCGGCGGCGATCGCGTACGAGTCGTATTCGCGAACACATTTGGAACGCGGGCGCTGGCGATCGGCGCCGCGCACATCGCGCTCCGAGGCACCGGCGCGGCCATCGTGCCGGCCACGGGCCACGCGCTCACGTTCAGCGGCGAGCGGTCAACATCCATTCCGCCGGGCGCCACGCTCGTCAGCGATCCGGTTTCGCTGGCGGTGCCCAATCTCTCCGATCTCGCTATTGATCTGTATCTCCCCGGCGACACTGGGGCGTCGACGCTGACAAGGCACGGCGGTGCGTACCAGACGAACTACGTCGCCGCCGGCAATGCCGCCGGTACCGCCGACATGGCCGATGCGACGGTGGTCAGGTCCTGGTACTTCGTCTCGCGTGTCGAAGTCGCCGCACCGGATCGCACGCCCGTGATTGTCGCGACCGGCGACTCGATCACCGACGGCACGGCGTCGACGGTCGACTCGAACGGGCGCTGGCCCGACGTGCTGGCCCGACGGCTGCTCGCGCAGCGCGGCAAAAAGATCGCCGTGGTCAATGCCGGCATTGCCGCCAATCGCGTGCTGAGCGATGCAGTCGGCGACGGCGGCGTCAACATCCTTGCGCGTCTCGACCGCGACGTGCTTGTGGAGAGCGGCGCCACGCACATGATTCTCATGCTGGGGATCAACGACATCGGACAGGCGCGCCAGAACCCGTCGCCGAGCGCGGCCGACCTGATCGCCGGTCATCGTCAGGTCATTGCACGCGCGCACGCGCTCGGAATCAAGATCTATGGAGCGACACTGACGCCCTTCGAAGGCGCCGCCTATTTCAGTCCCGAGGGCGAAGCGAAACGCGTCGCCCTCAACGAGTGGATTCGGACCGGGAAGGAGTACGACGGGGTCGTCGACTTCGACGCGGCGATGCGGGATCCGAACAAGCCATCCAAGTTTCTGCCGCAGCTGCAGTCGGGGGACTGGCTGCATCCAAACAACGCGGGCTACGAGGCGATGGGGAACGCGATCAACCTTGCGCTGTTCAAGTAGTTGACCGGAGCACGTCGGCGACTTTCCGTCGAAGCTCTCTCGGCGTGAACGGCTTCGGCAGAAGCGGAATCGGCTCGGGCGAGCCGTCAATCTTCAACGTCTCCTCCGTGTAGCCCGACATGACGATGACCGGCAGGCCCTGACGCTTCCGGACGAGCAGATTGGCCAGTTCGATCCCGTTCATGCCCGGCATTTTCGCGTCAGTCAGGAGCAGGTCGATCTTCCCGTGGCTGGCGTCCGCGATGGCGAGTGCCTCCTCGCCAGACGAGGCGTGCAGGACGCGATAGCCGTCGTGTCCGAGCGCGGTCACCACAAGGTTACGTACCGCGGCATCGTCCTCGACAACCAGGACGGTTGATTGCTCGCCTGTCGGGGGCGTCAATGCGCGGATTGGAACCGACGCGTCTCGAGCGGACGCATCGGGAAAGAGCAGGCGGAACGTCGTGCCACGCCCGACCTCGCTCTCGACGAAGATGTGTCCACCGCTCTGCCGGACCGTTCCGTACACCATCGCCAGACCGAGTCCCGTGCCCTTGCCGACATCCTTGGTCGTGAAGAACGGTTCGAAGACGTGCGCCTGCGCGCTGGCGTCCATCCCGACGCCGGTGTCGGTGATCGACAGATCCAGATACCGTCCTGGCGACAGCGTCTGGTGCGCGCGGACAAAGGCCTCGTCGACGTCGACGACCGAGAGCGCGAGCGTGAGGCGTCCGCCGTCTGGCATCGCATCGCGGGCGTTCACGGCCAGGTTGATGATCGCCTGTTCGATCTGCCCGGTGTCGCCGTAGATCGACGGCAGATTCTCCGCGCACACGGTCCTCAGCTGAATGTTGCTGCCGAGCAGACGCTCGAGCAGCGGGTTGAGATCCGCGACCGCGTTGCCAAGCGAGAAGAGCCGGGGTTCGAGGAGCTGCCTGCGGCTGAACGCGAGCAGCTGGCGCGTCACCGATTCCGCGCGCTCGGCCGCGCGACGGATCTCGTGGACGTCAGGTCTGGCGGGATGGTCAGGGCTCAAGGCGCCTAGAGCGAGTTCGGTGTATCCGGCGATGGCGGTGAGGGCGTTGTTCAGATCGTGCGCGATCCCACCCGCCAGCTGGCCGATGGCTTCCAGCTTCTGCGACTGCCGCAGTTGTTCTTCGAGCTGCCGGCGATCCGTGATGTCCTGCACGGTGCCGACCATGCGCAGCGCCATGCCGTGCTCATCTCGGACGATATCGGCCTTTTCGTGCATCCACCGGATCTGACCGTCCACGCGGACGATGCGGTGCTCGACCTCGTACGGCGCCTGCCCGGCGATGGTCGCATCGCTGGCGCGCCGGACGAACTCGCGATCGTCGGCGTGGACAAACGCGAAGAACTCCTCGGAGGTGCCGTTGAAGGTGTCCGGCGTCACGCCGAAAATGTGGTACGTTTCGCGAGACCACGCCAGCCTGCCGGACCCGTCAAGTTCAGAGACCCAGCTGCCGACGTGCCCCACCTCCTGGGCTTTTTCCAGGAACGCGCGATGCTGTTCGAGCGCCTGCTTGGTGGTCTCCTGCTGTGTGATGTCGTGGTAGCTCGCCACACGGCCGATCACCTGTCCGTTGACGCAGCGCGGCGCGACGAACCGGTGATAGATGCGACCGTCCTTGAATCGCAGGGTGTCCACGACCTCGGTGGACGGATCGATCCAGAGCTGGCGGGAGTTGGCCAGCAGCACCCCGGGATCTTCCAGTTGATCGGTCAGCGCGGCGATAATCGCCGCCGAGCCGTTCCGATCGAGTTCATCGGCTGCCATCCTGAACATCTGGAGAAAGCGCTGGTTGTAGCGGACGACCTGGCGATCGAGATCGAGCACGAGGATGGCATCGTGCGTGGCTTCGAGAATCGACTCGAGAAGCAGGACCGTCTCCTCGACGGTTGTCTTCCGCGTCGGATCGACAATGGACACCGGTTCGGCGAGCTCGAAGTCGTCAGTCACAGATGGGCTAGCGCGACAGTATGACGGATCACCCGATGTGCTGCACTATCTTTTCTATGTCCTGTCTTTTGCGGTCGCTCGCGTACGCGCCAGGCCGCACGGCACGTTACATGGGCAGAATCTAACGCGCGGCGGGCGCGTCCACAGGTGCCACTTCCGGCCGGTAACTTCGATTCATCACGTACTTCTCGAACCATTCCAGCTCGGTGTTGGCCTTGAAGAATTGACTGCGGATCTCCTGCCACTGGTGGCCTTCGTTGTCGCCGATGATGAGTTTGGTCGGCACGCCGTTCGAATCGAGGCCGCGATACATCTCGAACGCCTGTTCCTTGGGCACGCGTTGATCCCTCGCTCCCGCGATGAACAGCGTCGGCGTTTTGACTTTCGCGACGTCTTTGATCGGCGAATTGTTCCATAGTAGACCGGTCGGTGCGTCTTTCTGCCACGGCGTGCCACCCATCCAGAACGTCCGGCGTGTCACCGCATCGGTCTGCGCCATCATCGAAATCCAGTTCGCCACACCCGCCGTCGACGAGGCTGCCTTGAAGCGAGTCGTGAACGTAATGAGCTTGTTCACGAGGTGCCCGCCGGCGCTCGCGCCCGTGACGGCCAGGCGATCCGGATCGGCAATCCCCTGCTTCACCAACGCGTCGACGCCGGCCATCACGTCGAGGTGCATGTTGTTGAAGTAGTGGCCGATGATGTCGCGCAGAAACGCGCTGCCGTATCCGCTGCTGCCGCGATAGTTGGGCCGCAGCACGGCATATCCTTTTGCCGCGAGCACGGGCACGTAGTTGAAGATGACGCCCGGCCCGAAGCCGAACTTGTCGGAATCCGACGGTCCACCGTGCAGCTGCACAACGAGCGGATACCGTGTTCCCTCCTGGTACCCCACCGGATAGAAGAGCAACCCTTCTATCGTCACGCCATCCGCGCCCTTCCAGGTCACCTTCTCCTGGCGTGGCAGCGTAAAGTCGGTGGCAAGGGAGTCGTACACGCCCGTGACCTTCGTCGGCGTGCCGCCGTCGACCGGCAGCGTCCACCCGTCGCCGATCCGTGTGGGCTCGTCGATCTGAAAGATCAGGCGATTGGCCGGCGCGACGAGACTCATGCCAAGAATGGCATGGCGGCCCTCGGTCAACGCCCGTGCCGTCCGCGTCGCCACATCGATTCGGTAGATCTCCTGGTGCAGGCCCAGGTTCACGACGGCCAGGATGGACTTGCCGTCGGGCGCCCACTCAGCGGAATCAATCGAGTGGCCGAACCCGGGCAGGAGCATCTGCGGCCTGCCGCCGGTTGCCGGCACCACGAACAGCGTCTGGCCGTTGTACGGTTCCAGCTTCTCATTCGCGTCCGCCAGGAACCAGACCTGCGAATTGTCTGGCGAGAGCTCCGCATCAAGTTCGTAGAGGCCGTTGGTCGTGAGCGCGCGGGCGTTGCCGCCGTCCACAGTCATCACCCACACGTCGCTCCGGTAGTGATCGATGGCGAGCGGCGTCGGAGCCCGGAGTACCGCGAACTGCCGGCCGTCGTTCGACAGCCGGAACGCGAGCACGGACCAGTCGCCGTCCGTGACCTTCTGCTCGGCGCCGGTCGTGACCGAGACTTTCCAGATGTGCTGCTGCGTGAAATCGGTTTGCCCGAACACGGTGACGTTGTTGTTCGTGACGCCCC
>JBGOTP010000048.1:0-20530 GCA_041476545.1 Vicinamibacteria bacterium | reverse complement strand
ACGGAGGCCGCCAGTCCGTTCAGGAGCAATGGGCGGTTGGCGAGCATCGCCTTCTTCGCGAACGATCAGTGGACGACCAAGCGACTGACGTTGACCCTGGGCCTGCGGTACGATCATTTCAACGCGCATACCCTCGCGATCACGAACGTGGCCGGGCGGTTCATTCCCGCGGCCACCTACGCAGCGGCTGACGGCCTGCCCAAGTTCAGCGACATCACGCCTCGCATTGGCGTGGCGTACGACCTGTTCGGCACCGGTAAAACGGCCATCAAAGGGTCGTGGGGACGCTATCTGCTGGGGGTTGGCGCCGGCGCCTTGAACTTCGCCTCCCCCGCCTCGAACATCTCCACATCAGCCATCCGCACGTGGAACGATCAGGGGCCCAACGCCGCAACTGGCGTTCTAGGCAACGGCAATTTCATCCCGGACTGCGACCTGAACAACCAAGCCGCCAACGGCGAGTGCGGCTCGGTTGCCAATGCCCTCTTCGGCCAACCAACGGCTCCGGCCATCAATTACGATGTGCGGGCCCGTACCGGTTGGGGAACCCGCGACTACAACGACCAGTGGTCGGTGTCGATCCAGCACCAGTTGCGGCCGGGTCTGGGTATCACTGGCGGCTTCTACCACACGGCCTGGTACAACCCCCAGGTGGTCTACAACGATCTGGTGGCCCCAGGTATCGGGCCCACTGGAGGCTACGACAGTTACTGCATCACGGCGCCGACCGATTCGCGACTCGGCCCGGTGAGCGGCCAGCAGGTGTGCGGTCTCACGAACGTGAACTTTGCCAACAAGGCACTCGTGCATTCAGTGTGGGCCCGGACACAGGACGTGCCCGGACTGTCCGGCCAACATACGGAGATCTACAAAGGCGCCGACCTGTCGGTGAACTGGCGCTTCAAGGGGTCCGGCCTGCTGGCGGGTGGCATCTCAATTGGCCGCACAGTCACCAACGACTGCTTCGCGAACAACCACCCCGAAGTCTCGTCGAATGTCATCTCCACCACCTTTGCCGGCATCGGCCTGCGCGACGCCAATTACTGCGAGAGGAAGGACAAGCTTTGGAGCGGAGCCGGCTCGCAGGTCAAACTGCAGGCGGTGTATCCGCTGCCGGCCGACTTCGTACTCGCGGCAACCTATAAGAATCTTCCGGGCCTTCCGATCAGCGCAACCGTCACGATACCGAACGCGGTCGTCTTCGCCGCGTTGGGTCGCAACCTCTCGGCCTGCACCCTGCCGACCGGTGTGTGCAGCTCAACCGCTAGCGCGAGCGTTATCCTTCCCGGAAGCGTTTACGATCAGAGGTTGAACGAGGTCGATACGCGCCTCTCCCGGCGTTTCAAAGTAGGGCGGTCGAGGATCAATGGCCTCGTCGAGCTGTACAACATCTTCAATGCCAGAACACCTCAGGGCAGCACGGCGACGTGGGGCACATTGGCGGTACCGGGGGGGGCGGCGGCGATTCCCAACGTGACCTTCTTGAGGCCATCGGCGTTTCTCGGTGGCCGGCTCTTGAAGTTCGGCATCCAGTACGACTTCTAAGATCGCGCCGTTCAGTCGTCAGTAAGCAAGACAAAGGGGTGGGCTCAGCAATGAGCCCACCCTTTTTGCTTTGTCGCACTGCGTCGCGGCGCACAGTTACCTTCACGTGCTGACCGGCCGCCCTCGCACGGGTCGCCGCCACCGATGTCGTCCGGCCGCCCCCTACTGTTGACGAGCGTCGCGATCGCCCCGAGCGGCCGTCCGTTAGACTTTTGTCACTTTGGCGGTGTCACGCCAGAAACATGCTGCTCTGCGAACGGCTCGACGGCACGGAAACCTCATCTCGGGATCTGTCGGCGGCATGCGGCAACTCCGTGAGTTGCCGCGGATTTCGGCCCTCCGATTCGGTTTCCCGACTGTCGCGTGCGACGCGCCGCTCGCAACGTTCGATGCCGCAGCATGTTTCTGGCTGTCGGTCACGAACGAGTGACAAACACGATTGACAATGGACGCCGGTTCGCGCCGGCGGACGGGACGACTTGGGGCCACGTCGCGTCGAATTCGCGCGATCGGGTGCCGGTAAAATGCGTGCGAGAGGCAGCAGGCCGCGTCGATCGTCGGATGTCACCCCACCGTTCGAATGACGACCGGCGTGGCTAGTTCCGAACACCGGCCTTCGGACTGGCTGAATCGACGCGGCGATCGTCAGCTCAGACCGTCGCGCGCATTTTTCCGCGCGACATTCGTGGCGGCGAGGCCCCGCGTCGTCCCGTCCGGCGGCGGCAGCGTCTGCCGTCCGCGAAACTGACCCGCTATCCTCGCGTCATCCACGCCCGGTAGCCTTCCCGACGTGCTACGCTGGACATCATGACAGCCGCGCGGTGGCGAACCAGGGGGCGGGCTGTGTTGTGCTTGCTCGTGTTCGCGTTCGCCGGGTCGGCTGGCGCAGGTCGCCTGTCCGCCGCTCCTTCGACGCTTCGCCTGCGCGATCTCGACAACGCGCTCGTCGATCCGTTCCAGGCGCTCCCAAGTACAAAGGCGACTGTATTCGTCTTCGCCAGCGTGAGTTGCCCGATTTCGAACCGGTACGCGCCGGAGGTACGCAGGTTGCACGACGCCTTCTCGTCGAACGGTGTGACGTTCTGGCTCGTCTATCCCAATCCGGCCGAATCGGCGGCCGACATCCGCGCGCACCTGAAGGCGTTCGGGTATCCCGTGCGCGCCTTGCGCGATCCCGCGCACGATCTAGCCAAGATCACAAAGGTCAGCGTGACGCCAGAAGCAGCGGTCTACGATGCACGCCGCTCGCTCGTCTATCACGGCCGGATCGACGATCGGTATGTGAGCGTCGGCGTGGAGCGGCCAGCGCCGACGCGTCGCGATCTTCAGGATGTGTTGACGTCGGTGCTGGCGGGGACGCCTGTGTCGAGCGCGACGCAGCCCGCGGTCGGCTGTTTCATTGCTGACTTCGTACAGTGAATCTGGGTTCACGGGGTTCACAGGGTTCACAGGGTTCGCGAGGTTCATGAGGTTCACGGGGTTCACGCGGTTCTCCCGGTTCGCGGCGACTGTGGGCGCAACGGCAATGGCTCTCACGACCGCGGGCGCCTCCCTCTCCAGTGACGTCCGGCGTCAGCCGGACGATCCACCCACCTTCAGCAGCGACATTGCGCCGATTCTGTTCAGCCGGTGCAGCGTGTGTCATCACGACGGAGGCGCGGCGCCGTTCAGCGTGCTGACGTACGCGTCCGTACGGCAGCACACGACGCTCATTGCCGAGTTGACGCTGAAGCGAGTCATGCCGCCCTGGAAGGCCGAGCCGGGCTACGGGGAGTTTGTCGGGCTCGAACCGCTGACACGCGATCAGATCGACCTGATTCAGCGCTGGGTGTCCGCGGGTTCACCCGAAGGAGACCCGCGTGCGCTTCCGGACGCGCCACAGTGGAACGCCGACTGGCAGCTCGGCACACCGGATTTGATCGTTACGCTTCCGCAACCCTACACGGTCCCGGCTGAGGGCGGCGATCGGTTCCGCATCTTCGTGTTCCCACTGCGCGTCGACGGGACGAAGTACGTCCGTGGCATCGAGTTTCATCCGGGCAACCGGGGCGTCGTGCACCACGCGACCATCCGGGTCGACAACACGCCGACGTCGAGGTTGCTGGATGAGGACGATCCCGCGCCCGGATACGAGGGGCTGCTCGCGCACTCGGCCGGATATCCGGATGGCCACTTCCTCGGCTGGACCCCCGGTCAGGTACCGCCGCTCCTTCCGAAGGGTCTCGCGTGGCATCTCACGCGCGGCGCCGATCTCGTCGTGCAATTGCATCTCGTGCCGACGGGCAAGGCCGAGCCCGTGCAACCGTCCGTCGGGCTCTACTTCAGCAACGATCCACCCGAACGCACGCCCGCGATGATCCGGCTCTCGCGCCAGAACTTGGATATTCCGGCGGGCGAACGCGCGTACCACGTGACGGACTCGTACGTCTTGCCCGTGGACGTGGACGTGCAGGCCGTGCAGCCCCATGCGCATTACCGGGGACGCGAGATCAAAGGGGTCGCCACGCTTCCCGACGGTACGACGAAGTGGCTCATTTACATCAAGGACTGGGACTTCCGCTGGCAGCACGTGTACCGGCTGGTGAAGCCGATGCCGCTCCCCAGGGGCACAAAGGTCGAGATGCAGTACACGTACGACAACTCGTCCGGGAATCCCCGCAACACGCAGCCGCTGCAGCGCGTGCTGTGGGGACAGCGGTCGTCGGACGAAATGGGCGATCTCTGGATTCAGGTGCTCACCGCGAACGAGCGCGATCTGGCCGCGCTCAACAACGACTTCCGTCCCAAGATGCTCGCCGAAGACATCGTCGGCACGGAACTGCTGATCCGCGCGGAGCCGGCGCGCGTGGCGCTCCACGACGATGTGGCGTTGTTGTATCTGGCCATGAATCAGCCGGAGCGGGCGGTCGATCATTTCGACGCCTCCGCGAAGTTGAAGCCGGAGTCGGCCGTCACGCATTTCAATCTGGCGACGGCGCTGACCGTCGCCGCGAGCACGGGCCGCGACGTCCAGATGAGCGGTGGCCGGCTGGATCAGGCGATCGGTGAGTACCAGAAGGCGCTCCAAATCAGGCCCGACTACGCGTCCGCCCACAACAATCTGGGGAGCGTGTTGCTGCAGCGAGGGAACCCGTCGCAGGCGATCGTTCACCTGATGGAAGCGGTCCGGATTGACCCGCGCAGCGCGGAGGCCCGCTACAACCTCGGCCGGGCCTATCGCGCGCAGGGCAACCGCGCGGCGGCGATCGACAGCTTCCGCGAAACCGTTCGTCTGATGCCCAACAATGCACCCGCGCTGAACGATCTGGCGTCGTTGCTCGCGACCGCGCCTGAAGACGCGTTGCGCAACGGGCTCGAAGCGAAACGGCTCGCGCAACTCGCCGTGCGGTTGAGCGGCGGACAGGATCCGGCGGCGCTCGATACGCTCGCCGCTGCATGCGCGGAGGCCGGGGAGTTCGATGCCGCCGTCGAGTATGCGCAACTCGCGCTCCAGCACGCGCCTCCTGGGCGCGCAGCGACTTTGATCGCCGAGCGGCTCGATCTCTACAAACAGCGGAAGGCGTATCGGAGTCCGTAGTCCTCACATTTTCTGTTCCGTCACCGTTCTTCGCTGACGACTCTGCCTTAGCACGCTGATGAGCCACAGGACGAACGCCAGCGCGACCATCACCATCAGCCATCGCATGAGGTTCGCGAGGAACGCGGCGTCCAACTGCGGCCGCTCGAATCGGAAGCGGGCTAGTGTGGTGTAGCGATCCAGCGTCCAGTGCCAGGCTGTGTGCGCCGCCAGCCCAGACAGGACGATCGTCCCCGCGCGCTCCGGCGCCACGAAGCGAAACAACAGGTGGAGCGCTGGCACCATCAGCGCGAGCATGGCGATCTGTCCGATCTCCAGGCCGAGGTTGAACGACAGAAGCGACGTCAGCAGATGCGCGCCGGCGAACTGCACCGACTGGCGCAGCGCGAACGCGAATCCGAACCCGTGCACGAGGCCGAAGCCGAACGCCATCACCCACCGGCGCCGGGGCGCGGCCACGATGATGTTCTCGAGCGCCATGTACATGATCGACATGGCGACGAGCGTATCGATGAGCGGCGGGAACCACGACGCGCCGGGCGCCATGTCGTAGATGGACGCGATGAGCGTAACCGAGTGCGCGATGGTGAAAGCGCTGATGACGGGAATGAGCGCGCGGAAGCGGCGGAGCGGAATGACGAGGCAGAGGAGAAACAGCAGATGGTCGGGGCCGTCGAGGATGTGACGGACGCCCGTCTGCACGAACGAGGAGGCGGCTTCGTACCACTCGGGGTCGAGCGTGACGCGCCCGATATTGCCGCCCTCGTACTCGAATGCGCGGACATCGCGGCTGGGCGGCAGGAAACGGAGGACGGTAACGACGCGCAGACCGAAGCGGTCCCATCGGGGATGGAAGGAGAAGCGCGACTGGTCCGATTGAATCGGATAGTCGAACAGGACGTCGAGCGCGCCCTGCGTCGGCATGAGCCGGGAGTCTTGGGGCAGTCGCGGGCCGGTGACGTGGGCCAGTGCGTCGTCGTAACTCGCGAACGATGGGTCGCCTTCGTTCGACAGACGCACCGCGGTCAGCGTGGGGTACGGGAGCTTCGTGCCGGCCTCGTACATGTCGACGTAGTCGGCAATCCACAACGTGCTGGCGTCGCGCAGGAACGGCTCAACGCGCGCGAGGTCGACGGTGCCGTCGGCCCTGTGTACCGGCCAGTCGATGTCGTTGATCGAGGCCATCTGCACGCGGACCAGAAAGTGGAGCTGTTTGCCGTGCGGTTTGATGAAGGCGCGCACGGTCGTGTCCGCGGGAATGTCGTGGGCCGAAAGCCCCGCGGACAGGCTGACGCCGAGCGCGACCAACAGGAGCAGCGCGGCCAGGCGCCTTACTGGGTTCACGGGGTTCACGGGGTTCACGGGGTTCACAGGGTTCACAGGGTTCAAGGGGTTCAGCAGGTTCACGAGGTTCACAGGTTCTGCTAAAGCAAAGAAGAATAACAGGATGTATGGCTCGTGCGCATGGCGAGCCGGATCGGCAAGCGAGCTTCGTGAACCCGGCGAACCCCGTGAACCTTGTGAACCTTGTGAACCATTTCGTATGTATACTATGCCCGCCAAAAGATCTGTACGGGCACCAACGGACATGGAGAGAGAGGAGCGCGTATGAAGCGTGTGCTTTGTTTGGGCGCGACGTCGCTTGCAGTGTTGACGGCGCTCGGGTTCGGAATCAGCGCGCTCGAGAGAACGGTGAGCGCCCAGGCGGCCGCCACGCGGGGGCGGGCTGCCGCGCCGGCGCAGGGTCGCGCGGCCGCACCAGCCACGCCTGCTCCGGCGGGTCGGAGCGCGGGAACGGCGGCGGCCGGTGTGCCCAACTATCGTGTCTCGCCGCTCTGGCCCAAACCGCTGCCGAACCATTGGGTCTTCGGCAGTATCAGCGGTGTCGCTGTGGATTCGCGCGATCACGTGTGGGTCGTCCATCGCGGCGCGGACACGCTCGAGGCCAACGAGAAGGGCATGATGGCCAACCCGCCGACGTCGAGCGTGTGCTGCGTGGCGGCGCCGTCGGTGCTTGAATTCGATCAGGCCGGCACCGTGCTCTCCAGTTGGGGCGGGCCCGGTCTCGGCTTCCCGTGGCCGCAGTACACCGGCGGGATCGCGGTGGACAGCAAGGGCGACGTGTGGATCGCCGCGTATGGCCTCGAACCGGCGGCTGCAGGTGGTGGTCGCGGCGCCCGAGGCGCGGCACCCGCGGCGGCGGCTGATGGTGCGGCGCCGGCGGCGGGCGCTCGCGGACGAGGCGCCGCGCCAGGTGCGGCTCCTGCGCCGGGTGGCGCAGCTCCGGCTCCAGGTGGCGCGGCTCCCGCGGGCGGACGTGGCGGTCGAGGTGCTCGAGGCGCGGCGCCGGCGGCGGCCGATGGTGCGGCTCCAGCCGCGGCTCCGGCGGCAGCTCCCGTTGCGGCGGCGGCTCCACAGGATGCCGCGGCAGGACGTGGCCGCGGCGCGGCAGCAGCCCCGGCTGCACCGGTCGTTGCGGACGCGCACGTGACGAAGTACTCACGCGTCGGGACGTTCATCCTGCAGCTCGGCAAACCGGGCGAGCCCGGGAGCAGCACGTCGCTCCTCAATCGGCCGGCCGGCATCGGACTCGACGAAGCGTTCAACGAGGTGTACATCGCCGACAGCGGTAACCACCGCATCATCGTCTTCGACTCGAACACCGGCGCCTTCAAACGTCAGTGGGGCGGGTCTGGTGAAGCGCTGACCGCCGCCGGGGCCGGTCCCTACGATCCGAATGCGCCCGTCTCCAAGCAGTTCCGCGATCCGACCTGCGTGAAGATTGCCAAGGACGGCTTGGTGTATGTCTGCGACCGCACCAGCAACCGCATTCAGGTGTTCCGGAAGGACGGCTCCTACGTGAAGGAGATGATCATCGAGAAGGACACCAAGGGCGCCACCGCGACGATCGGTTCGCTCACGCTGAACTCCTCGGGTTCTGTCTGGGATGTGGCGTTCTCGAGCGACGCGGGGCAGCGCTACCTCTTTGTCGCGGATGGCCACAACGACCGCGTGCTCGTCCTGCGTCGCGATACGCTCGCGCAGGTGGGGATCATCGGCGGCGGCGGTCGTCAGTCGGGGCGGTTCCTGGCTCCCGGCAGCGTGGCCGTCGATTCGCATGGCACGCTCTATACCGGCGAGCAGCATCACGCGAAACGTGTCCAGAAATTTGTGACGGCGATGGCGGCGGCAGCGGCGCCTGAGGCCGCGGCGCCGGCCGCGAAATAGGCTCGAGGAGATAACCATATGAAACGGAATCTGTTGATTGGTGCGGGGTTTCTCGTCGTCATCGCCGGGCTTGGCATCGGCCAGGGTCTGTTCGCGAGAGCGGAAGCCCAGGCTGCTCAAGGTACGGTGATGGCGCCGCGGTTCGAAGTCGATCCGACCTGGCCCAAGACGCTCCCGAACAACTGGCAGTTGGGGCAGACGATCGGCGTGTCGGTTGACGCCAAGGATCACGTCTGGATTGTGCATCGCGCGAATCCCGATGCCATCGAAGACGCCGGCACGAACAAGACCGGCCTGTGCTGCACGGCCGGGGATCCCATCATGGAGTTCGATCAGGCCGGCACGCTCCTCCGTCATTGGGGCGGCAAGGATGGTCCCGGCTATCAGTGGCCGTCATCGAACCATGGCATCTGGATTGACTACAAAGGAAATGTCTGGATTGGCGGAAACGGTGGCGGAGACGGTCACATCCTGAAGTTCACGCAAGACGGCAAGTTCATCATGCAGGTCGGGAAGAAGGGCGTTGCCCAAGACAGCAACGCCACTGATCACTTCTACATGGTGGCCAAGATCCACATCTATCCAAAGACCAACGAAGTGTTCGTGGCCGACGGCTACGGCAACAAGCGCGTGGCCGTTGTCGACGCCGACACAGGCAAGTTCAAACGGTACTGGGGCGCGTACGGCAACAGGCCGGATGATGCCGCCGCCACGGTGACTGTGATGGGACCGTATACGCCAGGTGGTGCGCTCGCGAAGCAGTTCCGTGGTCCCGTGCACTGCGCGGAGCCGTCAAACGATGGTCTCGTCTACGTCTGCGATCGAACCAACGACCGCGTGCAGGTCTTCCGTCTCGATGGGACCTACGTGACCGAGATTCAGGTCATGCCGGAGTCGAAAGGCGACGGCTCGACATGGGATGTCGACTTCTCGAAAGATCCGGAGCAGAAGTACATGTTCCTGGCGGACGGCCGGAATCAGAAGGTCCACATCTACGATCGCAAGTCGCTCGTCGAGTTGACGAATTTTGGCACCGGCGGTCACTACCCCGGTCAGTGGTACTCGCTGCACAGCATCGCCCTCGACTCGAAGGGCAACCTCTATACGACCGAAACGTATCAGGGGCGGCGCGTGCAGAAGTTCACCTACAAAGGACTGGCCCCGGTCACCAAGAAGGAACAGGGCGCCGTCTGGCCGTCTAGCAACTAAAGAACCACGCCAGGGCAAAGGGCAAAGGGCTAAGGGCAAGAGGGCAAAAGCTCTCAGCCCTTGGCCCTGTCTCGCGCGCACGATTTGTCCCTCCACGCTGTCCCGACATTCACGACACCCGCGCGCGCTGGTTGGCGTATACTGAGCCGCTTGTCATCCACCTGGGCGCGAGGCGCGTTCAGGACAGGAGGAAAACGGTATGAAGCGGACGAGTCATGTTCGTGGTGCGGCAGCTCTCGCACTCTTAATTGCAGCGGGCGCCGGCCTTGTCTTCCTGGAGAGCCGTGCGAGCGCTCAGGGGCCGGGCAATACCCAGGTGCCAAAGCTCGAGGTTGATCCGTTGTGGCCGCAGCCATTCCCCGTGGAGAAGCATTGGGCGATGGGGTCGGTGACCGGCGTCACCGTCGATGCGCAGGACCACATCTGGACAGTGAATCGCGGCGTGGACTCTCTGCAGGGCAACGAAAAGGGGCCGACGCTCTCGCCATGGGCGAGCCAATGCTGCTATGGGGCTCCACCGGTGCTCGAATTCGACGCCACCGGAAAACTCCTGAACAGCTGGGGCGGACCGGGTGCCGGCTATCAGTGGCCCCAGACAGCCTCCGGGATCGCGGTCGATGCCAAAGGCAACGTATGGATTGGTGCGGCTGGCGCTCCAGCGGCCGGCGGCCGGCGCGGCGCTCCTCCCGCGGCAGCGCCAGCGGCTGCAGGTGCACCGACTGTGGCCGCGCCCCCTGACGCGGCCGGCGGTCGCGGTGGTGCCCGAGGCGCACGTGGCGGCGGTGCTCCCGGTGGACCTGGTGCAGGCGGTGGAGCAGGCGCACGTGGAGCCGCTCCCGGCGGCGCACCTCAGGCAGCAGGCGGACCGCCCGCGGGTGGCCCACCAGCAGCGGCACTGGGTGGCCGCGGCGGCGCGCCGGCTGGTTCTCCGGTTCCGGGCGATGCGCATGTGATGAAGTTCACGGCCACCGGCCAGTTCGTCATGCAGATTGGCAAGCCGGGTCAGAGCGAGGGTCCCGATAGTCAAACGACGTTGAGCCGGCCGGCGGCCGTCGCGATCGACAACGCCGCAAACGAGCTCTACGTCGCCGATACCGGTAATCGTCGCATCGTCGTATTCGATGCGAATACCGGGGCCTACAAACGTCACTGGTTCGGATCCGGTGAGAAGACCGCGGGCGCGGCCCCCGGTCCCTACGATCCGGCGGCGGCGCCGGTCAAGGGCTTCCGCGACGTGACTTGCGTGAAGATTGCCAAGGACGGCAAGGTGTACGTCTGCGACCGCGCGAGCGACCGCGTGCAGGTGTTCCAGAAAAACGGCACGTTCGTCACGGAAATGGTCATCGCCAAGAACACGAAGGTTGAAGGCTCGGTCTGGGACGTGAACTTCTCCGCCGATCCCGAACAACAGTTCCTGTACGTGGCGGACGGCGTCAGCAAGACCGTCTGGGTCCTGCAGCGTGATTCGCTCACGGTCGTCTCACGTTTTGGCGACGGCGGCCGATATCCAGGGATGTTCTACGCCGTGGCCAGCGTGGCCGTCGACTCGAAGGGCAACGTCTACACGGGCGAGAACAGCGATGGGAAGCGCGTGCAGAAGTGGATTCACAAGGGCCTGGGCGCCGCCCAGCCGCTGAACTAATGGTGCCCCTGTTACGTGGTGCAGGTGGAGGAACGGTATGAACCGAAAGCGTAACTTTCTGATTGGTGCAACGTTTCTTGCGACGCTCGTCGTGCTCGGCTTCGGGCAGAGCCTGTTGCAGAAGACTTCGGCCCAGGCCAAAGGCGACATGGTCCAGGTGCCGAGATTTGAAGTAGATCCGGCGTTCCCGAAACCGCTGCCCAATCACTGGTACCAGGGGCAGACAATTGGCGTGGGCGTCGACGCGGATGATCACATCTGGATCATTCATCGCGCGGATTCGCTCTCGCCGAACGAACAGGCGCTCGACGACAAGGCCGGCATGTGCTGCGCGAAGGCGCCACCGGTGCTCGAGTTCGACCAGAAGGGCAACCTGCTGCGCCACTGGGGCGGCATCGAGTGGGTGAAGAACGACGACTACAAGTGGCCGTCCTCCAACCACGGCATCACCGTAGACCACAAGGGCAACGTGTGGATCGGCGGCAACGGCGGCGACGACGGCATGGTGCTGAAGTTCACGAAGGACGGAAAGTTCCTGCTGCGGGTCGGCGCAAACTATCCGGCTGCTGATAGCAATGCCCAGGATCGTTTCTGGAAAGTCGCCAAGGTCTGGGAGGACGTCAAGACCAACGAGATCTACGTCGCTGACGGTTACGGCAACAAGCGCGTCGCCATCATCGACGAAGACACCGGCAAGATGAAGCGGTTCTGGGGTGCGTACGGCAACAAGCCAGACGACGCGAACACGGGCCGGTACGAGCCCACCGCGCCACTCATCCAGCAGTTCCGGACGCCGGTCCACTGCGCGATCGCGTCGAACGACCGCGTCGTGTATGTCTGCGACCGCGTGAACGACCGCATCCAGTCGTTTACGACCGAGGGCAAGTTCCTCAAGGAAGTCAGAGTGTCGCCGAACACGCTCGGCGACGGTTCAACGTGGGACATTGCCTTCTCCAGGGACGCGGCGCAGAAGTACATGTATGTGGCCGACGGCCACGACGAGAGAGTGTGGATCATGGATCGCGTCTCGATGGAGCTTCTCACGAGCTTTGGCACGGGCGGCAAGCAACCCGGCCAGTTCTACGCCGTGCACAGCATCGATGTGGACTCCAAGGGCAACATCTACACGACCGAAACCTACGACGGCCGTCGTCTGCAGCGCTTCAACCTGAGGGGCATGCAGATGGTGGAAAAGGGCAAGGAACAGGGAACGGTCTGGCCGGCGAGATCGACTAACTAGAACGCTCGTAGCGCAGCTCGTAGCGCAGGGCTTCAGCCCAGCCCGTATCGCGCACAACTCAAGACCCGCGTCACCCAGGTGGCGCGGGTTTTTTCGTGAGGCGACGTCGCTGCCCCGAGCCGTCCCGGCCGCCCGCGATCAGCCACAATACCGTGAGATACGGACGTGACGGGGGACGGCGTCGGGGCCGATTGCGCACGCGAACCGTGTGAGCGACACGTCTCACGCGGCAGATGGGAAATCGCACCGTAGCGCCGAAGACCGCGCCAGGTCACGGACCTGGCGCATTTCACCAACAGCTCGCGAAGGTGCGATTTCCCGTGTCGTCGAACCGGTTCGCGTGCGCAATCGGCCCCGACGCCGTCCCGTACATATCGCTGCCTTTTCTTTTGACAAGCACCTCCGGCGGGTTCAGGATCCATAGGAGATTCCCCTGGGGAGGCGTCACATCATGATGTACAGACTGCGGGCGGGCTTCGTCGGAGTCGTCGTCGTGCTCGTTGTTGCTGGGCTGTCTGGCGGCAGGACGGGCCGGATGGTGTTCGCGCAGAGCCCATCGCCACGGGCGAGCCAGAGCCCGGCGACGTTTACAAAAGACGTCGCACCCATCCTGCAGCGCGCCTGCCAGCAATGCCACCGGCCCGGCGCCATTGCCCCGATGTCGCTCCTCACCTACGACGACGCGCGCCCGTGGGCGCGGTCGATCCGGCAGAAGGTCGCCAGCCGCGAGATGCCGCCGTGGTACATCGATCGACATGTGGGCATCTCGAAGTTCAAAGACGATCCGTCGCTGAGCGATCGGGAAATCGCGGCGATTACGAGCTGGGTGGACGCGGGCGCGCCGATGGGCAATCCCGCCGACATGCCGCCGGCGCGGGAGTTCACCGATCTTTCCCAGTGGCGCATCGGCAAGCCCGACCTCATCATCAAGATGCCGAAGCCGTACAAGCTTCGCGCCGCCGGGCCGGACGAATTCGTCGACGTCGAAGTGGACCCGGGGTTCACCGAAGACATGTACGTGATGGCCGTCGAAACCAAGCCCGAGGCTCAGGGTTTCAGGGTCCTCCACCACGCGACGACGAACATGATTGAAGACGACGACGATCCGACGGGGCTGTTCTTCAACGAATATGCGCTCGGAAAAAACGGAGACATCTTTCCCGCCAACTCCGGACGGCTGATCAAGGCTGGATCGCGCATCAACTTCAATCTGCACCTGCACCCGAACGGCGAGGCCACCGATGTTCAGCTCGCCCTGGGGCTCAAGCTGTTCCCCAAGGGCGTCGTCCCGAAGTACATCGCCTTCACGCAGCACATGGGAGACGTGAACGAGCTCGACATTCCCGCCGGGCAGGTCGTTCGCGACGACGGATACTTCCGCCTGCCGCGGCCCGCGGTGGTGTCGGCGTTTCAGCCGCACATGCACAACCGGGGCAAGGCGATGTGCATGGAGGCGATCTACCCGGACGTGCGCGCCGATTCGGCGCGGCCCGGTCCCGCGCGATCTGAAACGCTCAGTTGCGTCAGCAACTACCAGTTCGGATGGCACATCACGTACCCCTACGCGGAAGATGTGACGCCGCTGCTGCCGGCGGGAACGGTGATTCACATCACCGCGTGGCACGACAACACGACCGCGAACAAGTACAACCCGAATCCAAAGAACTGGGTCGGCTACGGGCAGCGCACGATCGACGAGATGAGCTTCGCGTGGGTGAGCCTGTACTATCTCGACGAAGCGGAATTCCAGCAGCGCGTGCAGGCGCGCCGGACGCAAACGCAGCAGTAAAGCTGACAGCTGAGTATGGCTTCGTGTCCTTCGTGGCTTCGTGATAAGCAGGCCTGTAGTGCCCTTCCGATTCTTGCGCTGCTGATGTTGGTGGCCGTCTGTCCGATCTTCGCCCAACAGCAGCCCAATCTCCTGCCGACCGAGATCCCGCAGACGAAGTTCAATTCCGGCGAGAACGTGGTGCCGGTGTTTGAGGGATGGATTCGCAATCCAGACGGCACGTTCGACATGGTCTTCGGCTACTTCAATCGAAACTACAAGGAGGAACTCGTCATTCCGCCGGGGCCGGACAACATGGTGGAGCCGGGCGCTCCCGATCGAGGCCAGCCGACGTATTTCCTGCCGCGCCGGCAGGCGCGCCTGTTCCGCGTGCGCGTGCCGAAAGATTGGGGACAGAAAGAGCTGGTCTGGACGCTCCGCGTCAACGGCCACGCGGAGAAGGCCTATGGCGAGTTGCTGCCGGTCCAGGAGATCAACGAGCAGATCATGATGAGCGGCGGTAACAGCATGAACGCCGACGATGGCAATCAGCCGCCGTCGCTCCGAGTCGCCCCGACCACTGCGGCAAGCGTTGCGAGCGCGCTGACCCTGACCGCGACCGTTACCGACGATGGGCTGCCGAAGCCGCGGACGCCTGTGGCGCCGCGGCCAGCCACCACGACAACGACGTCTTCCGACGGCACGATTCAGCGTCAGCGGAATTCGAACGCCGCCGCGGCGCGCCCGCGCGGCCAGACGGTGAGCTGGTTCCAGTACGGCGGTCCCGCGAAGGTTACCTTCAGCCCCGCGGGTCAGATTCCCGTGGCGAATGGCACGGCAACCGCGACAGCGCGTTTCTCGGCGCCTGGCACGTATACGCTGCAGGCATCTGCCAGTGACGGCGCGTTGTCGACGAAAGTGCTGGTCACCGTGACGGTCAAGTGACGTCGTAGTGCAGGCCTTCCGCCTTCGCGTGAAGCTTCGGCGGACCGCCGTAGCCTTGGCGGAGGCTGGTCAGACCTGCCCGACACGGCGGGGCTAAAGCCCTGCACTACATCTGCGAAACATGTCTTCATCCACTCGACGCGTCATTGCTGCCATCCCTGTCATCGTTGTCATCGGGGCCTGTTCGTGGGCGATCCACGCCCAGACCAATTCCTACCGCCGCATTGTCGACTGGGCGCGGCTCCCCACCGGGATGAAATGGGCCGCGGTGATCGGCGCCGAGCCCGGCCCCGACGGTAACCTCTACGTACTGCATCGGTGTTTCGCGAATTCGTGCGAAGGGCGCACGGAGCCGCCGTTCCTCGTGTTCGATCCGTCGGGGAAGCTACTGCGAACGTGGGGCAGCGGAATGTTCGTCTTTCCGCACGGCTTCTACGTGGATCGCGACGGCAGCGTGTGGGCGACCGACGCTCGCGGGGCAGGCGGCAAGGGTCAGCAGGTCGTCAAGTTCAGCCCCGAAGGCAAGGTCCTGATGACGCTCGGCAAAGCGGGCGTTGCGGGAGAAGGCCCGGATGTCTTCAACCAGCCAACCGACGTCGTCGTGGCGCGCAATGGCGACATCTTCGTCGCGGACGGTCACCGTGAAACCGGCAACAGCCGCATCGTCAAGTTCTCGAAAGACGGAACGTTCATCAAGGCGTGGGGGAAGCGGGGCAGCGCGCCCGGCGAGTTCTACGAACCTCACACCATCGCGATCGACTCGCAGGGCCGGCTGTTTGTCGGCGATCGTGTGAACAATCGCATTCAGATTTTCGATGAGGACGGGCGCTTCCTGGATCAGTGGAAGCAGTTCGGGCGCCCGAGCGGCATCTTCATCAGCAAGGATGACACGATCTACGTGGCCGACTCCGAGTCGGGCACGAGCGCGCCACGTTCGGTGACGGGCTTGAAGAAGGGCATCAGAATCGGCAGCGCGCGGACGGGCGTCGTGACCGGCTTCATCGAAGACATCGAGTCGGCGACAACCGAGCCGAGTGGCGCGGAAGGCGTCGGTGTGGACGCCAAGGGCAACGTGTACGGGGCGGTAGTGCGCCGCCAGATGTTGGAAAGGTTTGTGAAACGATGAGATTTCTGCAGGCGTCAGCGCTGGCCGTTGCGGTTGCGGCGGTTGTTACCGCCGTTTCTGCCGCGACCCCGGTTCCGAATCCAACGGTGAGCGCGCCGGTTACCGGCGGCGCACGAGGCCAGGCGTTTGGCGCGTGGTCGAGCACCAATACCCCGGCCGGCTATGTCGAGGAGGAACGCTTCTTCTCAGGTAAGGCGACCGCGTACGGCAAGGCCGGAACCTGGGGCATGGATGGGATGTGGCAAGCCACGCCGACAACCACCGCTGACTATCGGGTACGGATGCTCGTGAGACGGCCGAAGGATGCGGCCCGCTTCAACGGTGTGCTCGTCGTCGAGTGGCTCAACGTCAGCGGGCAACTCGAGGGCGCCGCCGACTACATGCAAATGGAAGAGGAACTCGTTCGCGAAGGCTACGCGTGGGCCGGCATTGGCGCGCAGGCCGTGGGCATCAACGCGCCACGGACCGGCCTCAAGGCGTGGGATGCCACGCGATACGCGCCGCTGACGCATCCTGGCGACGCGTACTCGTACGATATCTTCTCGCAGGCGGCGCAGGCGCTTCGTCATCCGCAGGGGGGCGATCCCCTGAGTGGGCTCCGCGTTCGTCAGATGATCGCGACGGGGCGATCGCAGTCGGCGTTTCGACTGGTCACCTATATCAACGCCGTGCATCCACTCGTGCACCTCTTCGACGGCTACCTCGTCCACAGTCGTGGCGCGAATGCGTCGGGCATCATCGCCGAAGGCATGGAGCGGGACGCGGCTGCACCGATTCCGGCCGGCGCGCACATTCGCACCGACATCGACGTGCCTGTCCTTGACCTTCAAACCGAAGGCGACATGGTGGCGCTGCGCGCGCATCTCACGCGCCAGGATCCGAATCCGCACTATCGCCGGTGGGAAATCGCTGGCGCGGCGCATGCGGAGACGCCGCGATGGGTCGTCGAAGTGCCGCCACCGCTCGACTTCGGTCAGAGCTGCAAGGACGCCGTGAACGCGGCGCCGCATCACGCGGTCGTGAAGGCGGCGCTGCACGCGCTCACGCTGTGGGTCCGCGATGGCGTCGTGCCGCGGCAGTCGCCGGCCATCGAGCTGAGCGATCCCGCGGCAGCCGATCCGGTGGTGCGAGACAGCTTCGGCAACGCGAAGGGCGGGATCCGGCTGGCCGAACTCGAGGCGCCGACCGCGCGCATGGACGGAGGTCAGAATGCGGTCGCGCAAGCGGCGCCGGGCGCGCCGAATTTCTGCTTTCTCTTCGGTCACACCGTGCCGTTCGATGCGCCGACGCTCGGGTCGCTCTATCCCACGCACGTTGCGTATGTGCAGAAGTTCACGGCAGCGGCCGATGCGCTGGTCCGCGATGGCTACTGGATGAAGCCGGAGGGCGAGCAGGCGCGAAAGGCCGCGGAACAGTCGCGCATCGGAGTCCGGGGACGGTAAACGTCGTCCTTGGGCCTTTGTTCTTGGTCCTTGGTCCGTCCTTGGTCCTTGGCGCATGAGAAAACCAGGGACCACGGACCACGGACCAGGGACGCCAAGAACCAAGGACGGACGAAGGCCCAAGGACCAAGAACGAAGGACGACGACGTTTCAGAATTGAAACCCCGACGACACGTGGACGTGGAAGCCGCGACCGAGGCCGCGAGCGACGTCGACGTTGAGATGAAAGACCGCGGCGCTGAAGAAGAGGCCCCCGCCAACGCCGGTTCGAACGTCGCCGTCACGCAGTCGCTCGGCGGCGTCGTACACGGTTCCGCTGTCGACGAAGAGACTCACGCCCGCGCGTCCGAATGAGACCGGTGAGGTCAGCGGCATCCGCAGTTCCGCCGATCCCGTGAGCAGGCGGTCGCCCGCGTCGTACCCAGCGCGGAAACCCCGAACAGACGAAGCGCCGCCAAGAAGAAGCTTCTCGTAGGCCGGAAGCGCCTTCGAGGCCTCAGCCCGCACCACGCGGACGGCGAGCACGGACGACCCTTTCAAGCCCAGATAGCCGCGGGCATCGGCACGATAGCGGCCGATCGGCCCGCCATCGAGCTGCAACCGTTCCCATCCCAATTGCAGGTACGTGGCATTCCGAGGCAAATCCGAGCTCTGTCGCGTATCGACCGCGATGTCGGCGCCCCAGCTCGCGAATGTCTCGCCTCCACTGAAGCCTTGGAGCGCGCGCTCCGTGGCCGTACCGAAGGACACGTCGTTCAGCGCTCCCGACACACCGGCTCGGAGGTTGCGACCGAACGCTCGTTCGCCGCGAACCGCCAGCATCGTTCGCGTGTCGTGCACATCGTAAAAAGGATTCGTGTGCTCGCTGATCCCGATGCTCGACGTGACGCGCGTCAGCGGGCCGGACGCGAGGGGCCGATTGAGCTCGATCGCGGCCTGCCGGGTTGCACCCCACGTGATCGGAACGGAGACGTGCGTCTGCTGTCCGAGCAAGTTGACCGGACTGAACCGCGCGCCGTAGGTGACGCCATAGCCGTCGGTGTAGTCGAAGATCGGCAGGAAGAGCGGGTGGGTGATGGCATGGGCCAGCCGTCCTCCCACGCTGGATGATCCTCCGGGGACTTCCCGCACGACGATGACGAGGACGATGTCTTCGGTGGAGTCGATCGTGCGCCAGCGTTTCCTGATCTCGACGTCCTCGAATTTCCCGCTGCGCACGAGCCGGCTCTCAATGGCAGCCAGCGTGTCCGCGGTGATGATCTCGCCGACCTGAACGGACGCCAGTCGCCGGATCTCGTCTTCCGGCGTGCGGTAGTTGCCCTGGATGCGGATTTCGGCCACGCGCTCCTGTGGCTGCGCCGCAGATCCCTGCACCATCAGCAGCAGCGTGACGACGAGTCCGAGCATGCGCGGCTCTACTGCGGCGGACGAATGGTCGCCTTGACCTTCGCCTCTTTGTAGTCGTGGTAGTTCAGGTTGTAGCGCATGTTGTAGGTGCCGGTGGCGAGCGTGATCGCCAGGCGGATGTCCACGGTGTTGGGCAGCCAGACGTCCGGGAACGGCTCGACCATGTCGATGGTGGCGCGCATGTCGGTGAAGCGGAGGAGCCAGCTGCCCGGGAAGAAATCGAGACCGAGGTTGTCGAACGTGTACTTCACGATTTCGGCCGACGAGGGATCGACCCAGAGGGTGACGAGCGCCGTCTTGTTCATCTGCTGGCGCAGTTCGTCTTGTTTCGGATTGCGATCCTGGTTGCGCTGCTGCATGCGCCGGTTGTTGCGCTGGTCGAACAGCTTCGTCGGGTAGTACTCGACGCGCAGGACCTGCCGGCCATGCAGGGTCTCCCGTCCCGCCAGGTAGTAGTCGCCGGGTTCGAAGGTGAACTCGAGAAAATATCCGGCCGAGACAAATCGCGGCTCGCGCGTCTGTCGCAGGATGCCGCCCACGTCGGTAGGCGACGCCGCGTTCGGGTCGACGGGATCGCCGGCGGCCGAACTCGTCGCGCCACGTCCCAGTCGCCGATCCCGTGCAGCCTGTCTCCCGCGTTCCTGTTTCAGCCACTGCTGCTCGTAGGCCAGGCGATCGGGTTCGCCGATGGTGACACCGTTGGCGCGCACCGGGCTGCGGACGAAGAAGCCGTCGCGGACAAACCACGTGTAGTCGCGGTGGTCACCCAGTACCAGCGCATCTGCCGGGTCGCGGACCTCGACCTCCTCGCGCTCGTCCAGGATGTACTGCTCGAGCTTCCTCCAGTTCTGATCCCGATGGGCGAGGGCCCGCGCCATGAGCGCGTCGAGATCGGTCGCCGGCGCCTTGGGGGCGTTCGCCTGCTGCGCGAAAACCGCGGCCGCCGCCGCGACGCCAATAGCAAAGATGGCTGATGCAAGAAGGCGCTGTGTGTTCATGACATCCTGACTGAATGTACACCGATTCGGGCGCGCTCGCCTCTGCTTCGGCGAAACTCAGAGCCCCAGCCAAGTCGAGGAGCGATGGGCTGACACGGCGCAAGCGGCCGGGACGACTCGAGGCCGCGCTGCGGGCGAACGTCGCGCGGAAAAACGCGTTCACCGGCCTGGGCTGTCGATTCCCCGCGTCGATTCGGCGGATTCGACAGCCGGTGCCATGAACATTCACCGTCCCGGGCAAATCGCTGGCATTCGGGAGTCAATCAGGATCGACGCGACCGCTGGCCTCTTGAACGCGTTTTAACGACTGACGCCGATCGGGCGAGTTCGACGCATCGCGTCCCCGAGCCGTCCCGTCCGCCCGCTTGGCTGTCGTCGGGGCGAGGTCCATGCGCTTCACATT
>JBGOTP010000047.1:0-20563 GCA_041476545.1 Vicinamibacteria bacterium | reverse complement strand
GATTTCGCTCGCGAGCCGCACGAGGTGAACACCGGTGTCCCCGGCGGCAAAGCCGCGGTCAGCGACGCGGAAGCCCGCACTGCAGCCGTCGATCGATTGCGGTGAGCGTGCCGATCGGGCGACTGTGATTCGTGAGGATGATCTTGTCGTCGGGCTCGTCGTACATGATGCCGTCGAGACCGGGGCCAACCTTGACCTGCCTGAGCGCCGCCAGCGTCTTCAGGTCGAACATCGTGACGGTCTCGTCGCCGCTGTTCGTCGTGAAGCCATGACCAGCCTTGGTCGCGATGCCCGCGCCGTGAACGCCCGGTGTGTTCGGAATATCGCCGACTGGCCTCGCTAGTGGTTGCGAACCGGGGGTGGCGGCCTGTAGAAAAGTCTGCATCGCACCGGCGGCAACTATAGCCCTTTGAAGGCACTCCCTTACACGGACTATCCTCTCTACACCATGGACATCGAAAAGCTCGTCTCGCTGTGCAAGCGGCGGGGATTCGTGTTTCAGTCGAGCGACATTTACGGCGGACTCAACGGCTTCTGGGACTACGGCCCGTTGGGCGTGGAATTCAAGCGGAACGTCAAAGAGGCGTGGTGGCGCGACATGGTCACCGGCCACGACGAACTGTCGACGGCGCCGGGTGCTCCAGCGCCCTATGAAATGACCGGCCTGGACTCCACGATCATCATGCACCCGCAGGTCTGGAAGTGCTCGGGGCACTACGACCTGTTCCACGACATGATGGTCGACTGCCGCGAGTGCCAGGCCCGCTTTCGCGCGGATCACCTGACGACCAGCGAATGCCCGCGCAAACCGAGCCGGCATCCGGGCGAGTACGAGAAATGCCAGCTCACCGAGCCCAGGGAATTCAATCTGATGTTCAAGACGATCGTTGGAGCGATGGGAGGCGAGGCCGACGCCGCCTTCCTTCGCCCCGAGACGGCGCAGGGCATCTTCGTCAACTTCAAGAACGTCTGTGATTCGAGCCGCGTGCGTGTGCCATTCGGGATCGCCCAGATGGGCAAGAGCTTTCGTAACGAGATCACGCCCCGCAATTTCACCTTCCGCTCGCGGGAATTCGAGCAGATGGAGATTGAATTCTTCTGCCACCCCGATCAGTCCGCACCGTGGTACCAATACTGGCGCGACCGCCGATTTCGCTGGTATACCGAGTTGGGGCTCGCCAGTAACCGCCTGCAGTTGCGGGAGCACGCGAAGGACGAACTGAGCCACTATTCGAACGGCACGGCTGACATCGAGTACGCATTCCCGTTCCTCCAGGCGGGTGAGTTCGGTGAACTGGAGGGGGTTGCGCACCGCGGCGACTTCGATCTGCGAAGCCACATGGAAGGGAAGCTGGTCCGGCAGGGAGAGGCCCTCGTCGTGGAACAGGACGCCGATGGAAAGCCCCGCCATCGCGGAAGCGGCAAGGATCTCTCCTACTTCGACGATGCGAGGAAGGAACGATTCGTGCCGCACGTGATCGAGCCGTCGGCGGGCGCGGATCGGGCCGCGCTGGCCTTCCTGTGCGAGGCGTACACGGAAGACGAAGCTCCCGACGAGAGCGGCAAGCCGCAGCAGCGAATTGTGATGAAGCTCCACCCTCGACTCGCGCCGATCAAAGCGGCCGTCTTCCCGCTGGTGAAGAAGGACGGGATGCCGGAAATCGCCCAGGAGATCTACCGCGCGCTGAAGCGGCGATTCAACGTCTTCTACGACGAGAAGGGAGCTGTCGGGCGGCGCTACCGTCGGCAGGATGAGATCGGTACACCGTATTGCATCACCGTCGACAGCCAGACCCTCGTCGATCGCACGGTCACGTTCCGCGACCGCGACACGCTCAAACAGTGGCGCGTCCGGGTCGACGACTGCGAATCAGAACTCGTGAATCGCTTGCGATCCAACCTCTAGACCGGCCTTATGGCCGCCTCGCGCCTTGTCAGATGGTCGGCAGGCAGCCGGAAAGGCGTACGATTACACTGAGCAGGATTGATGACTGACGCCGCGCACACGGAGGTCGCTGCGCGCCCCAGGGTCGACGGCAAGTTTCTGGCCCTTGGCGATCGGCGTTTCCTCGTCAAGGGGATCACCTACGGCACGTTCGCGCCCGATGCCTCAGGCAGCGACGTCCAGTTCCCGGCCCCGGCGCGGATCGCCCAGGACTTCGGGCTGATGGCCGCCGCCGGGTTCAACACCGTCCGCACCTACACCGTGCCCCCCGTGAGCCTGCTCGATGAAGCGGCGCGGCACGGGCTCCGCGTGATGACCGGCCTTCCCTGGGCGCAGCACATCGCCTTTCTCGACGATCCCCAGCTCGTCCGCCAGATCAGACAGGACGCCGTCGCCGCCGTGCGCCGGCTGGCTTCGCATCCGGCAACGCTGCTGTTCGCGGTCGGCAACGAAATCCCGCCCGCGATCGTGCGCTGGCACGGCCGGCGGCGCGTCGAGTCGTTTCTCCGCGATCTGTACGACGAGATCAAGGCCACGGCGCCTCAGAGCCTGCTCACCTACGTCAATTTTCCGCCCACCGAATTTCTCGATGTCGACGGCTTCGACGTGTGTGCTTTCAACGTCTACCTGCACCGGGAGGCCGATCTGCGCGCCTATCTCGCGCGGTTGCAGCACATCGCCGGGTGCAGGCCATTGCTGCTCGCGGAAGCGGGCGCCGACAGCGTCCGCGAAGGCCTGGACGGTCAGGCGCGCATCACGTCGATGCTCGTCCGTGCGGCCTTTGCTGAAGGGGCTTGCGGCGCCGTGGCCTTCTCGTGGACCGATGAGTGGTGGCGCGGCGGTCATCCTGTCGAGGACTGGGCTTTTGGACTCGTCGACGCGGAGCGGCACCCGAAGCCGGCGTTGGCCGCCGTCGGGAAGGCATTCGCGGATGCGCCGTTTGCACCCGATGAGCGCGAGCGCTGGCCGAAAGTATCGGTGGTCGTCTGCGCGTACAACGCCGCCGACACGATCGACGATTGCCTTCGCTCGCTCGCCGCGCTGACCTATCCCGACGTGGAGATCATCGTCGTGAACGACGGGTCATCGGACGCAACGGGCGCGATTGCGCGCCGTCATGCCGGAATACGCGTCCTCGACATCCCAAACGGGGGCCTCAGCGCGGCGCGCAACGTCGGTCTCGCCGAGGCGACAGGCGACATCGTTGCCTACACCGACGCGGATGTCAGAGTCGACCCCGACTGGCTGACGTATCTCGTGCAGCCCTTGCTCACACGCGAGTACGTGGGCGCCGGCGGCCCCAACGTCGTGCCGCAGGATGATCCTCTGGTGGCCCAGTGCGTGGCGCGCGCGCCGGGTGGCCCCGTCCACGTCCTGCTCAGCGATCGCGTGGCGGAGCACGTGCCCGGCTGCAACATGGCCTTCCGGCGCGAGGCGCTGCTCGCGATCGGCGGCTTCAATCCCGTCTACCTGCGAGCGGGCGACGACGTCGATGTCTGCTGGCGACTGCAGGCCAAGGGACTGCGAATCGGATTCGCGCCCGCGGCCGTCGTCTGGCATCACCACCGCCAGACGATTCGCGCGTTCTACCGTCAGCAGGTGGGGTACGGAGAGTGCGAGGCCTGGCTCGTCGCCCATCACCCCGAGAAGTTCGTCAAGGGCCAGATGTTGTGGCGCGGGCGGATCTACAGTCCGCTGCCGTTCATTCGCTCGTTCACCCGCTCGCGCGTCAATACGGGCGTATGGGGTACTGCGGCGTTCCCATCGGTCTACAGCACTGGCGCGCGGTCGATCGAATTGATCCCTCACTCCCCGGCGTGGATGGTGACGTCCACGGCGTTGGTCGTGGTGGGCGCGTTCGGTCTGTTCACCCCGTCCCACGGCGCGGGGTGGTTGCTGTTGGCCACCGGGCTGCTGGGATGGTCGATCACTCTCGTCCGCTGTGCGATGTTTGCCCGGCGGTCCGATCTCCGTGGCCTTCCACCCATCGGGAAGCATTCTCCCAGGCAGAGCCGTTTTCTGTACCACGTCCTGATCGCGTGGCTGCACCTGGTTCAGCCGCTCGCGCGAATGAGGGGCCGGATCCGGGGCGTCTGGTCGATGCCGCAGGTCGTCGCGCCCGGGGACGCGACACGGCGACCGTGGGAGACAACCGTTCCGTCCCTGCGCGATGCTCGCGCCTCCGTCCTCCTGCTGCTGGGCGGCACCGTCGAACGATCGTTCTGGAGTGAGTCGTGGACGGCGCATCCGACGCTGCTGGCGGAACTCGCCGCAGTCCTCCGTGCCTCGCGTCCTGCTCTGGTCGTGGACCTGGACGATGGCTGGCGTCCAGACCGCGATGTGAGCCTCGCGGTCGGCAGCTGGGCGTGGCTTCACGCGAGCGTCCTCGTCGAGGAGCATGCCGAGGGGCGCTGCCTCCTCAGGGCAGGCACGCGCCTTCGCCCCAGCCTTGCGGGCATGGTGCAGGAGCTGGCGCTGGCGGTTCCGCTGGTCATGGCCGCCAGCGCGGCGCTGGCCCTCCGCTGGCCGATCGTGAGCATGGCGGCGGTGGTGGCGGCTGCCGCGATTGTCGCCCGCGCGGAGTGGCAGACCGCGCGCGTGCGGGCGGCATTCGATCGCGCGCTCGAACGTGTCACGAGCGACGCCGGCATGCTGCCACTGGCCGTGCGGCTCGCCGCGCCCGCGCGTGTTCGCTCGCGTCTGCCCACCGTGGCGGAGGCCGTTCAAGCGGTCATTGTCGCGATGTTTGCCGGTATCGCCGGTCTTGGTGTCGTGTCGATCGCACGTGAAGGGATGGCGATGCGCTCCGCGTCGACACTGGCCGCCACGGCAGCGGTCGACTCGGAAGTTGCGGCCAGCGGTGGCGTGGCCGTGGGCGTCTCGGGTGATCTCTATGTTGCCGACGCACAGCAGGGCGTCATCCAGCGGCTGCGCCCGCGGCCGCCGATGGACGCCGCGTTGACGGCGACCGACATCGGAACCGCTGACAACCCGCTCCTCGGCAACCCGGTACCGTTCGAGGCGGCGGCCGACATTGCCCTCGCGCCGAACGGAGACTTGTACGTGGCCGATGCCCGGAATAACCGCGTGTGCCGGATCGAACGCGCAACAGGAACGATTGTCACCGTCGCCGGATCAGGGCGCAGCGGATTCGCGGGAGACGGCGGCCGTGCCTCGAGCGCGACCCTGAACGGCCCTGGCGCGGTGGCGCTCGCGGCCAACGGCGATTTGTACGTGGCCGACACGCTGAACAACCGGATCCGGGTGATGGCGCAGGCGACCGGTCTCATCAGGACCGTTGCCGGCGATGGTACCGCGGCCGATGCCGCTAGTGTGGGTGACGATGGACCGGCACTGCGCGCGCACTTGGATCGGCCGAGCGGCCTGGCGCTCTCGCCGAACGGCGACCTGTACATCGCAGACACCGGCCACAACCGTGTGCGCCGGATCAGCGCCCGGACCGGGCTCATCTTCACGGTGGCCGGCGACGGGACCGAGGGCGCCGACGGTGACGGTGGCCCGGCGACACAGGCCAGCCTGGCGGCGCCGATGGGACTGGCGCTCGTGTTACGAGGGCAGCAGTTGCTTATCTACGTCGCGGACTCGCAGAACGACCGAGTGCGCGTCATCGATGCGAATGGCGGGATCTCCACGCTCAGCGACACGCTGCCCGTCGTGACGCCCGTGCGGCTCGCCTACCACCCCGCGGGCTGGCTGTACATCAAAGACGCGAGTCCCGACGGCATCACGGCCGTGGCGGTCAACACGCCTCTGCATGCGCCGGTGGCGGCGCCGGCACCGCCCGTCGCCAGGAAGGTGATGTGACGCTGCGCGCCTGGACCTTGTCGCTTCTGCGACCGTATCGAGGCCGCGTCGTTGTGATCACGATGCTGGGGATCCTCGAGATCGGGCTCGCAGCGCTGGCGCCATGGCCCCTCAAGCTGCTCGTCGACAACGTCCTCAAGGGACAGCCGCTTCCGGCGTCGCTCGGGCGGGTGGTTGATGTCGTGGTTGTGGGTCCGAGCGCCCTCACGCTTCTTCTGATCGTCGTGGCGGCCGGACTGGCGCTGCAGATCGCGAGCGAAGTCGTGCTCATGATTCACACGCAGCTTCAGGTCGATACGGGACAGCGCATCGTCTACGACATGCGTGCGAGGCTGCTTGCGCATCTGGAGGCTCTCCCGCTCCGCCATCACGTCCTCTCGAAGACGGCGGATTCCGTCTACCGCCTCGACGCTGATGCGTACTGCGTGAACGACCTCGTCATCGGCGGTGTTTTTCCCCTCGCGATGGCGATCCTCAAGCTGTCGGTCATGTTCGTCATTCTGCTCAGGAAGGTCGACGCGACGCTCGCGCTCCTCTCGCTGACCGTGGCGCCGTTTCTGTACGCGAGCCTCCGCTACTATTCGTTGAAGATGACCGACCGGGCCGAGCGGGTCAAGGCGCTCGAGTCGTCGTTGATTGAGCGCGCGTACGAAATCCTGTCCTCGATCAAGGCGGTCAAGAGCTTCGCGCGAGAACGGCACGAGCTCGCCCGATTCACGCGGGCGGGCGCCGACACGATGGATGCGCGCCTCAGGCTCACCTGGCAGGAGTCCCTGTTTTCCGTGATGGTGAGCACGATCACGCTCGCGGGCACGGCGCTCGTCCTGGCCGTGGGTGGCGCGCATGTCATGAACGGCACGCTGCAGGTCGGCGGGCTGCTCGTCGCGATTGCGTACCTCGCCAACGTGTACGACCCGCTATCCTCAATCGCTCACACGAGCGGTTCGCTGCAGCAGGCGATGGTCAGCGCCCGTCGCGTGCGCGAGATCCTTGCGCTGCCGGCCGAAACGCTCGATGAGCCGGATACGCCTGATACCGTTGACGCCGCCCGCATCTCGGGCGTCGTGTCGTTCGACAACGTGAGTTTTGCCTACGACGAGCACCGGCCGATCCTCCAAGATGTGAGCTTCGTCGCGCGCCCGGGCGAGGTCGTGGCGCTTGTAGGGCTCACCGGCGCGGGGAAGACGACGCTCGTGAGTCTGATCCCGCGATTCTTCGATCCGACGCGGGGCCACGTGCTCGTTGACGGCATTGACGTGTCCCGCTACGCGTTGAGGCCGCTCCGCGAACGGATCGCCATGGTGACGCAGGAACCGGTGCTCTTCACCGGCACCATCGGGGACAACATCCGCTACGGGCGGCTCGACGCGTCGGACACGGACGTTGAGGCGGCGGCACGTGCGGCGCAGGTCCATCAGTTTGTCGAACGGCTCCCGAAGGGTTACGACACGCAAGTGGCGGAAGCCGGGGCGACGCTGTCGGGCGGCGAGCGCCAGCGCCTGGGGATCGCGCGCGCGCTGTTGAAGGACGCGCCGATCCTCATCCTCGACGAGCCGACCTCGGCGCTGGACGCGATCTCGGAAGAAGCGGTCTTCGACGCGCTCCGCCGGCTGCGCGAGGGCCGCACCACCATCGTCATCGCGCACCGATTGTCGACGATCCGCGACGCGACCCGAATCCTCGTGCTGCACGAGGGGCGCCTCATCGCGCAGGGCACGCACGACGAGCTCGTGGCATCGACCGAGCTGTACCGCCGCATGTGCGCGCGCCTGTCTGTCGGCCGATCGCTCGACGAGCCCGGATGGGTGGACGAGTTGAAGAAGGCGCTGACGTGAAGATCCTGTTTGCCGGTATCATCGCCCGCTATCCGTACGGTGGCGTCACCTGGTGTTCGCTGATGTATCTGCTCGGCCTGCGGGCGCTCGGCCACGAGGTTCTCTACATCGAAGACACCGGCGAGTGCATTTACGATCCCGAGCAGGACACGCGATCGCTCGATCCCTCGTACGGGACCCGCTACATTCACAGCGCGCTCGAACCATTTGGTCTCGGGGACCGCTGGAGTTTCGTCAACTACGACGGGACGTATCACGGTGCTTCCCAGGACGTGGTGCGCGCCTGGTGCGCTGACGCCGATCTGTTCGTGAATCTGTCCGGCGGTTCCTGGTTCTGGCGTGACGAATATGCGAGGATTCCGAAGCGGGTGTTCGTCGATTCGGATCCGGTGTTTACGCAGCTGGCGATTGCCAAGGGCGAAGGTTGGTACGTGGACTTCTTCCGTGGATTCAATCATCTGTTCACCTTCGGCGCCAACATCGGCACGCCGGCCTCCGACGTACCCACGGGAGAGTTCACCTGGCACAAAACGTGGCAGCCGGTCGTGACCGATCTCTGGCGCACGGATGCGCCGCCGGTGGGCGATCGGTTTACCACGGTCATGACGTGGAAGATTGAAAGCTTTGCCGACGTGGACGGCAACAAGGACCGCGAGTTCATCAGATTCATCGACCTCCCGGCGCGCACGGGCCAGCGCTTCGAGCTCGCAATCAACGGCCCGCAGCGCCTGCTTCGCGACCATGGGTGGTCGACGGTCGACGCCATGAGCGTGTCTCGTTCCCTATGGGACTATCACGCGTTCATCCAGGGTTCGAAGGCGGAATTCGGCGTGGCCAAGCACGCCTACGTGTCGCACCGGTCGGGGTGGTTCAGCGATCGCACCGAGTGCTACCTCGCTGCCGGGCGTCCGGCGCTCGTGCAGGACACCGGATGGAGCGCGCACCTGCCGGCCGGCGTGGGGTTGATCGGCTTTTCCACACCCGAGGAAGCACTCGACGGCCTCGATCGCCTCGATCGGGACTACGCACATCACGCCACCCGCGCACGGCAGATCGCCTGCGAATTCTTCGATGCGTCGCGCGTGCTGCCGCCGTTTCTGGAGACGGCGTGTTCGTGAAAAGGCTGACGGAATCCGCGTCAGCTGTCGCAATGTCGAGGGGATTGCCGTGAGCCGTGCTCTGCGGATCGCCCAAGTTGCGCCCGTCGCCACCTCCGTGCCGCCCGTTCGCTCGGGTTCGATCGAGACAATGACCGCGCTCCTCACCGATGGCCTCGTGTCGCGCGGCCACGACGTGACGCTCTTCGCAACGGGGTCGTCGGTGACCAAGGCCAGGCTTCATGCCATCTACCCGCAGGGATATCACGAAGACTCGGCGATGTGGCCGTGGGAATTGTGTGAATTGTTCAATCTGGCGGCGGCCGTCGAGCGCGCCAGCTCATTCGACATCATTCACTACCAGTCCGAGTACTACCCGATGTCGCTGGCCTACGCGCGCCTGTCGCCGGCGCCCATCCTGCAGACGCTGCACCATTCGCCGACGGCGTGCGAGGTCGCGCTCTGGTCGCGGTATCCCGAGGCGCCGTTCGTCGCGGTATCTGATGACCAGGCGCGCCTCCTCGCCGGCCTGAACGTCGTTGCCACGGTCCATCACGCCGTGGACACAGCCGCGTTTGTGTTCCAACCAAGCCCGGACGACTACCTGCTCTTCCTTGGCCGGTTCACGGAGGGAAAAGGTGTGCTGCAGGCGATCGACGTTGCGCGTCGAACGGGAATGAAACTCCTGCTCGCGGCGGCGGAGAACGACTACTACCGTGCCGTCGTCGCACCGCTCGTCGACGGGCGCCAGATCGTGTATGTCGGCGAGGTTGATCGCGGCGCGAAAGTGCCGCTGCTTGGTGGAGCCCGGGCGCTGCTGTATCCGGTACAGGCCGGCGAGCCATTTGGCCTCGTGCTAGCCGAAGCCGCAGCGTGCGGAACACCTGCGGCGGCCCTCGACCGCGGTGCCGTTTGTGAGATCCTCGACGACGGGATCACGGGCTGCGTGTTCGAGTCGCTCGATGCGCTCGTCCTCGGCCTCCCTCGCGTGATGGCGCTCGACCGCGCACAGGTCAGGGCGCGGGCCGTGGAGCGCTTCGGGGTCGATCGCATGGTCGATGCATACGTCGATGTCTACTCTCGGATTCTTGCCGCGCGCGAGCCGGGACAGGAGCGCCGGGCCAGCGAGGGCCATGAGGGCGCAGGCCTGGAGGCCTCCGTTACGCCCGCTACAAGCTGATGACCCCAATGCCCGACGACCTGCGGGGCCGCTCGCTCCTGGCTGTGTTTGCACATCCCGACGATGAGTCACTGGCGTGTGGCGGGCTGCTGGCGTGGTGCGCGCAGCTCGGCGCCAGGGTCTCGCTCCTCTGCGTGACGCACGGCGAGGATGGCGAGCACGGTCCAGAATCTGGCTCGCAGCCCGTTCTCGGCGAGATTCGTGCCCAGGAGCTGCAAGCTGCCGCTCGCGTCCTCGGCATCAGTGATCTGATCGTGCTCGACTATCCGGACGGCATGCTGCCCTGGGTGGATCCCGCGGCGCTCGTGGCAGACATCCGCGACACCATTCGCAGGATTCGTCCAGATGTCGTGATCACATTCGGCGAGGATGGCCTCTACTGGCATCCGGACCACATCGCCATTCACGAGCGGACCACGGCGGCCGTGGCCGCGCTGGCTGCGATCGACGCTGTGAACCCCGTGAACCCCGTGAATCCCGCGAACCCAGTGAACAATGCGGTGCCCGCGCTCTACTACGTCACGATGCCGCCCGGCTCGATGCGCGCGGTGGTCGACCACGCCGAAGCCACGGTCCCCAGACAGGCCCCTGGCGGCCGCCCGCCCCGTCTGATTCTCGGCATCGAAAACGCCGATGCGTTCGGCGCGCTGGCGCTGGCGCCTACGCTCGTCGTGGACGCCAGCCAATTCGCGGCGCGCAAGCTTGCCGCGATCAAGTGCCATCGGACGCAACTCGGCGACAGCGCGCTGAATCTGCTAGCCGAGAGCGACGCCCCGCGTTTGTTGGGTACCGAGTACTTCCGGCGCTCGGAGGTGGGATCGGCTGCGGACGCCTTCATCGAGCGGTTCGCGAGCGGGGTCTGATGCGGGAAAGCCTGCTCGACCTCCTGCGCTGCCCGTTCTGTGGCACCCGGCTGTCCATCGTGGAGAACGATGCGCTCGTGCGTGCTGACGGCCGCATCGAGTCGGGCGTGATCGGATGCGAGTGCTGCGCCTTTCCCATCGTCGCGGGTATTCCCGTCCTGCTTGCGGACGATACGACCAGACACGCCATGCACGCGCTGGAGGCGGGACGTTGCGAGGAGGCGCTCTTCACCCTCCTCCAGCTCGACGCGCCACGCGCCGCGGCCTTCGGCGCCCTGCTCGCGCGCGCCGTGCCGGCCACGTATCAGGAGGCGCTCGCGATCCTCAGCATTGATGCCGAGGGCACGTACTTCCTCTATCGATTCTCGGATCCCACGTTCCTCATGGGTGAGGCACTCGTGCAGGCGCTCGCTCAGCAGCCGTGGACCACTGCCGGCCGCGTCCTCGATCTGTGCGGCGGCTCGGGCCACCTGACCCGCGTACTGGCAGGACTCTGTCGCGATGCCGGCCGTGCGAACGCTGCGAACCCGGTTAACCCGGCGAACCCTGCGAACCCCGTGAATAACGTCGTCCTCGCCGACGTCTACTTCTGGAAGCTATGGCTCGCCACGCGATTCACGGCACCGGGATGCACAGCTGTGTGCTGCGATGCCAATCAACCGCTGCCGTTCACCCGCGACTCGTTCTCGATGGTCGTGCTCGCGGATGCCTTTCCCTACATCTGGCACAAACGGATGCTGGCTGAGGACATGATGCGGCTCGCCGGCCCCGACGGTGTCGTGGTCCTGCCGCACCTGCACAGTTCCCTCGGGGAGAATTTCTCCGCGGGCATGACGCTGACCCCGGACTCCTACCGGGACCTGTTCGCACCGGCGTGGCCGCGGCTGTTCAGTGACGCAACGCTCCTTGCGAACCTTCTCGGTCGTCGCGTCGTTGACCTGACGCGTGCTGCATCGTCAGGCGATCTTGGTACGGAGTCGTCGTTGACGATCGTTGCCAGCCGGCGCCAGGAGTTGTTCCGCAAGTACGAAGTACCGCCCGCGCGGGGCCTGGCAGGAGAGCTGAAGGTCAACCCCTTGTATCGAGTCGAGCGTAAGGGCGGTGTGTCAGTTCTGACGTTGACCTTTCCGACGCCCGAATACGAGGAGGAGTTTGGCGAGTGCAAGCAGTACTTACCGGCCACTGTCACCGTGAACGCCGACCTCTCGGGCGCCATCGACCCGTCGACGCTCGGGACGGATGGCGATGATCTGCGGCGCCGGCGAGTGCTGATCGACGCGCCCCCCCGCTACTACTGACGGGCCGCCGAATTCCGCGACGCAGTCGAGGCGATGCTTGTGTCTTCGCGGCTAGTTCATGTTGCCGAAAACGCACCCAGCAGATTCAGCAGCAGCTCGTGCATCTTCCCGATGGCGGGATGCTGCGGCGCCAACCCCTGCCGGAATCCCCGCCGCAACAGCCGGTCGAGGACCGCGCGGTGACTGGTGATCACGTGCACGGGCACCTCCCATGACACGCCCTCACCGCTCACCATGGCCGGCGGCTGATGGTCGCCGACGAGAACCATCACGAAGTCGCGATTGTGGCGCAGGCGGAGATAGCCGCCGAGCCACGCATGGACATAGTCGAGCGACTGCGTATAACCCGGCCCGAGGTTCAGCCAGTCCGGTGGCTGCGACCACGCGCGATTCAACTCGTCCCGATCGTAGGGCGCCGGGGTCAGCACCCTCTTCCAGTCGGGCTGGTACGGTGGGGTCGGCGTAAAGGGCGTGTGCGTGCTGATGGTCGGAAAGAAGACAAACACCGGGGCGCGCGGTTGCGGCGCAACGGCCAGGGCATCCAGACGCGCGATCGCGAACTGATCGGTGATGTCCCACCACCCGAACGGTGGTCCGTGATAGGCCAGCCGCGACGTGCCGTAGACTTCGTCGAACCCGTAGAAGTCGCCCTGCGGCCAGGCGTGTTGCAGGCCCGGCATCACCGCGATCGTCCGGTATCCCTGGCGGGAAAATGCGCTCACCATCGTCTCGCGCTGTTGTCCCATCAGCCGCTGGTTCGTCGCCTCGTCGCGCACCTCCGTGCCGGAGAGGAGGCTGACGTGCGCCAGCCACGACTCGCCGCCAAAGGTCGGGGACTCGACGAACGCGGAGACCACGTCGCGCCCCGTGCCGTGGACATCGGCCGTGAGACGTGCGCGGCCGGCGGCGAGTGCCTTCGCGAACTGGGGACGATCCCAGCTCACGGCCCCGTAGGACTCGATGAAGATCAGGAAGACGTCCGCGCCCGTCACGTTGGCGAGATCGGCACGGATCGGCGGCGCGGGCGGGAGGGCTCGCAGCCCCACGCCGCTCATTTCGTAGGCGAACTGGCCGGCCTCCCGCACGTACATCGGTGTCACTGGTTCCGCGAACCGCGGGACCGCCGGCCTGTACGCGTGAACGCCCTGCGCGACAAACAGGAGCAGTACGCCTCCCGCCACGCCGGTCATCGCGCGCCGCGCGAGGGGATCGTTTGTGGCATCGGCCACGCGGCCGAGTGCCCATCGGAGCGGTGCGTACACAACGAGAGGCAGCAGAACCGCGCCAGCGACAGCCGCCACGAGCAGCCACGGCTGCGCGACAAACGCCAGCATGGCGCCGACGTCGGGCATGTGACGCAGGTCCCAATACAGGTTGATGTCGCGCCCGTAGAGCGACCGGGCCGTCACGTCGGTATAGCGTCCAATCACCAGGATGCTCAAGAGCACACCGAGCGATCGGAGGACCCCGCGGGTTGGCGCACCGAACCAGCTGCGCGCCACCACGATGCCGAGGACGCACACCGCGGCCTCGGCCGACAGGTCCGCAGTCAATCGGACACCCGGAGTGGGCCACACGTTGACAAACGTCAACGACGCATTCAACAGCGCGAGCGCAAACGCCAGAATGGCCCAGCTGAACGCCGCGGCGCGGTTTGACACCCTGTTCATCCCTTTTTCAGCTACGATACCATCTCCATGGTTTCCTGGGTCCGCGCGCGAGCGCTCTCATTCGTGAAGATTCTTCGCGCTCGGGCGCCGGTGCGCTGCATGGCCACCGCGAGGCTCCCGACCGAATTCGGCGACTTCGAGATCCACGTCTACGAGAATGCCGCCGGCGAGACGCACGTGGCCCTCGTCCGCGGCGAGATCGGCGGCGGCAAGAACGTCGTCACTCGCGTGCACTCGGCCTGCCTCACGGGCGACATCTTTCAGTCGGCGCGCTGCGACTGCGGAGCCCAGCTCCACACGGCGCTGCGGCGCATCGCCGAGGAAGGCCGGGGCGTGCTGCTCTACCTCAATCAGGAGGGACGCGGGATCGGTCTCGCAAACAAGATCCGCGCGTATGCGTTGCAGGAACAGGGTCTCGACACTGTCGAAGCGAACGAGCGCCTCGGCTTTCCAGCCGACTCGCGCGACTACCGTGTCGGGGTGCAGATCCTCCGCGACCTGGGTGTCCGCTCGATCCGGCTCCTCAGCAATAATCCGAAGAAGCTGCAGGGTGTGACGGGCGATGGACTCTCGATCACCGAGCGGATTCCGATCGAGATCGCGCCGTCTGCCTCGACGCTCCGCTATCTGAAGACGAAGAAGGACAAGCTGGGGCACCTCCTGTCGTCGGTTTGACGTGCTTCGTCGCGAGTCCGATCGCTACCCGTTTCGCCACAGCCTCCCAACGTCCACGGCAAACGACCATGCCAGCGCCGCAAGCGTCAGAGCGGCGGCGATCGCGCTGAGCGGGTTGGCAACGACGGGGGCAAGGGCGACGCCCAGTCCCACCATGTGAGACACGGCGATCACCTTGGCGCGGCGGGTCGGCGCCAGCGGGCCCGCCATCCACGGTAACAGCCATCCCGCCGCGATGAAGCCGTACCGCATCAGCCCGCCCAGAAGGACCCACGCGCCCGCCTTCTCGTGCTGCCAAACCAGGACCGACAGCACCAGGATCAGCAGCGCGTCCGTTTCCATGTCGAACCGGACGCCGAAGGCGCTTGTCATCCGGCTGCGGCGTGCGAGCCAGCCATCGAGGCCGTCGAGTGCCGCGACGACGGTGGTCGCCACGACAGCGGCGGCGGCCACGCGTGGGACCGCCGGTTCGCCGATCAGGCCGGCGACCAGGGCGACCAGCATCAATCGGATCATCGTGACGCGATTGGCCGGCCCGAACCTCGCGAACGGATGCCCGCCGATGAAGGCGATGACGATGGCCATCGGCGCGGCGAACATCGCCGCGGCTTTCCAAGGATATAGAGCGCTCGTTGTGAGGGGGCGGGCGATGAGCCCAACACCGACGACGACGAGGAGACTCAGGGCGCCTTCGAGGACAACGCGTGTGCGAAGAGCCGCGTGGGGTGCAGGTGTACTCATCACGAAGTCTCGACGGCCACGACGTCCTGTGGCGGGCATTGTAACTGTCTGCCTCCGGGAACAAAATGAGCAGGTATGAACGACGCCAGAGCGTTCTGGGTTGTAGCGCCGGGTCGCGGAGAGATTCGCGGTGAGGTGTTGCCAGCGCCGGCCGCGGGAGACGTTCTGGTCCGCGCGCTCTATAGCGGCATCAGCCGAGGTACCGAAGCGCTCGTCTTCAGCGGGCGCGTGCCCCAGACCGAGCACCTGCGCATGCGCGCGCCGTTTCAATCGGGCGAGTTCCCGGCGCCGGTCAAGTATGGCTATGCGAGCGTCGGGCGGGTTGAACAAGGCCCCGAAGGGCTGCGGGATCGGGACGTATTCGTGCTCTATCCTCACCAGACCCGCTACGTCGTGCCTGCGCAGGCCGTGCACCTGCTACCCGACACGCTTCCGCCGGAGCGGGCCGTGCTGGCGGCCAATCTCGAGACCGCGATCAATGGCGTCTGGGATGCCTCCCCGCACATCGGCGATCGCATCGCGGTGATAGGCGCCGGGACCGTTGGCTGTCTTGTCGCGTGGCTGGCCGCGCGCATGCCCGGATGCGAGGTCGAGCTCGTGGACATCAATCCGCATCGATCGGCAGTGGCTCGTGCCCTTGGTGTGCGATTCACCGATCCCACGGCGGCCGCACCCGAAGCGGATGTCGTCATTCACGCAAGCGGCTCCCCCGCCGGACTGGAACTCGCACTGCAGGTGGCGGGCTTCGAGGCGAGAATCGTGGAGTTGAGCTGGTTCGGCGACCGGGCTGTTTCACTGGCCCTCGGCGGTGCGTTTCACGCCAAGCGGTTGACACTGGCGTCGTCGCAGGTGGGCAGCATCGCCGCGCCCCAGCGAGCACGATGGGACTCGCGACGACGGATGAAACTGGCGTTGAGGCTTCTTGCCGACGCGTCACTCGATGCCCTCATCACCGGCGAGAGCGAGTTCGAGACACTGCCGCAAGTGATGCCAGATCTGGCAACATCACCCGGAGACACCCTGTGTCATCGCGTCCGGTACTAGAGGGCAGGCAGGGCGGGCAGGCGGGAGAATCTCTTATGTATAGCGTGACGGTGCGGGATCACGTGATGATCGCGCACAGCTTCAAAGGCGACGTGTTCGGCCCCGCTCAGCGCCTGCACGGCGCCACGTACGTGGTCGATGTCGAATTCCGGCGGCCGGCCCTCGACTCGGACGGCATTGTCGTCGACATGGGACGCGCAACGCAGACGCTCGGCCGCGTGCTGGCGGATCTGAACTATCGCAACCTGGATGATCTGCCGGCGTTCGCGGGACGGAACACGACGACGGAGTTTCTCGCGCGGGTGGTGTTCGACGCCGTCGTCGCGGCGATTCGCCGCGGCGATCTGGGGCCGGGTGCCTCGGGCGTGGAGCAGGTGCGCGTGACGCTGCACGAATCGCACGTGGCCTCGGCGTCGTTTGACGGCCCTGTCGGTGCTGTAAGCGCTGTCCGCACCGCGCCCTAGCCGTGGTGTCGATGCGGCCGGTTGTATTCATCGTTCCCGGGAACATCAATACCCGCACCGGCGGCTACATCTACGATCGTCGCATGTCGGAGGGCCTGCGTCACCACGGCTGGTCCGTTGACCTGCGGGAGCTCGACGACACCTTTCCCTTCCCCACGCGGGCATCGCTCGAACATGCCACCGGCATACTCGCCGACGTCCGCGACGGCGCCATCGTCGTCATAGACGGTCTTGCGCTCAGCGCGATGCCGGCCCTCATCGAACATGAAGCGTCGCGGCTTCGCATCGTCGCGCTCGTCCATCTCCCGCTGGCCGCCGACGTCGGCATCGACCGCGACACGGCCACCCGTCTCGAGGCAACCGAGCGCCGCGCCCTCGGCGCCACGGCGCTGGTCATTGTCACTGGCTTCGCGACGCTGCCCATGCTGGCGAGATACGCGTTGCCGCGCCAGCGTATCGTCGTGGTCGAACCGGGCACTGACCCCGCCCCGCTCGCGCACGGCTCCGGAGCGACGACGTTGCAGCTGCTGTCTGTCGCGACGATTGGCCCCGGCAAGGGCCACGAGGTCCTGTTGCAGGCGCTTGCGGCTGTGCCACACCGTCACTGGCGCCTGACGTGCGCCGGCAGCATCACGCGTCATCCGGCGACGGTCGATCGACTGCACGCCGCGGTGCGCGGCCTGGGCTTCGAGGATCGGGTTGTGATCGCCGGCGAACTCGATGCCCCGAGGCTGGCTGATTGTTACGATCGGGCCGATCTGTTCGTGCTGGCCACGCTGCAGGAGACGTACGGGATGGCGGTCGCCGAGGCGCTCGCGCGCGGCCTGCCCGTTGTCGCCACGACCACCGGCGCGATTCCCGATCTTGTTGGCGGCGATGCAGGTCTGTTAGTTCAGCCAGGGGATACAACGGCGCTCACCGAAGCGCTCACGCGGGTACTCGGAGATGCACAGCTTCGGGCGCGGCTCGCCGAAGGCGCGCGGCGCGTGCGAGATCGCCTGCCAAGTTGGGAGCACGCCTGCGGAAACATGAATGCCGCCCTTACGAGCCTGGATACACATGGATGAGGCCCTTGCACAGTGGCTGGCCTTGCGCGAGGCCGCCGACGCCGCCGCCCGTTCGGCGAGTCTGACGCACCTCGTCGCTGATGCCATTGCCGCCCACGACCCGGTCCTCGTGCTTGATCTGGCCACCGGCACCGGATCCAACCTTCGTTATCTGGTGGATCGACTCCCGGGCAACCAGCGTTGGCTGGTCGTTGATCGAAGTTCAACGCTGCTGACGGAGATGCCGGCCCGGACGGCGTCGTGGGGTGCGGCGCACGGTTACGACGTCACAAGGGACGAAACGGGGTTTGTCGTCCGCGGCGAGCGATTGGATTGTGGCATCGAGACACGGCAGCTGGATCTGGAAGCCCTCGACGCTATGGAGATCTTCGCGGGCCGTCACCTGGTCACCGCGTCGGCCCTGCTCGACCTCGTATCGGAGCGGTGGCTGCGTTCGTTGGCGTCCCGATGTCGCGCAGTCGGCGCGACGGTGTTGTTCACGATCACCTACAACGGCCGTTCCACCTGCTCGCCCGTGGAGCCGGAGGACCACATGGTGCTGGATCTCTTCAACCGGCACCAGCGAACCGACAAGGGGCTCGGCGGTCCTGCGGCGGGACCGGATGCGGTGACTTGCGCCGCGCGGTGCTTCGCGGAGGCTGGCTATCGCGTGCGGATGGAGCCGAGCGACTGGACGCTGGGATCTGGAGATCTCGAGCTTCAGCGGCAGCTCATCCAAGGATGGGCTGAGGCCGCCACGGAGATCTCGCCCGCCGCCACCCCGGCCATCGCGGACTGGCGGGTTCGGCGCCTCCAGCACGTCGCTGCCGGGCGCTCCCGCATCGTCGTTGGGCACGAGGACCTTGCAGCGTGGCTGCCGTAGTACGTGGGGTCCGGCTTCAGCCGGGCCATGACTGACCCTCGAACGTCTGAACAAGCTGAATGTGAGCGGCGGCTAACAGGAATTTCGCGATCGCTGCCTCGAGCCTGTCCTCGGCCGAACCCTTCTGGGCGCCCGCGCTGTTCGGCCCCATCGGCAAGCGCGCTTGCCGCCAGCACGTGCGCCTCCAAGCCCACTTCACGCGACGACCGGGTTGGCCTTGTGCGTGACAGACCAGTACCACGATAATCGACGCGCTGCACGTTCGTGATGCCTCGATTCAGCACGACCCAGGTCCAGCGCTACTACGACCGCCAGACGACCGCCTTCCTCGCGTTCGGGCAGGGCGGACGCGTGGGCGCGATCCACCGCGCGGTGTGGGGGCCGGGAACGGGCGATCGCCGGCAGGCGTTTCACTATGTTGAGGACCAGATTGCCGCGTTCATCCGGCGCCTGCCTCAAACGGTCGAGTCGGCGCACGTGGTCGATCTTGGCTGCGGCGTCGGCGCGAGCCTGTGTTATCTCGCCCAACAATTGCCCATCCGCGGCACAGGCATTACGTTGAGCCCGGTTCAGGTGGCACTCGCCGCGCGACGCATCACCGAGAGCGGCGTGTCGCCGCGGGTCGCATGTCTCGAGGGCGATTACTGCGATCTGCCGGCGGATCTCGGTCCGGCGGACTTGGCGTATGCCATCGAGTCGTTCCTGCACTGTCCGGATCCCGTTCGTTTCTTCGCGCAGTGCAGCCGGCTCGTTCGACCGGGCGGGTATCTTGTGATCTGCGACGACGTCAGACGGCCGACTGATGAACCGGCCGCGGAACGCACGATCGAACAGTTCTGTACCGGCTGGAACATCAACGCCCTGATCCAACGGAACGAACTGCGCGCTCTCGCCGCAGCGGCGGGGTTCGTGCACGAATCAACCCTGGATCTTTCGCCGTATCTCGAAATCCATCGCGCGCGCGATCGCGCCGTCAACGTGTTCCTTGCGCTCTTCGGCTGGCTCCCCCTGGCGCGCACTCCCGTGGGCCATCTGGTCGGTGGAAGCGCTCTGCAGACCTGCCTCGAACGAGGATGGATCGGTTACGAAATGGCCCTGTTTCAACGCGTGCGCCAAACTCAGGATTTTTCCAGGACGACAAGTCCCGGCTCTCATGAAAGGCATGGAGATGACGCGTAAGGTGATGACTGTGGTTTTATCGGTTGTGGCGTGGATGGCGGGAGCGTCCGCGGCGTCTGCGCAGGCGCCCGCTCCGCCAAAACCCTGGACGGGCGCAGCGAGTGCCGGTCTCGCGCTGACGAGTGGCAACACGGACACGTCCACCGTCAATGCCGCCTACGAGCTCGTGTTCGACCCGCACACAAGGAACGTCGTCAAGTCGGACGGTTTGTTGCTCCGCGGCAAGACGGCAAGTGTGGTCTCCACCAACCGACTCAGCCTCAATATTCACGACGAGTACAAACTCGGCGACGGCGTGTTCATCTTCGGCCAGAACCAGTACCTGAAAGACGAATTCAAGAGCATCGACTATCTGCTCGCGCCGACCGCTGGCCTGGGATACAAGCTGCTCGATACGGCAAAGACAAAGCTCAGCGCCGATGGCGGCGTCGGCGCCGTGTGGGAAAAGAATATCGGACTTGCCGTCAAATCATCCGGCGCCATCACGTCAGGGGAGAAGTTCAACCAGACGCTGACGTCCACGACAACCCTGACGCAGTCGTTTGCCGCGCTCTGGAAGACGGACGATTTCCACGATTCGCTCTACACCGTCGGCGTGGCCCTTGCGGCCTCGATGTCAGCGCGGACGCAACTGAAGGTCGAAGTACTCGACACGTACAAGAACAAGCCTCCCTCGGCTGCCGTTCAGAGGAACGACGTCGCCGTGCTGATGGCGATTGTCCTCAAGATGTAGCCTGGACCGTGCGATGGGAGGATTCGCATGACGCCTCCGCGCGGGGCTACGCGCGGGCGAAGTCGATGAATCCCTGAGCGACGTC
>JBGOTP010000046.1:0-20643 GCA_041476545.1 Vicinamibacteria bacterium | reverse complement strand
GACGGCGTGGTGGTCAAGCGCTGGCACAATCCCGGTGAGATGGTGGATGCGTCGGCCAGCGACCCGATTCTGCGTGTGATCAATCCCAGGCAACTGCAGGTCGTCGCGTCGGTGCCGATGGCGGCGCTCGGGCGCGTCATCATCGGGCGGACGGCGACCATCATCGGTCCGGCGGGCGGTGACGGGGTCGCGGCGACGGTCCTGACCAAGCCCTCGCAGGTGGATCCGTCGAGCGCGACCGCCGACGTCCGCCTGTCATTCGCCAGGCCCACGGACCTGCCGGCCGGCGCGGTCGTCCAGGTGGACATCGTCGCCGAGGTGCGCCCGAACGTGGTCGTCGTGCCGACCGTCGGCATCGTGTATGAAGAGGGCGAGATCTTCGTGATGGTCGCGGGCGCCGACAATCGGGCGCACAAGTATCCGGTCGTGCTCGGGTTCGCGACGCACGCCCTGACGGAAATCAAGAACGGCGTCGGTGCCGGCCTCCTGGTCATCATCCGCGGGCAGGATGGCTTGCCTGACGGCGGCACCATTCAGGTCCAGAAATGAATCCGGCTCGCCTGGCGACGCGGCACTCACGCGCGGTGATCCTGCTCACGCTGCTCTTCGCGGCGGCGGGTGCGGTCAGCAGCCTGTCACTGCCGAGCAGCATCTATCCGCCGCTGCAGTTCCCGCGTATCGCCATCGTGGCGCATTCGGGCACGCTCCCACCGCAGTCGATGTCGCTCATCGTGACCCGTCCGATCGAACAGGTCGTGATGGCGGTCCCGGGCGTCCGCCGCGTGCGGTCGAGGAGCATCCGGGGCGCGGCGGAGATCTCCGCGCAGTTCGATCCCTCGACCGACATGGTCACCGCGCTGCAGATGGTGCAGAACCGGATTGCCGAGATCAACGGCGACCTGCCGGCCGGCACGGGGCTGCAGATCGAGCGGATGACGCCGGCGATCTTCCCCGTGTTCATCCTCAGCGTAACGGGCTCGCTGCCGACCCCGGACCTGTACGACTACGCGAATTTTGTCATCAAGCCCGAGCTGGCCCGGGTGCCGGGCGCAGGAACCATCGAGGTCCAGGCGAGCGACACCCGAGAGATCGAAGTGATCCTCGATCCCGCGAAGCTGACGGCGGCCGGGCTGACCGTCGTCGACGTCTCCGACTCGCTCAACAGGCAGAACACGATTCTCCCTGTGGGACGCTTCGCCGAATCGGGTCTGCAGCACCTGACGCTGGCCTCCGGTCTCTGGAAGAACGCGGATGAAATCGCCAACGCGCCGGTGAAGATGAAGAACGGCGCGACGATCCGCATCTCGGATCTCGGCACCGTCACGCGTGGCGCCCCCGATCGCACGCTGCTCGTGACCGGCAACGGCCGCGATGCGGTCGTCATGAACATCTCCCAGCAGATCGGCGCCAACATCCTCGATCTCAAGGCCGGCATGGACGGCGTCCTGGCCGGCCTCGCGAACACGCTGCCGGCCGGCATCAAGATGAGCCGCGTCTACGACCTGGCGCAGTTCGTCGAGGAATCGATCACAAGCGTGCGCGACGCGATCCTGATTGGCGGCTTCCTGGCGATCGTCGTGCTGATTGTCTTCCTGCGCGATTGGCGCCTCACGATGATCGCCGCGGTGACGCTGCCGATGGCCGTCATCCCGACCTTCGTCTTCATGTGGCTGTTCGGCGGGACGATCAACCTGATGTCGATGGGCGGCCTGGCCGTCGCGATCGGCCTCGTCATCGACGACGCGGTGGTCGTTGTCGAGAACATTCACCGCCGCGCAGGCGAAGGCGGGAGCAGCGTCGTCGACGCGGTCCAGCAGCTGATGGCGCCACTCGTCAGCTCCACGCTGACGACGGTCGTCGTGTTCGCGCCGCTCGGCCTGCTGTCTGGTGTGCCCGGCCAGTTCTTCCGCGCGCTGTCGCTGAGTCTGTCGGTGGCCGTGCTCATCTCGCTGGCGCTGTCGATCAGCGTCGTGCCGCTGATGGCGCGGTGGGCCGCCTCGCACCACAAGCCCAGCGAATCACACGGCCGGATCGATCGGGTGTACGAGCGGATGCTCGGAGTGATGGTCGGGCGCCCGCTCGTCGCGATCGTCGTCGCGCTTCTGCTGGCGGCGCTGACCGTCGTGCTGTTCTACCAGGTCGGAACCGGGTTCTTCCCGGCCGCGGACGAAGGGGGCTTCGTCCTCGACTACATCACGCCCGCCGGGAGCGCCCTCACCGAAACCGATCGCCAGGTCAAGAAGATGGAAGCGATCGTCGCGGCGACGCCCGAGGTCGCGTCTTACTCGCGGCGCACCGGTTCCGAGCTCGGACTGTTCGCGACCGCGCAGAACACGGGGGACATCCTCGTGAGGCTCAAACCGAGGAACCAGCGGAGCCGGTCGGCGGAAGAGATCATCAGCGAGGTCCGCGACAAGGCCACGGAAGCCGCGCCTCTCGTCGACATCGAGTTCGTGCAGCTGCTGCAGGACATGCTCGGCGACCTCGAAGGCAATGCGGAGCCGATCGAGGTCAAGATCTTCGGCGACGATCCCGTTCGATTGGCGGACCTGGCCGGCCCGGTCGAAGAAATGATGAACAAGGTCATGGGGGTCGTCGACGTCGTCGGGCCGCAGCAGGGGAACCCGGAGGTCACGTGGAACATCGATCCGGTGGCGGCGGGACGGTACGGCCTGAGCGTCCAGGACGTCTCGGACCAGATGGCGGGCAACTGGCTCGGTGAAGTCGCCACGGATCTCCGATTGGCCGATCGCACCGTTCCGGTTCGCGTCCGGCTTCCAGATTCGTTCCGGTTCAACCCGAACAACCTTCCGCAGACGCTGATTCGCACGCCGGAAGGCAGGCCGATTCCGGTGTCCGAAGTCGCCACCATGGAGCGCGCCAACGGCCAGGGCGAGCTGCGCCGTGAGAATCTGCGCCCGATGGCGGTGGTCAGCGGGCGTCTCGAAGGGCGCGACCTCGGGAGCGCCGTCGGCGAAATCCAGGGGAACCTCGCCAAACTCACGCTTCCAATCGGCTACACGTACGAGATCGGCGGGCAGTACCTCGCGCAGGCGCAGGCGTTCCGCGAGCTGCTGATGGTGTTCGCGCTCGCCGTGGTGCTCGTCTTCACGATCCTCGTGATCCAGTTCCGCGCCTGGATCCCCGCGATCCTCATCCTGCTCGCGGCGCCGCTCTCGCTCGGTGGAGCGCTGCTGCTGCTGCTCCTGACGGGCACTGATCTCAACATCTCGTCGGCGATGGGCATCATCCTGCTCGTCGGCCTGGTCGTGAAGAACGGGATCATGCTGCTCGACTTCTCCGAGAAGCTGCACGAGGAAGGCGAGCCGTTCGAGACCGCGATTGCGCACGCGGGACGCATTCGTCTCCGGCCGATCCTGATGACGACGTTCTGCACGCTCTTCGGGCTGCTGCCGCTGGCGCTCGGCCTGGGCGCCGGCGCGGAGCTGCAGAAGCCGCTTGCGCTCGCCGTCATCGGCGGGCTTGCGCTGTCCACACCGGTCACGCTGCTGGCGGTGCCGGGGCTGTACGCGGCCATCAAGGGTCGCGGACGTTCAAAGGCGGCCTGAGGGCCGGCCTCTACGCTCGAAGAAAGGCAGGAGTTTATGCGCAGGTTGATTGCAGTGCTCGCTTGTGTGTCCGCGTGTGCGTTCGCCGGCCTGGTTGCGCAGGCTGCCGACACCTATCACCAGCTCGGGGAAATCATGATCGGCGGCGAGGGCGGGTGGGACTACCTGATCGTCGATTCGGCCGCGCATCGTCTCTACGTGTCGCATGCGACCAAGATTCTGGTGGCCGATACGCAGACGATGAAGGTCGTCGGCGAGATCCCCGATACCAACGGCGTGCACGGCTTCGCCATCGCGTCCGACCTCGGGCGCGGGTTCACGAGCAACGGCCGCGCGAACAGCTCGACGATCATCGATCTGAAGACGTTGAAGCCGCTCGGCACGGTCATGACCGGCGCCAATCCCGACAGCATCCGATACCTGCCGTCGCGAAAGGAAGTCTGGACGTTCAACCACACCGGCAAGTCGGTGACCGCGTTCGAGGCGCAGACCGGAAAGGTGATCGCCACGATCGACGTGGGCGGTGACCTCGAGGAGGCCGTCGAAGACGCCGCCGCCAACCGCATGTTCGTCAACGTCGAGGACAAGGGCGCGATCGGCGTGATGGACACGGTGAAGCACACGCTGGTGGCGACGTGGCCGATCGCGGACTGCGAAGGGCCGACGGGCCTGGCCTTCGATGCGAAGAACCACCTGCTCCTGAGCGCCTGCGACGGCAAGATGGTGATGACTGACAGCACCAGCGGCAAGACCGTTACCAGCTTTCCCATCGGGGACGGCGTGGACGGCAACGGCTTCGATCCCGCGACCGGCCTGGCCTTCGCGTCGAGCGGCACGGGCGTGCTGACGATTGCGCACGAGGACGCACCGAATAAGTTCACCGTGGTGCAGACCCTGAAGACGTTGCCGTCCGGCCGGACGATGTGGCTCGACGCGGCGACGCACAACGTGTACGTGCCGGTGGCGATGAGAACGGCGGGCCCGAACGGCCGCGCGCAGATCACGCCGAATACGATGAAGGTGCTGGTGTTTGGCAGGTGAAAATATGCGGGCAATCACGGCGACCGAGATTGCGCGCACCAGCGCCCGCTGGCGGGGACAAGCGTCGCGGGTGAAAACGAACGAGAGGGGCGGAGGCTACTGCGGCTTCGACATGTCCATCACGATGGAACCGGTCGCCAAGGCAAGGTTCTGCGCAAACGCATCGCGATACAACCCGTACAGCTGCTGACTTTCGTTCGGGAACTCGTCGTAGATCGCCTTGAGAATTGTGTAGTCCGCGCCCGCGACGACCGGGCTGATGATGTGCACGTAGGCGATGTTGCCGTCTGGCAGCGGCTTCTCCATCTTCATCACGCGCCAGCCCGCGGCCTGCTGCTTCCGCAGCGGGTTCTCTGATTTCTGCAGCGCGTCACGCGCCCTCGCCAGTACCTTCTCGAAGTCCGCGGTCTTGTCAGGCTTGATGGCCACCGTCCACAGCGCCACGTCGCCCTGGAACGTGAGCCCTTGCGCCGCCTTCTGGTGCTCGTCCGACGGCGCCTGCGCGGCACCTTGTGCGCCCAATCGATACGCGCCGAGCACGATCGTCATCAGCGTCACTGTCCACACGGCTCTCATGCCTCTACTCCTCATCACCTGCCGTTCTCACGGCGGTCGTGCCGGCGCCGCCGCGGCCCGTCATGGCCAGGGCGAACGCATGCGTAATAGCGAGGGCCCAAGTTCTTCCGCGATTGACAGGAGAACGGCGAGCTCACGGCAGAGTCCCGCGGCACCTGCGCTGTGCGCGACGAACGCATCGAAGCCCGCCTCGAACGCCTGTGCCCGCGCAGGTCCTGTGCCTGGAGCGAATGCGACCACCGGCATGTAGCGGCCGCGCTGGTGGTCGCGGATTGCGGCGCAGAACCCTCCGTCAAGAATCTTCTGATCATCGAGCGGCAGCACGACAGCCGCCGGCGCCCCACTCGATATGACTGTCCGAGCCGAGGTGATGTCATCCACCCGGAGCAGCAGCCATCCACGCCGGAAGAACTCCGCCTCGCACGCCACAACGAGGTGCTCCGGCTGACAAGCCATCAGCACACGTGGCGGGCATTCGTCGGTGGCCTTGAGCCCCCGGGCCGAACGTTCGGTCGCCAGTCTCACGAAGTCGTCGCGATCGGCGTCTTCCAGCCAGCATGGAACAACCGAGTCCTCGACCACGAGGCACATTAACCCGGGGCCCCGAACACGCACTATCCGGTCGAGCCTGTATTCGGAGTGGCAGCGGCACCCCATCGTCCAGATCCATGGCCGCAATAAACGAAATGAAATACTGTGTTGGCCGTATGGCGCCACGCAGCGCGTCCGGGCACAATTCTGGCAGGAGCCGCCGTGACTTCCATTGATCGCGAGACGGCACGCTGGACGCCTGGCGTGGGCCGTGGCTACGATGGCCGTATGGCGGCTCCGCCAACGTCCGTCGATGACGACTCCAGCGGTGCACCCAGCGTCCGCGCGGCCTTGCGCGCCGGATTCGCGATCGTCTTCGGCTTGTGGCTGCTGTGGGGGTATCAGCTCGTGCGGAGCCTGCAGCAGATCGAGCAGAACGTGGCAAGCGCGCATGACTCGTACGTGCGCGGCCATGAAACGCTGTCGAAAGTCCGCACCAACGTGCTGCTCGGATCGATCTACCTGCGCGACGCGCTCATCGACGGCGCGACAGCCCGCAGGGCCACCTACCGCAACGAACTGACACGCCTTCGCAGCGAGGTCGAACGGCTGCTCACCAGTTACGTTCCTGAAGTGGCGTCGCAGGTGGAGCGCGATCACTGGGCGCGCCTGCAGGGGGAGCTCGGTGACTACTGGGCGTCGCGCGACGTCGCATTCACCGAGCAGGCGAAGACGCCGGACGAAGCCGCGGCGCTGTTGCGCAGCCGCGTCGTGCCGCGCCGCGACACCGTGCTGCAGATCCTCGACCAACTCGCAGCGCTCCAGGTCGTGGCCAACCAGCGGCACCAGGAGGAAACCGAACTGCTCTACCGGCAGGTGCGCACACGCCTCCTGTCGATGGGCGCGACGACCCTGATCGTGGCGCTGTTCGTGGCCGTCGTGGCTTCACGGCACGTGAACCGGCTGCAGCGTCAAATCGAACGGCAGCGGCGCATCGAACAGCACAACCGCGAGGATCTCGAGCGTCTCTCGGCGCGCCTGGTCGACGCGCAGGAACAGGAGCGCCGCACGCTCGCGCGCGAGCTGCACGATGAGGTCGGGCAGGCGCTCACGGCGGTGAAGATGGACATCGGCATCGCGCTGCGGGCTGAGGTCGATCCGCGCGTCAGGAAGGCGCTGGAGGAAGCCCGCAACATCAGCGAGACCACGCTCCGCAGCGTGCGCGACATGTCGCAGCTGCTCCACCCATCGGTGCTCGATGATTTCGGTCTCCCGGCCACGCTGACCACCTACCTGCGCAACTTCGCTCAGCGCACCGGCATCCGCGCGCATCTGGCCGAGACGATGGAGGCGCGGCTGGCGCTGGAGATCGAAGTGTGCGTCTACCGGATCGCGCAGGAGGCGCTCAGCAACGTGGCGCAGCACAGCGGCGCGACCGCGTGCACGGTGTCCCTGAATTCAGGCGGAGGGCTGTTGCGGCTCGTGGTGGAGGACAACGGCCGCGGCATCGGTACCGTCGCGAACCGGCTCACCGCCGGCCACGGCCTCGGGTTGATCGGCATGCGCGAGCGCGCGCAGGCGCTCGGCGGCTCGTTCACGATCGGCGATCGCGCTGGAGGCGGAACCGTGCTCGCCGTGACGCTGCCGCTTGGCGTCGCAGCCACCGGTGATGTTGCAACGGAATCCGTCGTGCGGCGCGCCGGTTAGTGCCGATGGGCATCCTGCGGATCCTGCTTGCGGACGATCACACTGTGGTCCGGCAGGGGCTTCGAAAAGTCCTCGAGGAGCGGCCGGACTGGCGGGTCGTCGCGGAAGCGGGCGATGGACGCGAAGCGGTTCGGCAGGCCGAGCAGCACAAGCCGGACGTCGCGATCCTCGACGTGGCGATGCCGCTGCTCAACGGCATCGAGGCGACGCGCCAGATCGTCAAGCGCGTTCCGGGCGTCCGCGTGCTCGTGCTCAGCATGCACTCGGACGAAGCGTACGTGACGCAGATCCTGCGCGCCGGCGCTGCCGGGTACCTGCTGAAAGATTCAGCCGACGTCGATCTGCTGCAGGCGGTGAGCGCCGTCGCCGAAGGCAAGTCCTTCTTCAGCCCGGCGATCGCCCGCCTCATGCTCGACGACTACGTGAAACAGCGCACAGGCGAACCTGGCATGATCGACCGTTACGAATCGCTGTCCGACCGCGAGCGCGAGGTGTTCCAGTTGATTGCGGAAGGCAAGGCGAACAAGGACATCGCCGCCATCCTCTTCATCAGCCCGAGCACCGTCGAAACCCACCGCGCGCGGATCATGGAAAAGCTCGACGTCCACAGCGCCGCGGAAATCGTCCTCTACGCCGTCCGGCGCGGAGTCATCCGGTAGCCGGACCAGCCTTGGCTCTGGCTGGGCAGTCTCCTCCGCCACCTTCGCACGCGCACCTCAAGGCCAGGCAGCATCCCCGGCCATGAGTTGGAGGCATATCGCGCAAATGGCGATGAAATCCGAGACAACCCGGTTCGTGACGGGCGAAACCTCAGCGCATCGACCTCGTGTCTCTCGTGAGACGCGACGGCTGCTGATGACGGCATTCCTCGCAGTTCTTACACTGTGGATCCTTGCCCGTATCAGGTTTCCCGATCGGCCTGCCAATCCGAACGCCGTGGCGACACTGCTCAGTCAGCTCGCCGGTTTTTCGAGATTCTCTGACCTGGCGTCGGCGATCGAGGACCTCCAGGCGCGCGTTGCGCCGACGCTCGTCACGGTGGTGCCTGATGTCGCAGACATCACGGAGAGAGCCGAACACACAGAGCAGCGAGTGGCAGCCCTTCGGATGCGCGACGATGTCGCGATCGCGATTCTCGAACCGGGGGCGAGCCACGGCGAACGCAATCCGCTCCGCGTGATCGCCGAGGATCGTGCATCAGGCCTCGCGGTTCTTCGCGTGGGAAACAGCACGAATGCCTTCCTTCCGGTGCTGTGGTCCCCGGAGGGCCTCGACAAACCGCAATACGTCGTTGTGTCGTCGCCGTCCCCCGGCAACATGTCGCTCCGTCCGGCGTTCATCGGATCGCTGACGCCCGTGGAAACTCCCGAGTGGACTGGGCCCGTATGGGCACTTCCAAGCGATGCCGACGTCGCGCCCGGAGCGTTTCTGTTCACCGACAACGCCGAGCTCATGGGCGCGGTTGCCCGGTACGAGGATGGCCTTGCTGTCGTTCCCAGCAGGATGCTGTGGGCCGCGGCGGAGGACCTGCTCAGACAGCCACACAAGCTGCACGTCGACCTTGGAATCGACGTGGGGGCGTTGACACCACGCCTCTCACTCGCCAGCGGAGCCGACACCGGCGTCGTCATCACGTGGATCGATCCAAACAGTGTTGTCGCTGGCAAGCTCAAGGCCGGTGACGTCATCCAGGCCGTCGATGACGTGAGCATGCCCACGCCCGAACATTGGCGCGTCCGGACGGCGCGTCTCGGGGCGGGAGACACGATGGCGATCCGCGTGTGGCGCGGAGGAACGCAACGGGAGCTGCTGGTCGTGGCAGCCACGCCCGCGGACGGAACCCCATCATCGATGCTCGGCCTGACAATGCGTCCAGTCGCGGGCGTTGGAGCCGCAATCGTACGAGTCGATCCGGGATCGGCAGCCGAGGCGGCCGGCGTCGAAGCCGGAGACGTGATTACCACGATCGGCGACACCTTGGCGCCGAGCGCGGAGCAAGTCGAAACAGCGTTCGCGTCCACGCGGCACGGCGCCCTGCTGATCCTCGCTGTCACGCGCGGAGCCGCGCACCGAGTTGTGGCCCTCCAGCGATGAATCGGTACGATCCGACCGAGCAGGGCGAATCGAGGACCTTTGATCCGATCGACGTCCAGCTTCAACAGAGCGGAGCCACGGCCGGACGTCTGACGCCGAAATCGCGGTTCGGCGCGCTGGACTGGTCCACGGGTGGATTCCCTGCATTGCTGTTGCTGTTGGCGGGCGCAGCGCTCGGGCCGCATGGCCTGGTGCTCCTCACCCCTCAGGCCATCGCGCTCCTTGATCCGGCAACTCCTGTCGCCCTGGCTGCACTTGGGGTCGTTGCGGGATTGAGTCTCCGCACCGGGCGCGCGGATCGACGGGTTGTCGCCGCGTCAAGTACACAGGCGATGGTGACTGCGATCCTGGTCGCCACGGGTGTGTTCATAGCGGGCCCGGCAGTGATGGCGGTCAGCCAATTTCCGCCATGGTGGCTGGTCGCTCTGGCGCTCGGTCTCTCCGCGGCTACGTCGTGCTCGCTGCCGCCGGACCCGACGAGCTCGTCGCACGACGTCGCGGCGCGTCTGGACGTCCAGGACTATCTGCTTCCCATCGTCATCGGCGGTGTGCTGCTGGCGTTTCTCCGCGACCCCTCGCCGGCGGCGGCGCTGTTGCTCGCTGCGCAGGCAACGCTCATAGCAGTTGTGATCGCCGTCGCGGGATGGCTGCTCCTGTCACAGGCTTCAACACCGGCGGAGCAGCGGGTGTGTGTCTTTGCCAGCCTCCTGCTCCTCGGCGGCGCCGCCGACTACCTCTCGATGTCGGCGCTGCTCGTCGGCCTGGTCGCGGGCGCGTGCTGGCAATTGGCCGGCAGCGCGGTGCGTGATTACATCCGTCGCGACGTCACGTATGTCCAACACTCGCTGCTCGTATTGATTCTGGTGCTTGCGGGCGCGCGCGCGGACTTCTCGCCGACTGCGCTGACGTTGTCAATCGCCTATGTTGCCGTTCGCACGAGCGGAAAACTCCTCGGCGGATGGCTCGTGGCACGCGTGGCAACAGCCATTCCACGCGACACCGGTGCCCACCTGATCTCTCCGGGCGTGTTCGGTGTCGCCTTCGCATCGAATGTCGTGCGCGCCGCCGGACCGGAGTTCGCTTCAGTGGCGGGCGCTCGACGACCTGACACGACGGCTTCGTAACATTCCGGCGTGGTATTTGTTCGGAAACCACGGACTCGAACCAGCCACACCCGACGCCCCGTCCCCAACCCATGCGCGCGAGTGGGCGCTCCATCTCAACAAGCGTCTGCCGCGGGATCCCGGCATCGTCATCGAGGACAAGCGGTATTCGATCACGATTCACTACCGTAACGCCCGCGACAAACGCCGCGCGATAGAGGCGATCGACAGAGCCGTCGCCGAACTGCCGGACGCGCGGGCGATCGGAGGCGCCGAAGCGGTGAGCCTGCTGCCACGCGGCGGCGCCAACAAAGGGGTCGCGCTTCAACAGGCGTGCCGGTGGTTTGCGTGCGACAGCGCAATTTACATCGGCGATGACGCCACCGACGAGGACGCGTTTGCGTCCGCGTCTCCAGAGAAGCTGCTGGCTATTCGCGTCGGAGGGGCCGACGGCTCCCGGGCGCGGTATCAACTCGACCGCCAGGAGGACGTGGACGCGCTCCTCCGCATTCTCGTCGACTTCCGGACGGCCGACTCCGGCGGCTCACGGCGTCGCACCAAGGGGCAATAGAACAGATGCCCGTCGCGGGAATCGCATCGGCTCCGCAGTGGTACAAGGACGCCGTCATCTACGAGCTGAATGTCCGCACCTTTTTCGACTCGAACGGCGACGGTGTCGGCGACTTCAAAGGCCTGACCCAGAAGCTCGGGTATCTCCAAGAGCTCGGGGTGACGTGCCTGTGGCTGCTGCCCTTCTACGAGTCGCCCCTGCGCGATGACGGATACGACATCGCGCACTACGAGCGGCTTCACCCGGCCTGCGGCACCAGGCGCGACTTCCAGACATTCCTCGGTCAGGCGCATGCGCGCGGCATGCGCGTGATCACCGAGCTGGTCCTGAATCACACGTCCGATCGCCATCCGTGGTTCGAGGCGGCGCGCCGGGCGCCGGCCGGCACGCCCAAGCGCAACTTCTACGTCTGGAGCGACAGCGCAAACCGGTACGCCGATGCACGCATCATTTTCAGCGACACGGAGCAGTCCAACTGGACCTGGGATCCCGTTGCGAAAGCGTTCTACTGGCACCGCTTCTTCCACCATCAGCCGGACCTGAACTTCGACAATCCGGAGGTACGCCTCGCGGTGCTGAAGGTCATGCGCTACTGGTTCGACCAGGGCGTCGATGGGCTCCGGCTCGACGCCGTGGCGCACCTGTTCGAGCGCGAGGGGACCACGTGCGAGAACCTTCCAGAAACCCACGACTTCCTGAAACAAATCCGGCGCGACATGGACCAACGCTATGCGGGTCGCGTACTGCTCGCGGAGGCCAACGACCAGTCGCGGCACGTGCTGGAATACTTCGGCGACAACGACGAATGTCACATGGCCTTTCACTTCCCGTTGATGCCCAGGCTGTTTATCGGGATCTTTCGTGAGCAGGCGTCCGCGATCGTCGACGTCGTCGAAGCCACGCGAGACATTCCTGACGCATGCCAGTGGGCGATCTTTCTCCGGAACCATGACGAGTTGACGCTGTCGGCCGTCGCCGACGAGGAGCGCGATTTCCTGGTGGCGGCCTGCGTCGCCGAGCCGCACATGAAGCTTCATCGCGGGATCCGGCGGCGCCTCGCGCCGCTGCTGGGAAACGACCGGCGGCGCATCGAGCTCGCGCACGCGCTGCTGCTCTCGCTCCCCGGAACGCCGGTGCTCTATTACGGCGATGAGATCGGCATGGGCGACGACCTCCGGCTGCGTGACCGCGACGGCGTCCGCACGCCGATGCAATGGTCCGACGACGCCAATGCGGGCTTTGCGCCGCACAGCGTGAACCGTCTCGTGATCCCGATCATCGATAATCCGGTGAATGGGTACCGCGTGGTCAACGTGGCCGCACAGCAGCGGAGGTCCGATTCGCTGCTGGCGCGGGTCAGGCGTCTGATTCAGGTGAGGCGGCGCCATCCCGCCTTTGGCCGCGGATCGATCGAATTCCTGCGAACCGGACACGAGGCGGTCCTGGCCTTCGTTCGGCGCCACCTGGACGACACGATCCTCGTCGTGGCGAACCTGTCGGCATCCGTGAAATCAGTGATGCTCGAATTGCCCTCGTCAGTGACTGGTCTTGCCATGGTCGAGATCGTCGATGATGTGGCGTTTCCGCCGGCAGAATCCTCGCCGTACCCGCTCGCGCTGGCTCCCTATGCCTCGTACTGGTTCATCGCAGGCGACAGACGCTCCCCCGGGTGCGGGTGAGTCAGCGTTCGAATTCGATGTAGTACGCAGATCGGCCGGTCAAAAAGAATCTGGCGCGCTGTCCGGCTTCCCTGTCCGTGCCGCCCGCCGTGTCAAGGCCCACCACCTGCGGATACCATCCGCCGCCGTTCATCAGCTTGCGCGGCGCGCTCCACGCACGCGGGTCACTGAGGTCGCCCGAGTACGAAACATAGATGCCCTCGTTGTCGAAACTTTCGTTTTTCGCCCGGTTCAGCAGCATCACGTAGCGCTCGAGATAGGTGTTCCAGTGAATCGACGCGCCCCAGAACGCGTCAACGGCGTAGTCGCGATCGTGCCAGGGGTTCGAAACCGGAACGAGCGCCGTACCTGCCGGATACTCCCATTCGGTTCTCAAGCCGTCGTCGACGCGCTTTGCGGGGAGCCACGCGCCATCTTGAAGCACCGCAATCTGCCCTGCAGGCGCATCGCGATCGGCCCAGGGCATCCGCGCAATCGCCACACCTTGCACCAGCGGTTCCTTCGCATATTGGCTGAAAAACAAATAGAGATAGCGGTGGTCGGCGTCGAGCACGGCGCTGGGATCCCCAACGCCGCCAACCAGGTAGCGATTCGAGGTTGCGCATGCCTGGCTGTCCCGCGGACCTTCGAGTATCACACCAAGGTTCTCCCAGGTCAGACCGCGATCGCGAGATCTGGCAGCGCCGATGCTGAGGATCGACCGATCCGGCCTGCCGCATACATCGGCAGGGACTTCATGGTGGTAGTACCCGTACCAGGTACCGCCCTCATCTGGAATGACTGCTTCCATCCACACGCCGTAGCCTGGATGCGGCAGGAGCGTGATCGACTCGAGGCGCTGGAGGTTATCCAGTCGAGGACCGGCGAGGAGGGAAGAAGCACCACCCCACGACACGAGTGCGAAGAGGGTCCAGACGCCATCGACGAGATCCCACGCCATCGGCGTGTTGGAATCGACCGCTGTCGGCAGCGTCAAAGGGGGAGCGGAAACGAGCCGCGCCGAGAGCGTGCGCTCGGACTGGGCCGTGAGAGGAACCAGGGTCGACGCGATCAGACAACCGCCGATCGCCGCCGCCACAAAGACGCGGATCACTGCCTGGTGAAATGAATCAGGTGGCGGGATGTGCCCGCCATGAAGAAGCGCGCCCATTCGCCGGCAACCTTGTCGGTTCCGGTGCCTTCATCCAGGCCAATCACCTGAGGATACCAGCTGCCGCCGTTCAGTATCTTCATTGGGGCCGACCAGAGGCGCGGATCGTCCAACCGCGACGTGAACGAGACATAGATCCCTTCCTGGTCGTATTTCGTATCCTTGGCGCGATTCAGGAGCATCACGTACAGCTGCAGGTACGTATTCCAGTGCACTGACGGCCCCCACAACGCGTTCGTCGTCGTACCCTCGTCATGCCATCCGTCAGAGGCGGGGAAGATCGGGACGCCGGCCAGGAACGCCCATGTCGCCTCGTCACCAACCGTAATCTGGCGTGCGGCCGGGAACCACGTTCTTGTGCGCCAGACCATGACTTTGCCCACAGGTTCGTCGCGATCTGCCCAGGCGAGGCGCGCGACCGCGACACCCTGCTGAGCGTTTTCCCGCTCATATTGAGAGAAGAAAAAATACAGATCGCGCGAGTCGGGATCGAGCTGCACGCTGAAGTCGCCAACGCCGTTGACAAAGAACACGTTGTTTGTCGCGCAGGTGAATGTGGATGCCGGCGCTTCGAGGATGATGCCCAGGTCTTCCCACGTGCGGCCGCGATCTTGGGAACGCGCCGCTCCAATCCGGGGAATGACCTTGTGGCTCCCGGGACAGACCGATGTGGCCGGCATCTCGTTGTGGTAGTAGCCATACCACGTGCCGTCGACATCAGGGACGATCGCTTCCATCCACACGCCACCCCCTGGCCATGGATCCAGAGTGACGGGCTGGGCTGCTCCGAGCGTCGGCAGACTTCTGCCACGAGCGGTGCTCGGCTGTCCTCCAAACGACGTCAGAACGTAGAAGAAGGGTACGCCGCGGATGCGCTCCCATACGGCCGGGCTGTTGCTGTCGACTTCACCCGATAGCCGCAGCTCGAGGGCGGAGACGAGTTTGGCCTCCGGGCTGATGGCGACCGGACTCTGCGCGCGCAGACCGGTCGCGACAGCGAATAAGGCCAGCGCTACTGAAGCCACGAGAAGCGGCGGCGGCACCGCGCACTTCACGCTCAACCGATCGCTCCTCGCATTGCCTAAGCTGATTGTGCATCAAGTTGCAGCCCCAAACGGGAGACTTGGGATCTGGGATACATGCGCGGAGTGAACGGGTAAGGCCCTGTCAGACGATGTCTGACAGGGCCACGCCAGACTGAGCCCCGAAGCGTTCGGCTAGAACGTGAACTTGACGCCCAGTTGCATCATGCGCGGCTGGTAGGCCAGCGCCGCGTTGGCCGCCGGCTGCCCGTATCTCGCGTTGTCCAGGTTGGTGGTGTAGCTTCCGTAGTTCTCGTGGTTGAAGGCGTTGTACACCTCGAACATGCCATCCACCTTCAGCTTCTTCGCGACCTGGATCCCCTTCTGGAGCCGCAGATCCACGCGGTGCAGCGGACGGCCCACCAAGTTGTTGCGTGGGACGATGGACCCATCAGCGCGGAGCCGGTTCTCGCCACTTCCGCCTTCCTGCCGGCGGTCGGTGCCGGCCGTCGTGGCGAACCGCTGACCGGAGCCGTAGAAGTAGATGCCGCTGACCTGCACACCGTGGCCGAGGTCAACGACGCCGTTCACGTTGGCGCGGTGCCGCTGATCGTCGGCAGCATAGCTGTACTCGCCACCGAGATCTTTCGCCAGCGCGAAGTCGAGCGTGCGCCGCGCAACGATCCCGTCCGCACCGAGGTACCACTGGTCGCGAATGGGGTTCGCATCCTTGAAGGAAGCGCGGGTGTAGGTCGCGTTTGCCTGCCAGCGGTGACTGAACCGCTTGGTGAACGTGAAGTCGACGCCGTGGTAGTTGGACGAGCCGTCGAGCAGCTCGAAGTTCACCGTGCCCCATGTCGGGAAAGGACGCGCCGCCACGTTGGTGAAGGGAACGTTCGCCCCGGTGGCCCGATCGTACGTGAGGTTGGCATTCACCGTGCTCGTGGGCTCCTCGCGTCGGCCACCGGTGTACGAGTAGTTCACCTCGAACGAGGCCTGCGCGCCGATCTGACGCTGCATGCCGATCGACGCCTGGTGCGAGTAGGACGTCTTGCGGCCCGGGTAGTTGATCTCTTGCGTCAACGAGCGGAACGCGCAGTTCGTGGTGCGGTTCACCACATCGCACGCGTTCTGGAGCGACTGCTGGAAGCTCGGCTTCGGCCCGTTGAACCACCCGAAGAAGTTGTCGCCGACGGTCGTGAAGTTGTCGCGCCCATCGAAGGTAATTTGGTTCTCGAACCGATGGATGTAGCCGTTAGTCTGCTGCACGCCGTCGTTTGGCGCGAAGGCATAGAACAACCCATAACCGCCGCGGATCGCCGTCTTGTCATCCACCCTGTAGGCAAATCCGGTGCGCGGCGCAAAGTTGGTCTTCTCAATCGGCAGACCGCCAGGCAACCAGGGCTTGAACACCGTCTTCTCGTTGTGACCGTTGGAATCGAGGTCGTAACGAAGACCAAGATTGAGCGTCAGCCTGTTCGTCATGCTCCAGTCATCCTGCAGCCAGGCACCCCAGATATGCCGGAGGACGTCGTACCGATGCTCGGTATCAGACGAGGAGTACTGAACGAACCGCACCAACGGCGCGCCCGCGGCCGTCCGCAGCGTGGCGATCGGTGCCGTATTCCAGGTCGACGCGTCGTAGATATTCCGGAACATCTGCTGGAGCAGTGCCGCGTTTGGCGCGGGACCGCCCGTTGCGTCGATCACGCCGTCGCACCGCAGGCACCAGATGAACGCGTTGTGGAACCTGATGTACTCCGCGCCCATCTTGATATCGTGGCGCCCCTTCGCGTTGAACGCCGTCGTGAAATCGTCTCGAACTGACGTGTTGTCCTGGAAGATGTTGAGCGGTGACGCACCGATGGTGATGCCCGTGAACTGGTTGATGATCGACCCGCCGTTAAGCGAGGGATGATACGGGAAGTCGCCGCCCTTCCAACGCACGTCCGGCTGATCGCGCCGCTCGTAGTCGGTGCGGCCCACTTTGATTTCGTTCACCTTGCTGGTACCGAAGACCTGCGTCAACGTACCGAAGTACTGCGGCGCGATGCGTCCACGTGTGCCGCCAATCGGGCTGGTCGGGCTACCACCGCTGTAGAAATCGGTGTGGAATTCGGAGGCGCGGAAGACCAGGCGCGTCTGGGGCGAAATCTGCCAGTCGACGCGCTCGGTGGCCGTATGCTGTTTCTTCGGGTATGTGACGTCCCGATTCAGAAAGGTGTACGTGCTGTTGGCGTTGAACGTCCGTGGCTCGTGCTCGAACTCGTAGCTGCCGAAGATGTGCAGTCGATCTTTGACGATGGGACCACCAAAGGTCACGCTGAACTGCTGATTCGAGTACGGCAACACGCGCTGGAGAATGAAGTCCTTGGCGTTCAACCTGTCGTTGCGGAAGTAGCCGCCGAACGTACCCGTCGGATTGTTGGTCCCAGATTTCGTGATGGCGTTGACGACCATGCCGGATGAGCGCCCCTGTGTCGCGTCGAAGCGATTGGCGACGACCTGGAACTCGGCGATCGCGTCGCGGCTAATCTGAGCCTGCTCGCTGTCTGGAGTCGAGTGGTAGTTCGTCGTGATCTGCTGGCCGTCGACGTTGGTCTGAGCGTAGCCCTGGCGGCTCTGCGCGAGGCCGCCGCCCTCATTGCGCCGCGCCCCAGGCGCGAGCAGTGTCAGATCCATCCAGTTGCGGCCGTTGATTGGCAGATCCTGGACCTGGCGCGGATCGATGTTGGCCCCGACCGTCGAGTCGGTGGTGTCGACGAGCGGGGCTTCGCCCGTGACCGTCACGGTTTCAGCGAGGGCCGCCGGCCCGAGTTGTAGGGGGACCGCCAATGTCTGGTTCAGCAGCAACTGGAGACCCGTGCGGGTTGCGGTTTGAAAACCCGCCAGCGTCGCCGTAATCCTGTGGGCGCCGACACGTACAGGAATACGGAACGCCCCCTGGGCGTCCGTGACTCCCTCAAACGTATTTCCGGTTTCCTCGTGCACCACGGTAATGGTGACTCCCGGGAGCACGCCTCCGGACGAGTCCGTGACAGTTCCCGTGATGATCGCTTGCTGCGCGTAACCAGCGGCCGGCCACGCGAGGATTGCCAGTAGTGTCAGAACCCGCCGGATGCTCCGCCAACTCGCCGTGATCATTCGATGTCCTCCTGAACCGCGCGCCTGAGTGCCTTCAGGCCGCAGACGATACGTGCGCAGTGTATGCGGACATATCGAGTCGAAACGGTATTTTTCAAAAAGTGCTCACCGGGATGCCCGATCTCGGTTGACCGGATGCTACACATCAGCTAAGCTGCGCGCGCCATCCTACTGCTACTCCCCCACAGCATGCAATCACGCCCGTCCGCGTTCACGTCTCTGGGCGCCATCGTCGGGTACGTCGTGCTCGCGCTGGTGTTCTCGTGGCCGTTGCCACAGCACATGGCGACCAACCTGACCGGGCCGCCGGATGGCGACACCGGCGTGTACGTCTGGAATCAGTGGGTGTTTCGCCATGAACTGCTCGACCACCACAGCCTGCCGCTGTTTACCCACGAAATCTTTTCGCTGACCCGTCCGGCCAACCTGTCGTTGCACAACTACACAATCTTCCAGGACCTGCTCGCCCTCCCCTTGCTGCGGGTCCTCGATGTCGTCACCACCTTCAACGTTGTGTACCTGCTGATGATCGTCCTGACGGGGTACGCGGCGTTCCTCCTTGCGTGGCATGTGACGAAGCGGCCCGTCGAATCGTGGCTCGCCGGCGCGCTCTTTTCTTGGAGTCCGTGGATGGTCACGCGGGGCATCGGGCACTTCAGTCTCGTCGCGGCGGCACCGCTGGCGATCTTTATTCTGCTGCTGCTGAAAAGCAGCGACCGCGCCCGGATGCGCGACGCACTCGCGCTAGGCGCCACCGTCTGCTGGGCGGCCACGACGGATCCGTACTACGCGGTCTACTGCGTGATGATCGCGGTGGTCTTCCTGTGCGTGCGCACGGTGCGGGTGACGCGCGCGGCGGCCCGGGTGACCAATGCAGGTCTCCGGACGCTCGATCTGGTGGTGGCGTGCATGGGAGGCTTCGTTGTGTCCCTGCTCATCGGTCACGGATGGAGACTCACCGTTCTCGGCGTCAAGGTCAGCGTACAGGGGCTGTACACGCCAATGTTGATCCTGACACTCCTCGTCCTGCTGCGTCTCGCGTGGCCGTATCGGCACGCCGCCGTGTCGGTTGATCGAGGGCAGATCTTCCACCTTGCCACCCTCGCCTCTGCAACGGCACTGGTCGCCTCCGTCATGCTGTCGCCGGTGCTGTACGCGGTGGGGGTGCGAATACGCGACGCGGGCTTCGAGTCGTCAACCGTTCTGTGGCGAAGCAGTGCCCCGGGCGTTGATCTCGTGACCTTCCTGCTGCCGAATCCGAACCACCCGCTGGCAAGCGCCGCGCTGAGAGCATGGCTCACGCCACAGCCGGACCGCTACCTGGAAAACGTCGCGTCGCTCACCTTCGTCGCGGTGGGCGTCATCATCGCGGCAATCCGTACCGGGTGGAGACCATCGGCGTTCTGGATCGCGTTGACCATCACGTTCGGACTTCTGTCCCTCGGTCCCTTCGTACACATCGCCGGGTTCAACACTCACATCCCTGGTCCCTGGGCTCTGGCTCGATACCTGCCGCTCGTGCGGCTCGCGCGCACACCGGCTCGGCTGGCGGTTGTGCTCATGCTCGCCGTCTCTGTGCTCTTCGGCGCCGCACTGTGCCGGCTCGGCGACAGATGGCCGCATCGCAGACGGTTACTCATGGCGACGCTGACGGTCGTGCTTCTGTTCGAGCTGCTGCCGGCGCCGCGCCCCCTCTACTCGGCCGCCGTCCCGCCGCTGTACGAACGGATCGCGGCCGCTCCCGGCGAGCAGTTGGTGCTGGAACTTCCCGTGGGCGTTCGCGACGGCACCACGAGCGTCGGCAATTTCACGGCACGAGCACAGTTCTTCCAGACCGTGCACGGGAAGCCGCTCATCGGGGGTTACCTGTCCCGCGTGTCACGGAGGCGCATCGCCGAGGTGCGGCAGTTCGAGATCCTCGACGCGCTGATGACGCTGAGCGAGGGACGCCGTATCGAACCCGCGACGGAAGAGGCATTGATCAGCGGTGGCCCGAAGTTCGTCCGAGACTCGCACATCGGGTTCGTGGTCGTCGATCGAAAGCGCGCCACGAACGATTTGGCGACGTTCGCGATTCGCGCGCTGAGTCTGCGGCGAATCGACGGAGACGCGCAGTTCGATCTCTACACGCCGAGCGGCAACGTGCGGTAATCTGTCTCGCGAGCGTGCTATGCCCTTGATCCTGACTCAGATGCCGCCGCTGCACTGGGCCATCGCCGGTGCCGGCATCGCGGCGGTCACACTTGGTCTCCTGTTCCTGGCCAACAGGCGCCTCGGCATCTCCACGGGCTTCGAGGACGTCTGCAGCCTCGTGCTGGAGTTTCCGTACTTCAGTCGCGACAGCGTGCGTTCGGGGCGAAGGTGGCGCCTGCCGTTTATCGTCGGGCTCGTGGCCGGAGGATTCCTGTCCGCCGTCCTCAGCGGAGGGTGGGCGCCGACGTGGGACCTCGGCCTCT
>JBGOTP010000045.1:0-20646 GCA_041476545.1 Vicinamibacteria bacterium | reverse complement strand
TCTGTGGTTCGAGAACAAGCCGTCGCAGGCGCTGGATCTCGTACGGAGTCTTGACGCCCGGTACCCCTCGAACCCGATGTTTCTGACGCGCATCGCGGAAATCGAGAACGAATACATGCACGATCACCGCGCGAGCGCAGCTGCCTGGGAAGCGCTGCTCGTCCGCGCGCAGCGAGGGCAGGTGGAAGCGGCCCGCATCACCGAAGTGCGGGCCCAGCTCGAACTCGCGCGCGACCTGCTCGAGCTGTCGCAGCCCGAACGCGCCATCGATATGCTCAAGGCCGTCGTGGGAGAGCGGCCGCTCGCGCCATATTCGGCGCCGGCGATCGCGCAGCTGTATCTCGGATTCGCGTACGACCGTGTCGGCATGCGCGACCTCGCTGTCGCGGCATACAACGCCGCCGTTGCACTCACGCCCTCCGACGATCAGTTGAACGTTCGCGCGCGAGCACGTGAAGGTCTGCGCAAGAAGCCGCGCCAGTGACTCGCGCCGGAAATTTTTTTGACAAAACCTCAGTTTTTATGCTTGACATCTCTCGCTCTCGACCCTAATCTACATCTGGTATGAGGGTGGTGAACTCAGGCCATTCCTAGTGAGGCTATTGACAACCTCACCCTGACGAGCTGGCAAGGCCAGCGCGGAAGGTGCCACGAGGCGACGAGCGCCGACGACGAGAGTGAGCGTGCCAAGCGGCAGCCGCAAATCGAAGTCGTGAGCGCTCCCGCAAGACAACCCAGATGAAGGGGGGGATAAAAGACAATGGCAAAGAAAGCCAAGGGCGGGAAGAAGAAGGCCGGCAAGAAGCGCTAAGCTGACCTCTCCCGCTGAAAAAAAGGGGGCGGCCGTCGCCCCCTTTTTCAATTTTGTTTCTACTTCCCCTCGCCGTCCCAGATTCGCACTCCTCGAATGACCTCGCCCTGCTCGATTTGATCGACGACGTTCATTCCGGCGACCACGTGGCCAAAGACCGTGTACTTCGCGTCCAGGTGCGGCTGCGGTGAGAGCGTAATAAAGAACTGGCTACCCCCGGTGTCCGCCCAGTCAAGTGCCATTCCGACAGTGCCGCGCAGGTACGGATGCTGGTTCAACTCGTCCCGAATCGTATAGCCCGGTCCGCCTTCGCTGTCGCCGCGCGGATCGCCGGTCTGCATGACGAAGTTGGGCACAACGCGGTGCACCGTCAGGCCATTGAAGAAACCCTTGCGCGCGAGCGTGACGAAGTTTTCGACCGTCAGTGGTGCGTCGAGCACGTCGAGCTCGATTTGGATCGGCCCGCGGTCGGTGTCGATGAACGCCTGCGTGGACACGGGAGGGTTCACCAGACGCTCCGCGGCGTACGTCTCCATGCCGAGCGAAGGGGACGCGGGGCGCATCCTGATCTCGGCCTCGGTCGCGGCGTCGAACTGTTTCAGGAGCGCGGCCGCTCGGACACGCACGGCCCAGTCCTTGTCTCGCAGCGCCTCGATCAGCACCGGCGTGGCGTCGGTGGGTCCGTACGCGGCCAGCGCCGCGAGTGCCGCCGCGCGTGCGACGTAGCTCGCGTCGCGCTCTCCCAGCCGATAGGCCTGCGTCAGCGCTGGGACGGCGCCGGGTGGCTTCAACTCCGCAAGGGCCGCGGCCGCAGCGGCCCTCACCACGGCGTCGTCAACCGTGAGGTGATTCATGAGAACGCCGACGGCCTCGGGCGCCCGCAGCTTCGTCAGTGCCGCCAACACCGACGGGACGACGCGCTGATCGGAGTCCTGAAGCATCGTGCGCAGGCGCGGAAGTCCGGCCTCGGGAGGCAACGTACCGAGCGCCGCGGCAAGGGCGACCCTCACACTCCACTGCGGATCGGGATCCAGCCCGGATAGCAGCGTGACGAATCGCTGCAGGTCGAACTGCGCGAGCGAACGAATGACCGCCGCGCGAACGGCTGGGCTCGGATCGGCCAGCGCATCGGCCAGCACGTCGAACACGCCCTCGGCCGCAATGCCCCCGAGGGCCGACGCCGCCTCGAGTTTCAGCACGGGATCCGCCTTCGGGACCTGGAGCCATCGCACCAGGGTCGGCGCCGCGGCGGGATCGCCGATACGGCCGAGCGCCCGGATGGCCTCCGTTGCAGCCCCCCTGTCACCACCTGCCGCGATCTGAAGCAGGAGCGGGACAGCCGTGCGATCCTTCAGTGCGCCGAGCCCCCTCACGGCAAAGGCCCGCGTATAGGGATCGGCGTCCTTCGCCAGCGTGAGAAGCGCGGGCAACGCGCGTGGATCCTCGAGCCGCTGCAACGCGAAGGCGACCGGCCACGATCGCACGCGCGGCTGACCGGAGGCGTCCAGCACGACGGAGGCCAGCGGCATGTACGCCTTCAATCTGACGAGCGCGTACAACGCCAGGCGGAACGCCGCGGCCGGCGTGTCGCGGCGCTCATCTCCGGCGGCACTCGGCGTCTCTCGAGACCCCTGATCGATGTCCGCACCCGACTGGACGAGTTGCGACGCCATCCGCGCGATGGCATCCGACGCGCCGGCATCGCCCAGCAAACCCAGGGCCTCCGCCGCGCTCCCTCTGACCACGATCGCCTCATCACCAAGCGCCGCGATGAGCCGATCACGCGCGCGGACGTCACCGAGCAGACCAAGGGCAAAGGCCGCCATCTGGCGCACCTCCGGGTCGGCATCGGTGAGCCGCTCGAGCAGAGGCGGCACGGCTTCGCGAAGGCCGACGTGGCCAACCGCCAGTGCGGCACGCCGCCGGATGCGCGCCTCGTCGTCGGTCAGCAACGCGAGCAGGTCAGCGGCCGGCGCGACGATTGTCGTCGGCGGAAGCGAACTCTGTCCGGGGGGTGCGGGCGCAAGGGACGGCGCGATCGGGGTCGGGTCACGCAGGATGCGTTGGTCTTCGAGCCGGAGAATCCACGAGTGTTTCTGCTCAAAGGTGGGACCGGGCAACGCAGGCGGCGGTGCTTCAGGCGTGATCTGGGGTCTTGGCGCTGTCGCGCACGCGAATGCACCGACCGTCAGTGTCAGCGCAACGAGTGTTCGCATCACGCCGCGATGATATCATCGGGCACTTGCACTTCCGCTACATCGCCGTCGAAGGTCCGATCGGTGTGGGCAAGACGACGCTGGCCGAACGCCTCGGGACCCGTCTCGACGCGACGGTCGTGCTCGAGGAAATGGACAATCCATTTCTCGCCGACTTCTACGCGGACCGTCCGGGCGCGGCGCTCCAGGCTCAGCTCTTCTATCTCCTGAGCCGCCATCGCCAGCAGACGGTCCTGCGTCAGTCCGACCTGTTCAGCCAGATCACGATTTCGGATTACGTCTTCGACAAGGACAAGATCTTCGCGTATCTGAACCTCGACGACAACGAACTGTTCATCTATCAGCGTCTCTACGACCTGCTCGTCCGCGACGTCGTGCCGCCCGACCTCGTCATCTACCTGCAGGCGCCGACCGACGTGCTGCTCCGCCGCCTTCGCGGCCGCCGCGCGCATGCCGAGAGCGGCGCGTTCGAGCCCGATCCCGACTACCTCGTGGAGCTGAACGAGGCGTACCATCACTTCTTCTTTCACTACGACGCGACGCCGCTCCTCGTCGTCGAGACCTCGCAGTTCGACTCCGCCGCGAGCGACGAGGCGCTCGACGAACTGGTCAAGCAGATTCGAGGAATGGGTGCCGGAACGCAATACTACGTGCCGCGCACGAAGTGATAAGCTGACGATTCGTGGCCTGGTTCAAAAAGACCCGCACACCGATCGCGAAGAGAGCCAAAGAGAGCCGCGTCCCCGAGGGGCTGTGGGAGAAGTGTCCCGGCTGCGCACAGGTCATCTACAACAAGGATCTGGCGACCAACCTGAGCGTCTGTCCAAAGTGCGCGCATCACTTTCAACTGACAGCCGTGGAGCGGCTGCGGATGCTGTTCGACGGCGAGTGGACTGAATACGATTCGAACCTGGCCTCGACCGATCCGCTGCACTTCACCGACACGAAACCGTACCGATCGCGACTGAAGGCTGGCCTCGAGAGCACGGGACTGAAGGATGCCGTCATCGTCGCGTCCGGCACGACCGAGGGCATTCCGGCGGTCATCGCGGCGATGGAGTACGGCTTCATCGGCGGGAGCATGGGGGTCGTGGTCGGGGAAAAGATCACGCGAGGAATAGAGCGGGCCCTCGAACAACGCTGCCCGATGATCATCGTCTGCTGCTCCGGAGGCGCCCGGATGATGGAAGGCGCGCTCTCGCTGATGCAGATGGGCAAAATCTGCGGTGCCCTCGCGCACCTCGACCGCGCGCGGCTGCCGTACATTTCGGTCCTGACTCATCCGACGACTGGCGGTGTAACCGCCAGCTTCGCCATGCTGGGCGACCTCAATATCGCCGAGCCCAAAGCGCTCATCGGATTCGCCGGCCCGCGCGTCATCGAGCAGACCATCCGCCAGAAGCTGCCGGCGGGATTTCAGACCTCCGAGTTCCTGCTCGATAAGGGCATGCTGGACCTTGTCGTCGATCGTCGGGAGATGAAGGCGACGATTGCCAACGGTCTCCGGTTCATGCGTGCGGCGACACCGTCACCCCCCGCGGTACCGGTGGATGCCGGACCGTCGCCAGCCACCGAACCGGCGCCCCAGCGCTGACGTCCAAAGTGCGTTGACCGCCGACCCTCTGACTTATCTGTTCGCGCTCGACCAGTTCGGTATCAAGTTCGGTCTCGACAACATTCTGTCCATCGTCGGCGCCCTCGGCCATCCCGAACGCGCCTTCCGATCCGTGCACGTCGCCGGAACCAACGGCAAGGGATCGGTGACCGCGATGGTGGACGCGGCCCTCCGCGCGGCCGGACATCGCACGGCTCGCTACACCTCCCCGCACCTAATCGACCTGGCCGAACGGTTCGTGGTCGATGGACAGCCCGTGAGTCACGACGTTCTCCGCGACGTCGTCGCCGAGGTGCAAGCCGTGGTGAGCCGGTTGTGTGCCCAGGGCACGCTCCTGGTGCAGCCGACGTTCTTCGAAGTGACCACCGCCGTCGCCTTCGAGCTGTTCAGGCGGGCGCGCGTTGAGATCGCCGTGTGCGAAGTGGGTCTCGGGGGACGACTCGACGCCACGAATGTCCTCGAACCGGTCGTCACCGCCATCACGTCGATTGGGCTCGATCACCAGCAGTACCTCGGACGCACGCTGCGGGAGATTGCGATCGAAAAGGCCGGCATCATCAAGCCGCGTACTCCCCTCGTCATCGGGCGGATGGATCGCGAGGCACGCGCCGCGATTGAGCGTGTCGCCCAGGAACGCAACGCTCGGGTCATCCTCGCGTCAGACGAAGTTCAGATCGTCCGGGTAAAGCCGGACGCCACTGGCCAGATCATCCATCTCCGGACGCCCGTGCGCGACTACGGCGACATGACCATCGGGCTCGCGGGGGCCCATCAAATCGACAATGCCGTGGTGGCAGTGCGACTTCTCGAAGCCCTTGATGCGCAGGGCGTCGCTGTACCGCCGTCGGCCATCGTTGACGGACTCGCGGACGTGACGTGGCCCGGACGACTTGACCTCCGCCGCTTGCGAGACGGCCGCGAGCTTCTGCTCGACGCGGCGCACAATCCCGAGGGTGCGGAATCGCTGGCCGCGTTCCTTCGCACGACCGGATGGGCACATCCACCGCTCGTGTTCGGGGCCATGCGCGACAAGGATGTGAACGCCATGATCGCGGCGCTCGCGCCTGTGGCCGGCGCGTTTGTCTTCACGCGTGCGTCGAATGCGCGCTCGGCGGATCCGGCGGACCTTGCCGAATCGGCAAGTCGCCTCGCGCCCGCAGTCTCCCGCCGCGTCGAGGCTCGGCCCGCGGATGCACTCGCGGCGGCATGGCGGATGTCCCACCGCATTGTCGTGGCAGGATCGATCTTCCTCCTCGCCGACGTGCTCAAAGAACTCGATGAGGCGTGATACGCTGCCTCGATTGCCCCGCTTGCCAATGAACCGCGCGCGCGAGGTTGTTCTCTGTTTGATCCTGCTGACAATCACCGCCTCGCGCGCGGCCGCGCAGCAGACCGGCGCGCCCTGGAACATGGACTGCGAACAACAGGAGCGGGAGAACGAGCACTACACGTGCAGGGGGCAGGTCACATTCGCACAGGGCGAGACGAAGCTCTACGCCGACGAACTGGAATGGTTCCGGGATGAGGACCGGGCGATCGCCAGAGGCAATGTGGTGTTTTCGCAGGGCCGCAATCAAATCAGCGCCGATCACGCGGACTTCAACACGAGGACGCGGCTCGGGACGTTCTACCGTGCAACGGGCTTCGCCAGCAGCAAGCCCCTGCGTCAGGCACCGGCGGCGCCCGGTGCGTTCGTCGCGCCGCAGATAACGGGCCAGGACACCGATGTGTATTTCTTTGGCGATGTCATCGAGAAGGTGGGAGCGAAGAAATACACCATCACCAATGGGGGCTTCACGACGTGCGTGCAGCCGACGCCGCGCTGGGACCTGCACGCGGGGAAGATCACCCTCAACGTCGACGACTACACGCTGCTGCGGAACGCGGTGTTCAACGTGAAGGGCGTCCCGCTCCTCTACCTGCCGATCGTGTACTACCCGACGAACGAAGCGAACCGATCAACGGGATTCCTGCTCCCAACGGTGGGCGGGTCGAGTGTGAAGGGCACGCAGATTGACAATCAGTTCTTCTGGGCGATCGATCGGAGCCAGGACGCGAGCGTCATGTACGACTGGTACTCCAAGTTCGGGCATGGCATTGGGAGCGAGTATCGCTACAACATTGGCAGCGGCGTCGGCAACTTCACCACTTACATGCTGAACCGCAAGGCTGTGGTCGACGCCAGCGGGACAACCTCCCCGTCGGAACGAAGCGTCAACTTCGTGGGTGCCGCCAATCAGAGGCTTCCGCACCGGCTTCGCGCAAGTGCCGCAACGAATTACTTCTCCAGCGTCAGCACCAATCAGGCATTCCAGACGAACGTGGCCGACTTCTCGCGCAGTCAGCGCACCTACGGCGGCAACGTGGCCGGCGCGTGGGGACACTATTCGCTGAACGGGACCTTTCAGCGATCCGAGTGGTTCAGCAACCCGACCAGATCCGGCGTCACCGGCAGTTCTCCACTCGTCGCGGTGGGGCAAAGCGAGCGCCCCTTGTTCTCCACCTCGCCGATCTATTTTTCATGGACCAGCGAGTACGCGCATCTCGACCACTTGATCAAAGACGGCGGTGTCGTCACCGACAACGGGGACACGACATTGAGTCGGGCTGAATTTGCGCCGCGTGTGCGATATCCGCTCAAACGCTGGCAGTTCCTGACGGCTAACTCGTCGGTGACGTGGCGGGACACGTTCTATACGCGCAGCCAGGACCCGACCACCATCAGCCAGGACCCGAACACCACGAAGATCCTCGACGACAATCTGAACCGGCGGTATGTCACGTTGCAGACAGACCTGACCGGGCCCGTGTTCAACCGTGTGTGGGAAACGCCAGACAGCGGATACGCCGAGAAGATCAAGCACACAATCGAGCCATTCCTGAGCGTTCAGCGGACGACGGCGATCGACAATTTCAATCGCGTCGTGTCCGGCGTCGATCAGCCAGTCACCGGAGGCACGACGAACTACGCGTACGGCGTCAACAACCGCCTGTACGCAAAGCGCAAGATCGGCCAAGTCAGCCAGTCGCAGGAGATCGCCAGTCTTGCCATCGGCCAGACGTACTACACCAACTCCCTCGCGTCTCAGTCCGACACCCGCTACAGCACGAGCTCCACCGCGACGCCGCCAAGCAACTTTTCGCCGGTCCGGATCGACGCGCGAGTGAGTCCCACGAGCAGCGTCAGCGGCTCGCTTCAGGCCGAGATCGATCCGACCTACCTCGAGCTCCGCAGGCTGTCGGCCGGAGGCAGGCATAGCTGGTCGGGCGGGACGACGGACGTCTCGTGGAACCAGCAGTTCTTCATCGGGAACCTCCCGGGGTTCAACAATCCTGACGGCGTCAGCCGGACACTGGCCGTCACGTCGACCGCTCATACGAGAGAGAATCGTTATGGAGGCACCTACGGTCTGACGTACGATGCCGTGAAGTCGACGATCATCCAGCAGGTCGTCCAGGCCTACTACAGCGCGCAGTGCTGCGGCGTCAGTCTCCAGTACTCTCGACGAATCACCGGCAACAGCGCCATTCCCGTCGACGCCAAGTTCATGTTCTCCTTCACGCTGGCGGGACTGGGGAGCTTCGCACCGTTCGACGGCGGCATGGGCGGCGTGCCGCGCTAGACGCGCATGAGCGAACGAGTCCTCGTTACAGGCGCCGCGGGTTTCGCCGGAAGCCATCTCATCGATCTACTGGTGCGCGATCGTGTTCCCGTGATCGCGTGGCATCGGCCCGGAGGAATGCCACCGCGTCACGGGCCGGGCACTGCAGCTGAAGCGATTGATCTGCTCGACCGTTCGTCCGTCCGCGCGGCGCTCGCGAGAGTCCGGCCGACGGCGGTCTACCATTGCGCCGGCGCAGCCCACGTGGGACGTTCCTGGGACAGCACGGAGCCGACGTTTGCGGTCAACGTCCGTGGTACCCACCACGTGATTGAAGGTCTTCGCGACGAGGATATCAGGGCGCGCGTCTTGATACCGAGTTCGGCGATGGTGTACGCCTCGTCGAACGAGCCCCTTCGCGAAGACGACCCGGTGCTGCCCGCGAGTCCGTACGCGCTCAGCAAGCTGGCCCAGGAAATGGTCGGGAGCGACAATCCCGGTGGTCCGGAGGTTCTGATCGCGCGCGCGTTCAATCACTTCGGCCCCCGGCAGGATCCCTGGTTTGTCGGGTCGGGCTTTGCACGGCGTATCGCCGACATCGAAGTGGGCCGGTGGGAGCCGGAAATCGCCGTGGGCAATCTCGATGCGCGCCGGGATCTCACGGACGTCCGCGACACGGTGAAGGCCTATCGCCAGATTCTCGAGCGAGGCACGCCTGGACGGATCTACAACGTCTGCTCGGGACGCGCCATGGTGATCCGGGAACTGCTCGACCAGCTGTTGTCCCGCGCGCGGGTGCCTATCCGGATCAAAGTGGATCCCGCCCGCTATCGGCCCAACGACCAGCCGCTCATCATCGGCGATCCGACCCGCATTCGCGACGAGTTGGGCTGGGCTCCGGAGATCCCCCTCGATCAGACATTCGACGACCTGCTTGCGTTCTGGCGGGGCGAGTCGGAGAAGGGCCCGCGCGGGACCTAAGATTAAGGCAGCAGCACGCACCCGACCTGACGGCCTTGACAGGGGGGCTCGAACACCGCCATTCTTTGGCGGCGAACAAATGACGAAAGTCGAGCCACTGCTCTTTGACATCGGTACACCGAGGCCAACAACCCGCCAGATCGCTGACGTCGTGAAGGAGGGAGGGACGGCGGCGCTCACCGACGCCGAACGTCGCGCGGACGAGGCGCGCTATCAGGAAGTCACGTGCCGTTCGGCCCTCAACCGGGTGCAGGGCATGCCCTTCGCGTGGACGCTCAACCCATATCGCGGCTGCACGCATGGATGCCATTACTGCTTCGCCCGCCGGTATCACGCGCAGTTCGAAATGAACGCCGACGATGAATTTGCCTCGGTGATTCTGGTGAAGCGCAACTTCGTCGAGGTCTTGCGGAAGGAACTCGACCGCCCGTCCTGGGTACGCGAGCAGGTGGCGTTCGGGACCGCGACCGACCCGTATCAGCCAATCGAAGGTCAGTACAAACTGACGCGTGGGTCGATCGAAGCGCTGGCCCGGTCGCGAACGCCGATGGGCCTCATCACCAAGGGCCCCATGGTTGTTCGCGATCGCGATGTGCTGGCCGATCTCACTCGCGCGGCCGGCTGCACCGTGTACATGAGCGTGCCAAGCGTGGACGAAGATGCCTGGCGGATTCTCGAACCTGGAACCGCGCACCCCCTCCAGCGTCTGCGCGCGGTGCGCGACCTCATTGACGCTGGTGTCAACGCCGGCGTCCTGATGGCGCCCATTGTCCCCGGCTTTTCATCGTCTCGTTCGAAGGTGGAGAGGACCATCAAAACCATCGCGGAGTACGGCGCGCGATTTGTCGGCTGCAACGTCATGTACCTGCAGGATGGAACCCGCTCGCACTTCATGACGTTCATCGAACGTGAGTTCCCTTCGATGTTGCCCCGCTTCGAGCGGCTCTATGTCAAGAAGTATCCGCCCGAGGCGTACCGGGCGGAAGTGAAGGCCATGGTCCGTGTGCTTCAGGATCGGTACGGCGTCACAAAGCGGCGGGAATCGGACAAGATTCTCGACAAGAGCCCAAACACACGCAACGACAACGATCCCGCGGCGTCAGAAGGCGAGCAGGTCGGGTTTGCTTTCTAGCAGCACCTGAATGCGCTGTTCGGTCGCGGGGTGCGTTCGGAAGAGACCAGTGAGACCACCCGCCGAGAACGGCTTGATGATGAACATGTGCGCTGTCGCGGGGTTGGCATCGAGGGGGACAGCCTTCGACCCCGATTCGAGCTTTCGGAGAGCGCTGACAAGCCCGTTCGGCCCTCCGGCCAGGAATGCCCCACCCGCGTCCGCATCAAATTCGCGTGAACGCGAGATGGCCATCTGAATGAGCATCGCCGCGATGGGGGCCAGAATGATCGTCGCGAGCAGCGCGACCGGATTCGAGCCTCGGTCGTCGCGCCGACCGCCGTCGAAGAACATCGCAAAACGGGCCGTCATCATGATGGCCGCCGCAAGCGTCGCCGCAATCGAACTGATCAGAATGTCGCGGTGCTTCACGTGGGCGAGCTCGTGCGCGATCACCCCTTCGAGCTCGCTGTCGTTCAGAAGCTGCAGGATTCCCTCGGTTGCGGCCACGGCGGCGTGATCCGGGTTGCGTCCGGTTGCGAACGCGTTCGGTGACGGGTCGGGGATGACGTACACGCGCGGCATCGGCAGGCCCGCGCGCGTCGCGAGCTGCGACACCGTGCGATAGAGCCGGTGATCGGGGCCCACTTCCGTCGCGCGGTACATCCTCAGGACGATCTTGTCGGAGAACCAGTAGGACACGAAGTTGGACACGACGGCAAACATGAATCCGAGCGCGAGCCCTTGTGCGCCGCCAAGTGCTTCGCCGAGAAACAGAAACAGCGCGCTCAGCGCACCGAGCAAGAGAGCGGTTTTGACCACGTTCGGCATCTTTCTATCTTAGCCTCTCTCCCTTACAGACGCTGGTGGCGGCGGTTGGTTCCAATCGGGGCCGTTGATTGGCGTCATTGGCCTGTATCAGGCCCGATGGCGGACAGCTATAATTGGCCGATGGTGGGAGCCGCTCTATTGATTGCGCTCGGACTTGCGCAGGCCGGGCAGACGCCGGTCCCACGGCCGTTTCCGCAGCCAGGGACCCCGGGGACAACGACGCAGCAGGCAAAACCACCCCAACAGCCGCCCCAGGCTACGCCGAAGCCGCCCGCAATCCCGGTCCCGGCCCCTTCGCAGTCGGCGCCCCCGACAGCGACAGCGCCGACTTGTGGAAGCAGCGCACCAGCGGAGGCGACGCTCGGGGTGGCGGTCTATCCCGGCTCGCAGTTCCTGACCTCGTACGACGCGGGTCGAGGACAGCGGTTCTACCTCTTCGGGTCGGCGACGTCCTTCCTCGATCTCGTCAAGTACTACCGCACCCTGTTGAAACAGAACGGCGATCTGGTATTCGACACGCCGGCAACGCACGAGTTCGACGTGGGCAAGTTCCGCGAGGAGACGATGGCGTTTCCGCCAGGCGTGACCATCAAGGATTACAAGTCGGAGATGTCCGACGGCTATCCGAACCCGAAGCCGGGCTGCGAGCCGGCGCGGTTTCAGACCGTCATCCAGATCGTGCCGGTACCCGCTACCGATCGCTGAGCTGTGGCTTCGTGACCTCCGCGGCTTCGTGATAGGCAGACCTGTTGCGCAACCAACATCCTCACTTGTTCGCGTCGTGTATCTGCGTGACGAAAAGATCGATGACATTCTCGAGACCGCGCGCAACCGCCGGTCCATGATCCGTGGGCGCGCTGCCGCTAATGCCCCCGCGGTGCATCAGGGACACCTGCACCAGCACGGGCTGATCGTGATACGACAGTTTGGCCGTTGCGCTCGTGTACAGAAAGGCGTCGTACCGCGACACGCACAGGCTGTTGGACAGGCTGGTCGTGATGACGTTGACGTACACATACGTGTCCTCGTCCGAGTTCTTCCGGACCACGAAGCCGCCATCAGTGAGCTGCTTTGACAATTTGCTTTCAATGGCGTCGCGACTCAACCCACAGACGGCGGCCTGGGCACTCAGATCTTCGACGACGATTCCGAGGCTCTTGAGTCCTCTCAAATCCGCCCCGGGGCGCTTGTCAAGGGTTTCCGGGGCCGGCGGCCGGGACGTTGCCGGGGCCGGCGCGGCAGCTGCGCTGACTGAAGGGACAGTCTCGGCTCCGACGCCTGGTTCGTAGACGCGTCTGGCCTTGTCGCCGGCAGCGCCATGTTCGAGAAATTGCACATCGATGACGAGTCGCGAGGGACTCGCCGAGTATGAATACGTGTAACTCATCTGACGGTCCTGGTCGACGCGGTAGAGGGCCACGAGTCGATCGCCGTCGCGTTTCGAGGTCACACGGATCGGCGTGCCTTGGATTTCGATCGACTCTTCCTTGCCGTCCGGATGAAGAGTGCGCGACTGGCCCAGCTCGTTCGTGATTATCACGGCGGTCGGCGTATTCACGACAATCAGACGCACCGGAGGATTGCGGACTTCCGCCGTCAGCAACTGGGCCCGCTGGGCGTCGTCGTAGCTTTCCGGGCGAGCGGGCAAAGGAGCGGCGGCCCCTCGGTTGCCTCCCCCGCCGGCCGATCCTCGACGTCCGCGACCGCCGGCGTTTGATCCCGCGCTCCGCCCGTCTCCGCCTGGGGTGGGCGCCCAGGACATGTTGAACCCGATGTCGCTCGGGAACTCACTCAGCGAACGGTTGAGCGTCCAGACGCCCGCCAGCGGCGATGTCTCTTGCGCGCGCGGCCGGGCAGGCACGAGCGCACCCACAGCCACCGCGGTCATGAAGGATACGAGGGCGAATAACCGTCCCATGTCTTTCTGGTCCACGGTAGCACGGTGTCCCGTTGGCAAACCATGCGGCGGGAAGCGTCGGGCAACTATCGCTTTTCAGCCGGTGGTTGCTTGACCGCAACCGTGCCTCGTTGTCGCCAGCCGGGTCCAGGGCACGAAACGTCGGTCCCCACACCGGCATCTTGACAGGCATGCCCGGTCATCGAATCGGCAACAGCGCCTCCGCGCCCAACACCTCGATCGTCGCCGACGTGGATCCCGCCGCGACAAATCCATCGTTCAGTTCCAGCAGGGCCACTGCGCCCGGCTGGAAGATCTCTTTGATGTAGTCGCGCTTCTGGTCGACGACCTGCCCTCTCTTGTCGCGATAGTACGTCTGATACACAACGTCGCGGTACGCAACGCCGCCGCTACGATTGCGCAGGGTCACCGCCCAGAGTGCAACCCTGCGCGGACCCAGAGTGAAGCGCACGTCCGATAACTGAACATCCTGCCCGCTGTCGTGCGGCCTCGACGGATCCTCGAGGACGGCTGGACCTCCGTCGACCGCGAACGCCCGGCGATGGGCGAACATCTCCGGCTGCTTCAATCGAACGGCAGCCGCAACAACCTCCCGGTTTCGGTAGAGCGATATCTCCGCCGCCTGAATCCACGCTTGCCCCACGTGAAACACGATGTTTGCAGACAGGATGGCGGCCGCAATCCGGCGCCAGCGCGGCGAGTCGACAAACGTCCAGCAGTACGCGGTGTAGACGAAGGCGATTGGAGCGACGATGTAGAACGCGTGCGCCTGGGCCGCCTCCAGCACGAACCAGTAACTGGCGTACACGAGAAGGACCGTTGCAACGACCAGCATCTTGAGCGGTCGCCATTCGGCAAATGACGACCGCGTGTGAAACCATTCCCGCAGCATCCAGAACGGCTGCCAGAGGCCAGCCAGCCAGACCACGACCGCCACTGGAGCAATCCAGAGATGGCGGAGCAGGAACATGAGGCGTTTGCCATCGTCATTGGTCACGAAGCGCCAGATCTCGAGGCTCGCGAAGGAAAACAAGCGCGCCAGGGTCGTTATCGCCACCCACGGGTTGACCCAGTGCGGGCGCAGGTTGTTCAACGTGCCGCCCGATCCGGCGTGCACGCCGGCCACGACGAATGTCGGAATCAGAAGCACCCCGATGATCAGGAGGCCGCACGCGAATGCCACCGTGTTCGCCGCAATCGAACGCCCACCCCGTCGCCACCCCGAGAACCATGCCAGCGCCGCGTACGGCGGCAACAACGGCCACGACATGTGGATCTGCAGCACCCAGGCAATCGCGGCACCCATGAGGAAGAACGCGAGAGGCTCCGGAATCCTGCCGATCCGGAACGCCGGCACGGCCTCGAAGAAGCCGATGAAGAACACGAGAGCGGGCGCAAGCAGGTAAGACGGGTTGATGACGTGCGTCGAGAAACTGCGGGTCCACGGCAGCGTCATCAGCCAGCCCCACACCAGCCACTTTGGCAGGCGGGGGAGACGCGCCGTGATGTACCACGCGAAGGCGGCGAGGGCCGCCATCGACAGGAGATTGAGCAAGACGAAGGGCGCTTCCGGCACCGGAACAATCGTGAGTGGGACGCCGACGAGCAGCGCTTGCAGAGCGCCGGGGATCTCGCTCTTCGTCCACACGACGTCCGGCCCGAAATACGGCCAGGCGCCGGTCGCGTGATAGCGCAGACCCATCAGGAAGATCTGCGTCGTGTCCTCGGAGAAGAACTCGCTCGACAACCCGAACAGTAGCCGGAATAAGAAGAGCGCCGCGAGCGCGGCCGCGCCTATCGTCCTGCGGCGCCACGGAGTGCTAGGGAGTGGCATGGGCATCTGACAAAGGCACCCCGTCCGTGTCGCGAGCTTGTCGAGAATGGAGGGCGAAGCTGACCTGCGCGGCTGACGCCAGACTATTCGGTGACAGGGACGTAGATTTCTGAGCGGCGCCTGAACTCGAGCGACTTCTCTTCCAGGCCCGTCGCAACCGCCGCGGCCTCGGCAATACCGGCGCTCTTCGCATAGTCGCGCACGTGCTGCGTCAGCTCCATGCTGCAGAACTTTGGCCCGCACATCGAGCAGAAGTGCGCCACCTTCGCGCCCTCGGCCGGCAGCGTGGCATCGTGGTACGACCGCGCCGTCACCGGATCCAGCGCCAGGTTGAACTGATCGTCCCACCGGAACTCGAACCGCGCCTTCGACAACGCGTCGTCCCACTCGCGTGCGCGCGGATGTCCCTTGGCAAGGTCCGCGGCGTGGGCCGCGATCTTGTACGCAATCACGCCCGCTTTCACGTCGTCTCGATTCGGGAGTCCGAGGTGCTCCTTCGGCGTCACGTAACAGAGCATCGCGGTGCCGTACCAGCCAATCATCGCGGCGCCGATGGCCGATGTGATGTGGTCGTAGCCGGGCGCGATGTCCGTCGTGAGCGGACCCAGCGTGTAGAAGGGCGCTTCATGACACCACTCGAGCTGATTCACCATGTTCTCCTTGATGAGATTCATGGGCACGTGGCCAGGACCTTCGTTCATCACCTGCACGTCGTACTCCCAGGCGATCGTCGTCAACTCGCCCTGCGTCTTCAGCTCCGCAAACTGCGCCTCGTCGTTCGCATCGGCGATCGACCCGGGACGCAGACCGTCGCCGAGCGAAAACGACACGTCGTACGCCCGCATGATCTCGCAGATCTCGCGGAAGTGCGTGTAGGTAAAGTTCTCCTGATGATGCGCGAGGCACCACATCGCCATGATCGATCCGCCGCGGGACACGATACCCGTCACGCGACGCGCGGTCATCGGGACATACCGCAGCAGCACGCCGGCGTGAACGGTGAAGTAGTCGACACCCTGCTCGCACTGCTCAATCAGCGTGTCGCGATAGATCTCCCACGTGAGTTCTTCGGGGCGCCCGCCGACTTTCTCGAGCGCCTGATAGATTGGCACGGTGCCAATCGGCACGGCGGAGTTCCGGATGATCCACTCACGCGTCTCGTGAATGTTTTTCCCGGTCGAGAGATCCATCACCGTGTCGGCGCCCCAGAGCGTGGCCCAGCGCAGCTTCTCGACTTCCTCATCGACCGAGGACGACACCGCGGAATTGCCGATGTTGCCGTTGATCTTCACGATGAAATTGCGGCCGATGATCATCGGCTCGAGCTCGAGGTGATTGATGTTGGCGGGAATGATCGCGCGACCGCGCGCGACTTCGTCGCGCACGAACTCGACCGGCAGCCCCTAGCGAATGGCGATGAACTCCATTTCCTGGGTGATCTCGCCCTTGCGCGCGTAGTGCAACTGCGTCGGACAGGTGTCCCCGCGCAAACGACGGGCGTTCACCCACGGCGCACGGAGCTTGGGCAGCCCGTGGTTGACATCGTGATCCTGCGGACCGCTGGTGTCGTACACGCGAAGCGGCGGTTCTCCACCTGAGAGCGCGATCTCGCGCATCGGCACACGAACCTGCTGAGGTCCGGGAACGAAGACCTTGCGGGAATTCGGGAAGGCTGTGGTGAATTCGGACATTCCGCTCTCCCTTCGCCGGTTTGAACCGGATCAGGTTCCAAGGGTTTGCTCTCAATCCCGGATTCGGGGATACCCCTGGCGGTTTGGTTGACTATATATCGGATCGTGGAATGTAAGGATGTGAGGATGTGAGGATTTAGGGATGTGAGGATCTGCGATCTTCCACAGGAATGACGAATTTCTCAGCCGTGTGGGTCGGCGAGAAGCCGACGACCTTCACGTCGACGAGCCCCGCGGCCTTGCCCGCAGCCATGACCGCGCGCTCGGAGATCTCCGGGCGTCCCTTCGGACGAACCACCCAGATGGCGCCTGTCGGCACGATCGCGCGCTTCAAGGCGGGGAGTCGCCCAAGATCGGATTCGCGCGTCACCCCGTAGAACACAGCGTCGCAGTCTTTCGAGACTCGACCGACCGAGAGAACGCGCACCGCGCGCTCGAGGTCATCAAGAAACTCCTCGTCGGCGATGCCGATAGCCGATACTTTCCAGTCGGGCTTCACGCCGATCTTCTCGAGACGCGACGGCGGATGCTGAATCTTCGTGGCCCACTTCACGGCCGCGGGTCCGAGCGACAGGGACAGTGTGCCCTGAGCAGTCGTCATGGTCAGCGTGCCGTCCCGCGAGAGCACCTTTCTGACCTCTTTGAAGAGAATCGACAGTTTGAAGGCATTGCTCCGGAATTCGAGCGTGTCCGTTTCAAGCCGCGCCTTGCCGGTCGCGGTCTTGCCTCTAAATGTCGCCTCTGTCGTGGCTTCCAGACCCATATGTGCACCTGCGGAAAGATCTCGACTCTTCATCTTTTATAATCCACGGCATGAAACGCAAGCCATTCGCGAGGCAATTGCACCGCGTGCGCAGGACTTGTCTGGCGCTGCCTGACACGATCGAAAAAGTCTCGCATGGAGAGCCAACGTTCTTTGCGAAGAAGCGGGTGTTCGCGATGTTTTCGAACAACCATCACCACGATGGGCACGTAGCGGTGTGGCTGCCAGCCTCGCCTGGCCTGCAGGAAGCGTTGGTCGAAGAAGCTCCCGCGACCTATTACCGGCCGCCCTATGTCGGGAGCAGTGGGTGGATCGCAATCGAACTGGACCAGATCACGGACGAAGCGCTCGCCGCTCACATCCGTCAAGCCTGGCAGCTGATTGTCGACAAACAGAAGAAGAAGTAATCGGGCGCTCGTCAGCGCCTTCTCTGCCATCATGAGTCGCAAACGGTAGACCGATTCTGGTGGCTTGGCACCGTTCTCGTGTGCGTGGCGTGCGGCTGACTTGACCGCATATGCATCGAATAAGCATACTGATGCATATGCGGACGACCTTGAATATCGATGACTCCCTGCTTGGGAGGGCGACTCTACTGAGCGGCTTGCGCGAAAAGACCGCCGTGGTCCGTGCCGGGCTCGAGGCGCTCGTGGCGCGCGAGAGCGCTAAGCGCCTGGCGGCGTTGGGCGGATCAGAGCAAGCCATTCGGCCCATCCCCAGGCGTCGCGGGCATGCGAGGCGGAAGACGGCGTGATCCTCGTCGATACGTCCGTCTGGGTCGACCATCTACGCGTCGCCGACCGACAGCTCGCCGGGCTGCTCCTGAAAGAGACAGTGCTCTGCCATCCGTTCGTTGTGGGCGAACTCGCCTGCGGCGCGCTGAAGCGCAGGAGCGAAATCCTGGGGCTGCTTCGAAACCTCCCGCAGGCGCCGGTCGTGGAGCATGAAGAAGTGCTCGCCTTCGTCGAAGCCCACGTGCTGATGGGGAGCGGTCTGGGGTGGGTCGACGTCCATCTGCTCGCGTCGGCGACCCTGGCCGGCGAACGCTTCTGGACCCGGGACCGTCGCCTGGTGCAGGCGGCTCGCCGCCTGGGCATCGCCGCGTAGGCGACTTCCGAACCGGAGGCAGCACCAGGGACCCGCCGGGCACGGTCGCTCGCGCCCAGCCGGATGCCTTTCCCGGGCCCCGGCATCGGTAAACAGATCGCCGTTAATCGTCACGAACCGTCGTCTTCGATCCGCACGCCTCGGCTCGGCTGTGCCTCGACTGTCAGCCAGATTGCTGGCTTGAGTCACGGGCAACACCGCACTGCTGGTGACCTTTTGCGGGCTTGGCGCTGTCCCTCGCGGGCATCGGCGTCTACGCAATCGTGTCGTTCCTATCCGGCGACCACCTTCACGCGCAGCGCGGCCGACCCGTTGAACCTGGTCGGCATCGTGACGCCTGATGACCGCCGCGCCGCCGGCAACCGCAACGGCATCCCGCTCGCGGCCAGGGGACACGCTCCGCGTGCTCGGCGACAGCGATCCGGAAACCGCGGCCAGGGCCGCCGCAGCTGCAGCAAGGCGACGAGTCCCGGTCATTCAGCGGGTACGTGGGCCTCGTGAGCTAGCTCCGCCGGGGATCTTTGCCTTGAACGTCTTCGTCCGCGCCGCGAGCGTCGTCAGCCACCTGAGTTCCAAGTCGGTGCCTGTGCGGAACAGATCGACCCACTCCGGCGGCAACACCGAGAAATCAATCTTGTGGCGGCCCCAGTCTGGACGGCGTCCATCGTAGTCGGTGAATCCATAGTTGCGCGCCAGTTCCCACGAGCTGACGAGCATCCCGGTGCGGGCCGTCACCTTCGGATCGCCGGCGAGCGCGGCGACCGCGCGCCCCACGAAGAGCGGCGATTCCGATTGCAGGAAGTTTGAATCCTTCCTGCCCGCTTCGCGCCAGTTGTCTTCGGTGACGCCGAAATGCTGCAGCACCGATTCCGAGCGTAGAAAGCCGGGCGTGATGGCGATCACGGCGACGCCATGCGGCGCGAGCTCGGCAGCCCACAGGAGCGGCAGCACCTTCTGCGCCAGCTTGGCGGCTTGCGCCATCGGATTCCCGCCGCCGCCGATCATGTCGTTTTCCGTCACGTCGACGATGAGCCCGCGTTTGGCGGGCATCATCGCCAGCGCCGCGTGCTTCGCCGTCATGATGCGCGACGTGATGGCCTGCCGGAAGATCGCGTCGGCGGTCGTCAGATCCGCCTGCCAGAGATACCCGTACCGTTTCATCAGCGGGTCTTCGCCGGCGACGCTGTCGACGACGATATCGAGTCGCTTGTGCGCGCGGGCGATGCGCCGGAAGAGCGCTTTGACGTCGGACTCGATCGTGTGGTCAACGCGGACGGGGATTGCCGAGCCGCCTGCGGCGTTGATCATCGCCGCGGTTTCGTCGATCGTTTCAGGCCGTCCGTACGGCGACGGTTTGCCGGTGACGCTTCGACCCGTGCAATAGACCGTCGCGCCGGCCTCGCCCAGCGCCCGGGCGATGCCGCGCCCGGCGCCTCGCGTCGCGCCGGCCACCAGCGCAACACGTCCAGTCAGAGGCCTCGATCCGGCCAGTACCTTCTTCTTTGCCGTCTTCTTTGCCATCTTCGGTGACGTCATGTCGGTGTAAACTAAACGGTCGTTTAGGTTATGTCAAGGAGCCGCGATGAGCCCACGGCGTCGCAAGGCGGAGGATACCGATGTGTTCGCGGCCATGGTGCGGGTGATGCTGCGCGTCGGGCCCGCGGAGCTGACGCTCGGCGCCATCGCGGCGGAGGCAGGCGTCACGGCGGGCGCCCTGGTGCAGCGGTTCGGCTCCAAGCGTCAGCTGTTGCACGCGCACGCGCGGTACGCCGCCGTCACCGGCGATATCGGCTTTGGCGCGCCGCGCACTGCGCGCAGGTCTTCACCGCTCAGCGCGCTGCGCGCCGTCACGGCGGTGCACGCCAGGCTGGCCGAGTCGCCCCGCGCCGCGTTGCGGAATCTCGCCTACCTGCACAACGATTTAGCGGACCCGGTGCTCCGCAGGCATTTGCTGCGGCTGAATCGGGCCACACGGGTTCGCTACGAGCAGCTGCTCGCCGACGCCGTCGCTGCGGGCGAACTGCGCGCTGACACAGACGTCCAGGCGCTGGCGCGGATGATCGAGGTCACGCTTGGTGGTTCGTTCCTGGTGTGGACAATCTATCGCGAGGGGCCGGCGGCCAAGCATCTGCGCGTGGATCTTGACGCGACGCTCCGGCCGTATCT
>JBGOTP010000044.1:0-20705 GCA_041476545.1 Vicinamibacteria bacterium | reverse complement strand
GTCAAGTGCACGTACAGGGTGTTGTCGCGCCCGACGTCCTGGCGGAACTGGCGAATCGCTTCGAGAAACGGCAGGCTCTCGATGTCGCCGACGGTGCCGCCGATTTCGATGAGCGCGATGTCCACGTCATGGGCCGCACCCCGGATGGCGTCCTTGATTTCGTTCGTGATGTGCGGAATGACCTGGACCGTTCGCCCGAGATAGTCGCCGCGCCGCTCCTTCTGGATGACGCTCTGGTAGATCTTTCCCGTCGTCCAGTTCGAATTCCTGGCGGTTTTCGTATTGGTGAAGCGCTCGTAGTGGCCCAGGTCCAGGTCGGTCTCGGCGCCATCGTCGGTGACGTACACCTCGCCGTGCTGGTAGGGACTCATCGTGCCCGGATCCACGTTGATGTACGGATCGAATTTCTGAATGTTGACGGTGTAGCCGTGCCCCTCGAGCAGGGCGCCGATCGAGGCCGCCGCGAGACCTTTGCCGAGGGAGGAGACCACGCCGCCAGTGACGAAAATGTACTTGGTGTTGGGCATCTTCAACTCGAAGTGGGCGCCGCAAGCAGGCGACGTACCTGTTCCAGATCGTCCGGCGTATCCACGCCAATCGAATCGTACGCGGTCTCAACAGCCTTGATGCGAATGCCGTGCTCCAGCGCGCGAAGCTGCTCGAGCGCTTCGGCCCGCTCGAGGGGCGTGGGGTCGAGCGCGGCGAGCACGAGCAGGGCATTGCGGCGATAGGCGTACAGACCGACATGTTTGTAGAGCGGCGGCCACCCGCCGCGCGGATCGCGTGCATAGGGAATCGGCGCGCGCGAAAAATACAGAGCGAACCCCGCGCGGTCGAGCACGACCTTCACCACATTCGGGTTGGCGAGCTCGGACGCATGCTCGATGCGCCGATACAGTGTGGTGATGACAATGGACGGGTCGGCAAATGGCTGCACGGCTTCGCCAATTGCCCGCGGATCGAGCAGTGGCTCATCCCCCTGCACGTTGACGATGATGTCGCAGTCGAGCGTCGCGGCCACCTCCGCGAGACGGTCGGTGCCGCTCGGATGATCCGCGCGTGTCAGGCGGACATGTCCACCGAAGTCGCTGACGATGGTGGCAATGCGCAGATCGTCGGTCGCCACGATGACGCGGGACACGAGCGGAGACGCTTCGGCTCGCCGGTACACGTGCTCGATCATCGACCGACCATCGATACGCGCGAGCGGCTTGCCGGGAAAACGTGTCGAGGCGAATCGAGCGGGGATGACGGCGACAACGTTGAGCGAAGCGATGGAATCGACCGCGGAACCAGTCGATGCAGGGTGCACGACGAATAGTAGCATAAGGCAGGTCCGCACTCATGATCACCGTCATCATCAATCCGATTGCCGGCGGTGCGCGGCACGACGCGGCCGAGCGGCGCGTCGCGCTGGCCTCCGCGGTGCTGAGGTCGCGTGGTGAAGTGGGTGAAGTGTTCGTCACGGAACGGAAAGGACATGCGCGCGAACTGGCCGCTCGCGCCGTGACTCGCGGTGCTCGACTCGTCATCGCCTGGGGCGGCGACGGCACGTTGAATGAAGTGGGCTCAGCTCTGGCATTCGGCCAAACGCCGGTCGCTCTCGTGGCATCCGGCTCTGGCAACGGGCTGGCCCGCGAACTCGGTGTTCAGCCGCGCCCCGATCGCGCAATTGCCGAGGCGCTTCGGGCCGCGCCGCGGGCGCTCGATGCCGGGGAGATTGACGGCCGTCTGTTCTTCAATATTGCCGGGATCGGCTTCGACGCGCATGTCGCGGCCTGCCTGGACCGGAATCCACGCCGTCGCGGGCTCGCCGCGTACGCGCGAATCGCCGCCCGCGAATTGTGGACCTACCGGCCGGCCTGGTATCGAATCGATGGCGAGACCATCGAGCGGCGCGCGCTCTTCGTCACCCTCGCGAACTCGCCGCAGTTCGGCAATGGCGCGCGCATCGCGCCGGCCGCGCGGCTCGACGATGGGCGGCTCGACCTGGTCGTGGTCGAGGAAACATCGCGCCTCGCGACGGTGTGCGCGGTACCCCGGCTGTTCGTGGGTGGGCTGGCCCGGTTGCGTCGCGTGTCGACCCGACAGTTCGAACGGGTCACCGTTGCGAGTGATGAACCGATGGTCTTCCACGTGGACGGGGAGCCGGTGCAAGGAGGGACGCAACTCGAAGCGCGCGTGCACCCGGGCGCGTTGAAGGTCTGCGTCAGGTGAGCACAACATCAACCGCAGAGGTCGCCGAGCACGCAGAGTCCCAAGATCTTCTGCGCGTTCCGCGGCAAGCGCCGTCCCGTCAATTCTGAGCGGCGGAGGCTCCGACCGGACCGAGGTAGCGATCCAGCCGCGCCAGCACTTCGCGAACTGGGCCCGCGGGGGCGCCGGATGAAGCGCGCCCGCCACGGGCCGGTGGTCGGCTGTGGGCGGACCTGATGCGCCGGACGTTCCCGTCGCCGCCAAGGCTCCGACGAGGCACGCCGAAGCGCGCTGCGCGAAGGCGGCGGATTCGACGTGCTGGCGTGCCCGCGTTGCGGCGGGCGCCTGCGTCTGGTGGCGCTCATCGAGGAGGCCGCGGTGATCGCGCGGATCCTCGGTCATCTCGGCCTGCCCAGCGAGATCCCCAAAAGGAGGCCTTCCGTTGACCGAGACCTCATCTCATCCGGCCTATTGTCCTTGCATCTGCACTGACGAACCACGAAGGTTTCGGACGAAGACGAAAGCACCTGCTGGTTCGCTGCCACTCTACCTGACTGTGTAGCCGCGAGCGCTCTGGTCGCAGGCGCGGTACACGCCGGGCAAGAGCAGGAGTGCGTCTTCCAGCTTCACCACGACGGGCGGCGGGATCGCCGCGAAATCGGCCGGGAGCGCCGCCGAGGCCAACTGCTCCTTGAAGGCGCCGTAGCTCAACGCGGCGATAAGGACCGGCCGCTCCGCGGACGAGTCGTACAGCGATCGGTAGACCTTCGAGCTCACGGGCGGGTCGTCGCGCTCCCATGGGCGCAGGCGCCGGAAGTAGTAGTAGTGGCCGTGACCGAGAGCGTCTTGCGGTCCGGCGACGTAGAGTCCGCGCCATGACGACGAGTCCGCCGGCATCGTGGTCCGCAGATTCTGGACGCAGTCCAGCAGCGATCGCATCGGGTGGTTCTCAATTGTGAGGCGCGGAAGCAGCTCGCGGTACTCCTGCACCGGCACGAGCCAGAGCAGCAGGAGCGAGACGATCAGGAACAGGCCGACCTCCTTCGCACGTCCCGCGAGCATGCCGAGGACGGCCGCTGCGATCCAGGGACGCAGAAAGCCGCCGTTCTTGAATAGCCGCACGCCGTGCACCGAAACAACGACGACTCCAAACGCCATCGTCCAGAGAAGGACAACAGCGGCGACCGCCGCAAGCGCGGTCAACGCGCGGCGCGGCAGGGAGCGACGACGAATGACCAGCACACCCGGCCAGCGAGCCGTGATCCAACGGTCGATGTTGTCGGCGCCCCGAGATCCCCATGGCTGCACGTACCGCCAGATCCAGGCAAAGAGGTAGCCGAACGCCAGGCCGACGGGAGGAATGAACGGATACGCGTAGTAGTACAGCTTGGACGTCGCGAGCGACACGAGTGCGAGGGGCAGCGCGAACCAGAGGAGGACGACAAAACCCTCGGCCCATCGTCGTCGAATGGTGTCGATGAGCAGCAAGGCGCCGCCGATGGCGGTGAGCGTCATGATATGCGCGCCCTCGAGGGCTTCGTAGAGATGCGAGAAGTAGAAGCCGCCCGAGTGCACGTGCGACGGATCCATTCCGACCGTCATGCGCTGGTACACGTGAACCTGCAACAGGACGTGCCAGAATTCGCGGCCGTATGTGAAGTGACAGTAGGCGAACCACGGCACGATCAGCAGGAGCGAGATGCCGATCGACGCTCGCCAGATCCGCCAGTCGCGCAGGAGCGCCCGCCGGTGACTGGGGAGCGTGAGCGCCGCCACGCCCAGGACGAGGGGAAGAAACAGCGCGGCGACGAACTTCACCATGAACCCCAGCGTGAAGAACATGCCGACGGCGACCGCCTGCCACCAGCGGGACCGCGGCACTTTCGCCGACGTCCAGGCCAGGTAGTGATACACGCCGCCGCAGTACGCGAGGAAGAGGGGCGCTTCCATGTTATTCTCGCGCACGCCGTGCTCGAACAGGAGGGGCGCATGAATGAAAAGAGCGAGCACGCCAAGCGCCCCGCACAGCGGTCCCGCGATCCGGCGTCCGATGGCGAACACGTACAGAAAGGCAACGCCGCTGAACAGCACGTCCCAGAACCGCATCCCAAACTCGTCGTGCGGCGTCAGGCCAAGTCTCATGGCTCCCGCGACAATCCAGATCTTGAGCGGTGGCTTCTCGAAGAACAGCGCGTCCTCGGACGGAGAGCCTCGCGGAATCAGCCAGTCGCGTGTCTCGAGCATCCGATCGACGGCGAACGAGTAGATGGCCTCGTCGCCGCGCAGATCGTTGCCGTGGAGCCCGACGAAGAGTGGTGCGCAGAACAGCGCCACCACCAGAACCGGCCAGAGCCAGCTCAGTCTCGGAGTCACGTCAGGAACAGCCGCGCCCGCTGGGCATGCACGTAAGGACTGGGAAGGAGAGGTGAACGGTCAGCTGAGGATGATACTCCACGCCTCGGCCGGATCCACATTCGTGCAGTACGGGCTTTTCGGGTGACCTGGCGCTTTCTGTTGACGGGCCGAGCCAAAGGGCCTATCTTCACGCCATCGTCTTTGCACTAAGTACAGCGTTTCGCAATTACGATGACGTATTCTCCCTCATGCGGCCGGCCGCTGCGGCTCCGGTTACTTTTCAAAAGTGCTGCTGCGGGAGACGGCCGCCAAGAGCGCCGTGTGTATCGACCCCGGGTACAGCTCGGAACGCTCCGAGACATTTGCCGGGAAGCCTCTTCTCGTGGCTCTGGAACGGACACGACGTCTTCCTCGAACATCGGCGACGGTATGCCCTCAACGGACTCATGCGCGTGCTTGCGGACGCCGGCCTGGCGCCCGTCGGCGGGTTCTACTTCTCCGCGTCGGTATTTCCAGCGGCAGTGGTCCAGTGCCTGTGGAATCGGCGACCGACACACCCAGCGAGCCAGCTGCGTCGGCATCACGCGGTGACGAATCGACTGTTGACGACAATCTGCACCGCCGAGTCGCGGGTTGCGCGCCACAATCATGTGTTCGGATTGACGGCGTTTGCCGTGGCCGAGAAACGCTGATGCCCGCGCGGCTGCTGCTCGTCGTGCCCTGCTATAACGAAGGCAGTCGCCTCGAGCAGCAACCGTTTCTGCGTCTGGTTGGGTCCAACCGCGATGTCGCGCTGCTCTTTGTGGACGATGGCAGTTCCGATGCGACGGCCGCGATGCTCGCTGACCTGGTGTCGGGCGGTGGCACGAGGATCACCGTGCTCACCCTGCCGCGGAACATGGGGAAAGCCGAAGCCGTGCGACGCGGCGTGCAGGCGTCGCTCGAACAGCAGCCCGAGTACGTCGGGTACTGGGACGCCGATCTGTCGACGCCTCTCTCCGCGCTTCAAGGATTCATCGACACGCTCGACGTGAATCCCGACATCGACATCGTCATGGGCTCTCGCGTGAAGATGCTCGGACGCCAGATCGAGCGGCGGCTGTTTCGACATTACACCGGCCGGCTGTTCGCGACGGCCGCATCGCTCGCGCTCGGTCTCGCGGTCTACGACACGCAGTGCGGCGCCAAGGTGTTCCGGGTGACCGACACGACGCGCCGGGCCTTCGGCGAGCCGTTCCGATCGCAGTGGGTCATGGACGTCGAGATTCTCGCGCGCTATGTCCGCGCCAGGGGACCAGGCGCGGCCTCGAGCATCTGCGAGATTCCGCTGCAGGAATGGCGCGACGTTCCCGGATCACGGTTCCGTCTCCTGCACGCGCCGCGAGCTCTGATGGACGTCATCGGGATCGGGCGTCAGCTGCGAGGGAAGCAGTCAGGGCTGAGGGCAAAGGGCTGAGGGCATGCAAATCGCGACGACCCCACCACGGGGCGCTATTGTGTCTGCGGCAGTCGAACCACCCAGGCTTCGCGCACGGCGGGCACCTGGCGGATCGCATCCACCGCCGCGTCGAGCGCGGCGGGCGCGCTGTCTTCCTCGTCCACGTTGACGACGCCTATGGCGCCGGTGTCGCCGCGTCCGAGCGCGAAGTTCGCGATATTCACCTCATGCCGGCCCAGAATCGTGCCCACGTCGCCGATGACGCCCGGTTGATCATCGTTGGAGATGAACAACATCGTGCCGGCGAGCGGCGCCTCGACCGCCACGCCGCGGACCGACACGAGGCGCGGGCTGTTCGGCTCGAACACCGTGCCTTCGGTCCATCGTTCACCGTCGCTCGTATGCAGTTTGACGGAGACGAGGCTCGTGTAATGCCGCGACCGCGTGCTGCGGGTTTCCACAATCTCGATCCCGCGCTCGCGAGCGGCGGCGCGAGCGTTCACGATTGAGACCCCACCCGACAGGATGGGTCGCAGAACACCGGCCGCGGCACTCGCGCCAAGAATATCAGTCGCGCGGCTCTCGGCCAGCGCGCCATAGTAACGGATCGCGATGGTCTGAATCCGCGCCGGGCCCATCTGCGTCACGATGGCCGCGAGTGATTCGACGAGGTGAATCCAGGGCTGCAGACGCTGCAACTCGGTCGATGGAATGGAAGGGAAATTGACGGCGTTGCGCACGACGCCCTCGCGGAGGAAGTCGCGGACGGCAGCGGCCGTGTCCAGTCCGACAAGCTCTTGCGCTTCCTCGGTCGATGCCGCGATGTGCGGCGTGGCCACGACTTGTGGCATTTGGGCCAGCGCCCAATCCGGGGGCGGTTCCTTCTCGAATACATCCAGCCCCGCAGCGGCCACGGCGCCGGATTCGATGGCGCGTTTCAGCGCCGCCTCGTCGATCAGTTCACCGCGAGCGGTGTTGATGATGCGGAGGCCGTGTTTGACCTTTGCGAATCTCGCGTCGTTGAATAAGTGCTTCGTTTCCGCTGTGGCGGGCAGGTGCAGCGTCAGAAAGTCCGCGGTCGCACAGACCTCGTCGAGCGTCAGCAGCAGCACGCTCATGCTCTCTGCGATTTCACTGGTGATGAACGGATCGTGGGCCACGATCCGCATGCCAAAGGAGCGCGCGCGGAGCGCGACCTCCTGGCCGATGCGGCCCAGACCAAGAATCCCCAAAGTCTTGCCCCGCAATTCGGTGCCAAGAAAACGCTTCTTCTCCCACTTGCCGTCCTTCATCGCTCGATCGGCGGCAGGCACCATGCGTGCCAACGCCAGTATCAACGCGCACGCGTGCTCCGCGACGCTGATGCTGTTGGCGCCGGGTGCATTGACGACGAGGATGCCGCGCGCGCTTGCCGCGGTGACGTCGATATTGTCGACGCCGGTGCCGGCGCGGCCGACGATGCGCAGGCGCGGGGCCGACTTCAAGAGGTCGGCTGTCACCTTGGTCGCGCTGCGGACGAGCAAGGCGTCGGCGTCAGCGAGGTCGTGCGCGAGGTCGGCGGCGGCTCTGCCGCTCCTGGCGTCAACTAGCCATCCGGGTTCGGCCCGCAGTAATTCGAGGGCCGATTCCGGAAGGTCGTCGGAAACGATGATTTTCATATTGGGCCGTCCTTCAACGGTCCAGCTCCATCTTCGCGGCCAGCCTGGTCAAGGAGACGCTCATGCTTTGCGGCTACAGTATAATCCCCACGTTTTGTTTCGTTAGAAATGTGAGACCGTGTGTTCGCCCTGCCGTGGTGCAAACTGCTAAAACATTCCCAATGTCGCGTTGCAACGGTGTAAACAAATTGCTTTTCCACAGAGTTTTCCACAGTACCTGTGAGAATCATTTGATCTCTTCGGGGGACCTGACCTAAATGACTTCTATCGGCACATCGATCTCGCGAAGTCAGGGGACGCTCGTCGTACCTGATGATCCGATTATTCCGTTCATCGAGGGCGATGGCACGGGGCCTGATATCTGGCGCGCGAGTGTCCGCGTGCTCGATGCCGCGGTGGAGAAGGCGTACGGCGCCAGGCGGAAGATCGTGTGGAAGGAGATCTACGCCGGCGAGAAGAGTTTCAAGCAGTGCAATAACTGGCTGCCCGATGAGACGGTGGACGCCTTCCGGCAGTACCTCGTGGGAATCAAAGGACCGTTAACGACACCAGTCGGCGGCGGCATCCGATCGCTGAACGTGGCGCTGCGCCAGATGCTCGACCTTTATGTGTGCCTCCGTCCCGTGCGGTGGTACACGGGCGTTCCGTCCCCCGTGAAGCACCCGGAGAAGGTGGACATGGTGATCTTCCGGGAAAACACGGAGGACATCTATGCCGGCATCGAATATGCCGCCGGTTCGCCGGACGCGAAGAAGATTCTCGACTTCTTCGCCAAGGAATTCCCGAAGGAATTCAAGAAGATCCGCTTCGGTACCGAGGAAGCATCGACCGGCTGGCAAAAGGAACTGGAAGCAATTGGCGCCCCGGCACGTAAAGTCGGACTCGACGTTGGTATTGGCTTGAAGCCGGTGAGCCGCCTCGGCACCGAGCGCCTGGTGCACAGCGCCATCGCGTACGCCGTGAAGTTCGGCCGGAAGAGTGTGACCCTGGTCCACAAGGGCAACATCATGAAGTTTACTGAAGGGGCCTTCCGTGATTGGGGTTACCAGGTGGCCAAAGCGTTCTACGGCGCCGTGGAAATCGACGGCGGGCCCTGGTGTCGGATTCCCGAGGGGAGGCCCGGCGCTGGCATCATTATTAAGGATGCGATTGCCGACATCACCCTGCAGCAGGTCCTGACGCGTCCGGATGAGTTCGACGTCATCGCCACCCTGAACCTGAACGGCGACTACCTATCCGACGCACTGGCCGCACAAGTCGGGGGCATCGGGATCGCGCCAGGGGGGAACATCAACTACGTCACGGGCCATGCTGTCTTCGAGGCCACTCACGGCACGGCGCCGAAGTACGCCAATCAGGACAAGGTGAATCCCGGTTCGGTCATCCTGTCTGGTGAGATGATGTTGCGCTACATGGGTTGGACGGAGGCGGCGGATCTCGTCGTGAAGGGCATGAACGGTGCCATTGCGGCAAAGCAGGTGACGTACGACTTCGCCCGCCTGATGGATGGTGCCAAAGAGCTGAAGACCTCGGAGTTCGGCGACGCGATGATCAGGAATATGTAACCAGCCTCAGCTTGTCACGAAGCCACGAAGAACACGAAGAGCATCTTTGGGCACTGCCCAAGCCGAGCTTCGTGGCCTTCGTGGCTTCGTGATGAACAGGCGTTCGAAGGAGTTGACATGAATCGCAAAGTAACCGTCGTCGGCGGCGCGGGGAACGTGGGTTCCACGGTGGCGCGCTGCATTGCCGACAAGGAACTGGCCGATGTCGTCGTCGTCGACATCGCCGACCAGAAAGCGGCCGGCATCGCCCTCGACATGCTGGAATCGTGCCCGATCACTGGTTCCGACAGTCGGGTGATTGGCGGGTCTGATTATTCGCAAACCGCCAATTCCGACATCGTTGTCATCACGTCAGGCGTTCCGCGCAAGCCGGGCATGAGCCGCGACGATCTGCTGACTGTCAACTTTGGCATCATGAAGGCGGTCACCGAGCAGATCGTCAGGCATTCGCCGGATTGCATCATTGTGCCAGTCGCCAACCCCCTCGACGCGATGTGTCAGGCTGTCTACAAGTTGAGCGGCTTCCCGCGCGAGCGCGTCATCGGGATGGCGGGAGTGCTCGACTCGGCGCGCATGCGGACGTTCATTGCGATGGAGCTGAACGTATCGGTTGAGAACGTTCATGCCTTCGTGTTGGGTGGTCACGGCGACACGATGGTGCCGCTGCCACGCTATTCGACCGTGGCGGGCGTGCCGATCACGGAGTTGATGTCGAAGGAGCGCGTCGACGCCATCTGCAAGCGGACGGCCGACGGCGGCGCCGAAATCACGAAGCTCGTCGGCACGAGCGCTTGGTACGCGCCCGGCGCCGCAGCCGCCGAGATGGTGGAGTGCATCCTCAAGGACAAGAAGAAGATCCTGCCGTGCTCGGTGTTCCTCCAGGGCGAGTACGGCATTCGCGATCTCTTCGTCGGTGTTCCGGTCAAGCTCGGCGCGCGTGGTGTCGAGCAGATCATGCAGATCAAACTGACCCCGGAGGAAGACGCGGCGCTCAAGAAGTCGGCCGCCGCTGTCAAAGAACTGGTCGATGTGATTAAAGTGTAAGGAGGAGTTTATGCGTCTGACTCGATTCGTGTTCGTGGTCATGCTTCTCACAGCGCTTGTCGATCTTTGGACGCCGGCGCGGACGCAGGCGTTGCCGCAGATTGGCACCGCGCCAGTGAATCATGTCGGCATTGTGGTGCGCGACATCGACGAAACCGTGCGCCAGTACGTGAGAGTGATGGGCTTTCCGGTGCCCACGGTGACCGAATTCCCCATCGACATGCCCGATGGGCAGAAGGCGCAGGCCAAGGTCACCAACATGTACATGCCCAATTTCCACATTGAGCTCGTGCAGCCGTTGAACCCCGTCGGCCCGTACTACGAGCATCTGCAGGCCTACGGCATGGGCATTCAGCACACCGGTTTTTCGATCACCGGCAGCATCGACGACCTGCGGGCCGGCATGGAGCAGAAGGGTGGGCGCTGGACACTTGGCGCGAAGGGGGGCGTCTTCGCGTATATCAACTTTCGATCGACGCTCGGCACCTCGTTCGAGTTGGTCCGGGGAGCGGGAGCACCGGGTGCTCCGGCGCCGGCGGCTCCGTCCGGCGGTGCGTTGCCGCCGCTCGCGTCGTTGCCGGTGTCGCACGTCGGATTCGCGGTGAAGGACATGGACGTGACGGCCAAAGGCTATGCCGACGCGTTTGGCATCCCCGCTCCCAGGGTGATCGACTACAAGGATTCGCAGTTTCCGCCCGACTCGAAGTGGAACATGAGCGCGTCTCTGCGGATCGCGAGCTGGAAGCAGGGCGATGTCGGGATGGAGCTCATTCAGTCGGTGGGCGGCCCCACGCCCTGGTCTGACTACGTCGAGAAGCAGAAGGGCACTGCCGCGCAGCACATCGCGATCAACGTCGGCGACCGAATCGACGAGACGATTCGCGACCTGCAGATGAAGGGCGGTAAGTGGATCAACGGGAAGGCGGGCGGCGGCTACGCCTATCTCGATTTCATGGACACGCTCGGTATCATCTTTGAGCTGAACGGCACGTCGAAATCGGCGGTCGCGGCGAAGTAGCGTGACGTCAGTAGCGCGAGAGGAGGGTCGCGCGAATGTATTCGCGCGTCATGCGGGCGATGTTGGAGATGGGAATTTCTTTCGGGCACACCGCTTCGCACTCCCCCTCGTTCGAACAGCTTCCGAACCCTTCGGCATCGGCCTGATCAACCATGGCAACGGCCCGGCGGGAGCGCTCAACCGCCCCCTGTGGCAGCAGGGCGAGATGCGAGATCTTGGCGCTGACAAACAGGTGCGCCGAGGCATTTTTGCAGGCCGCGACGCACGCGCCGCAGCCGATGCAGGCCGCTGAGTCCATCGCCGCATCGGAGATCGCCTTTGGAATAAGGATGCTGTTGGCATCCTGCGCGCCCCCGCAGTTCACCGACACGTAGCCGCCCACGGCAATGATGCGATCGAAGGCGCCGCGATCGACGACGAGATCCTTGACGACGGGGAAGGCCTTGGCGCGCCACGGTTCGATGGTGACGGTGTCGCCGTCCTTGAATCGCCGCATGTGAAGTTGGCAGACGGTGGTGCCGCGGTCGGGGCCGTGTGGAACGCCGTTCACGACGAGACTGCACATGCCGCAGATGCCTTCGCGGCAGTCCGAGTCGAACGCAATCGCGTCCTCGCCCTTCCTGATCAGTCCCTCGTTGACGACGTCGAGCATTTCGAGGAACGACATGTCTGGCGAGACATGGTCGGCGGGGTAGTCGACCAGGGTGCCGGCAACATTCGGACCGGCCTGGCGCCAGATCTTCAACTTCAGCTTCAGCTTCATGGTCTGATCACTTGTACGAGCGCTGAGTCGGGTGCACTTCGTTGAACTCGAGCGGCTCTTTGTGCAGTTCAGGCTGCCGGCCCACGCCCTTGAACTCCCACGCCGCCACGTAGGTGAAATGTGCGTCGTCTCGCAGGGCTTCCCCCTCGGGCGTCTGACTTTCTTCGCGGAAGTGGCCGCCGCAGGACTCTTTCCGCTCAAGCGCATCGAGCGCGAGCAACTCGGCAAACTCGAGATAGTCAGCGACGCGCCCGGCGTACTCCAGGTTCTGATTCAGGTTGTCCGGCGTGCCAGGCACCGACACGCTCTGCCAGAACTCGTCGCGCAACTTCGGAATCGCGGCCAGGGCGCGCTTGAGGCTGGCGTCCGTTCGCGCCATCCCGACGTCATCCCACAGGATGCGCCCGAGCTCCCGGTGAATCTCGTGGGCTCCCCGGTTGCCTTTGACGGCCAGCAGCTTGTTGATGCGCGTCTGTACGTTGCTCGCCGCTTCGCTGAATGCGTCGTGCTCGGTCGTGACCTTGGGCAGCGAGCCGCTCGCCAGATAGTGACCGATGGTGTAGGGGACGACGAAGTAGCCGTCGGCGAGCCCCTGCATGAGCGCGCTCGCGCCGAGACGATTGGCGCCGTGATCCGAAAAGTTCGCTTCGCCCAACACGTGAAGGCCTGGGACGTTGCTCATCAGGTTGTAGTCGACCCAGAGCCCGCCCATCGTGTAGTGAATGGCGGGGTAGATGCGCATCGGAACTCTGTACGCGTCTTCGTCGGTGATCTTCCGGTACATCTGGAAGAGATTCCCGTACTTTTCCTGAATCGTCTCGAGTCCGATGCGCTTGATGGCGTCGGCAAAATCCAGGTACACCGCAAGGCCGCTGTCGCCAACGCCAAGCCCGGCGTCGCAGGCCTGCTTGGCATTACGCGACGCGACGTCGCGTGGAACCAGGTTGCCGAAGCTCGGGTACTTGCGTTCGAGGTAGTAGTCGCGCTCGTCTTCGGGAATCTGTTCGGGTGGCCGCGAGTCGCCCTTCTTCTTCGGCACCCAGACGCGGCCGTCGTTGCGAAGGCTTTCGCTCATGAGCGTCAGCTTCGACTGATGGTCGCCGCTTACCGGAATGCAGGTCGGATGGATCTGCGTGAAACAGGGGTTTGCGAAGAGGGCACCGCGCTTGTGGGCCCGCCACGCCGCCGTGACATTGGCGTTCACGGCGTTGGTCGAAAGGTAGTAGGCGGTTCCGTATCCGCCGGTCGCCAGGATCACGGCGTCTCCCGCGTACCGCTCGATCTCGCCAGTGACCAGATTGCGCGCGATGATGCCGCGAGCCTTGCCGTCGATGATGACGACGTCCAGCACTTCGCGACGCGTGAGCAAGCGGACGCTCTTCTGGTGGACCTGTCGCATCAGGGACTGATAGGCGCCGATCAGGAGCTGCTGGCCGGTCTGGCCTCGGGCGTAGAAGGTGCGTGACACCTGCGCGCCGCCAAAGGATCGGTTGTCGAGCAGACCACCGTACTCGCGGGCAAAGGGCACGCCTTGCGCCACGCACTGGTCGATGATGTTGACGCTCAGTTGCGCGAGGCGATAGACGTTCGACTCGCGAGAGCGGTAGTCGCCGCCCTTGACCGTGTCGTAGAAGAGCCGGTACACGCTGTCGCCGTCGTTCTGGTAGTTCTTGGCCGCATTAATGCCGCCCTGCGCGGCGATGCTGTGCGCACGCCGCGGACTGTCTTGAATGCAGAGGTTGATGACGTTGTAGCCGAGTTCACCAAGCGATGCCGCGGCCGATGCCCCGGCGAGGCCCGTTCCCACGCAGATCACGGTGTACTTCCGCTTGTTGGCCGGGTTGACCAGCTTCATCTCGAACTTGTGGCGGTCCCACCTGTCGGCGATCGGCCCCGATGGCGAGTTGGCGTCCAGTTTCATGGCTGGCCCGCCACGAAGTACGCCCAGAGCGCGATGGTGATAAATCCTCCGGCAATGAGGACCGCGACGGTCCGGCCCGCAATGACGATCGTCGGTGCCCGCCGCGGGTCATTCGTTCCGGAGGCCCCGAGCGACTGAACGGCGCTCGATGCGCCATGCCATAGATGTGAGCCAACGACCAGCATGCTGAGCACGTAGAAGCCGACGACGAGCGGGTGTCCGGTGAAGTTGTCCATCTCCAGGCGATAGAAGTCCTTGCCCCCCTCCGCCCATTCGTACGTCGTGCTGTACTTGAACGCCTTGACGTGAATGATGATGAAGGCCAGGAGCCACAGGCCGGACAGGATCATGGTCGAAGACGCGAAGGTTTTTCTGCTGGGCGGACCGGCGTACTTCTTCTGCACGTAGCCGACCGGGCGCGCCCGCCGGTTGGTCAGAAACATATCGGCGGTCTTGAACACGTGGATGACGAAGAACGCCAGGAGGCCGAGTTCGATGACGGGCAGCAGCGGCAGACGCTCGAGCTTGTCGGCTGTTCCGTTGAACACCGACGGCCCGAGCATCACCATCATGTTCGCGGAGACATGGACGATGAGATAAAGGACAAGAGCGAGACCGGTGATACCGATCAGGAGTTTGGTGCCGACCGAAGAGTTGAGTGCGCGGACGCGCGACGACATCGAACCGTCAGTTTACTGTTGCGCCGCGAGAACGCGCAAGTTAGCATCAGGAGTTTGCTCGCGCTATGAAAATCCACGAGTATCAAGCCAAAGCCATTCTCGCGCGCCACGGCGTTCCGGCACCACGCGGAAGTGTTGCGTTCAGCGCCGCGGAAGCGGGTCAGATTGCGAAGCGCCTCGGGGGAGGCGTGGTCGTCGTCAAGGCGCAAATCCATGCCGGTGGTCGGGGGAAGGGTGGCGGTGTCAAGCTGGCCCGGTCGCCCGAGGAGGCCGAGAGGATTGCCGGCGAGATGATTGGCATGACGCTCATCACGCATCAGACCGGCCCGGGGGGGCGCCTGGTTTCGCGCGTGCTCGTCGAAGAGGGGCTGCAGATGACGCGCGAACTCTATCTGAGCATCGTCTTGGATCGCGCCTCCGGAAAGCCCGTGATGATGGCCAGCGCCTCAGGCGGGATGGATATCGAGGAGGTGGCGGCCGCCACGCCCGACAAGATCACGCGTGTCTACATCGAGCCGGGCGTCGGGCTCATGCCCTTCGAGGCGCGCCAGCTTGCGTTTGCCATTGGCCTGGATGGTCCGCAGGTGAACAAGGCGGTCAAGGTGACGCGGTCGCTGTACGAGGCGTTTCTCGCCAACGATGCGTCGATGGTGGAAATCAACCCGCTGGTCGTGACCGCGTCAGGCGACCTGCTCGCCCTGGACGCGAAGATGAACTTCGACGACAACGCCCTGTACCGGCATCCCGACATCAAGGACCTGCGCGATCTCGGTGAGGAGGATCCACTCGAGATCGAGGCGTCGAAGTTCTCGCTCAACTACATCCACCTGGACGGGAACATCGGGTGCATGGTCAACGGTGCGGGTCTGGCGATGGCGACAATGGACATCATCAAGTTGTCTGGTGGTGAGCCGGCGAACTTCCTGGACGTCGGCGGCGGGGCCAACGCCGAGCAGATTCGCAACGCGTTCAACATCCTGATGTCGGACAAGAACGTGAAAGCGGTGCTCATTAATATTTTCGGCGGCATTCTGCGATGCGACGTGCTCGCGCAGGGGGTCATTGCCGCGGTCAGGGAACTTGGCGTGCCGGTACCCATCGTGATTCGCATGGAGGGCACGAACGTGGACGAAGGTAAGCGGCTGCTCAAAGAGAGCGGCATGAATTTCACGACCGCCGACTCGATGGGCGAGGCCGCGACCAAGGTCGTGCAACTCGCAGGATGAGCAGGAAATCAACCACGAAGACACGAAGGCCACGAACAATCTATGTCCGTACTCATCGATAAATCGACCCGCCTCCTGGTTCAGGGCCTGACCGGTCGCGAAGGCACGTTTCACGCGAAGCAGGCGGCGGCCTATGGCACGACCGTCGTGGGCGGGGTGACTCCCGGCAAGGGGGGCACGACCCACGAGGGCTGGCCGATTTTCGACACCGTCCGTGACGCCGTCCAGAAGGAAGGCGCGAACGCCTCGGTCATCTTTGTCCCGCCCCCGTTCGCCGCCGACGCCATCATGGAAGCGGCCGAAGCGGGCATACGCGTCGTGGTGTGCATCACCGAGGGCATTCCGACGCTCGACATGATGCGCGCGATGACATATCTGAAGACTCGGCCTGCCACGCGGCTCATCGGACCGAATTGTCCGGGGCTCATTTCAGCCGGCAAGGCAAAGGCGGGCATCATTCCCGGCCATATCTGTCGCGAGGGACGCATCGGCATTGTCTCGAAGAGCGGCACGCTGACCTACGAAGCCATCCACCAGCTCACCCAAGTGGGCCTGGGCCAGACGACGTGCCTTGGTATCGGCGGCGATCCCCTGATTGGCACGACGCACATCGACGCGTTGAAGTTGTTCGCGGCGGATCCCGATACGGAAGCCGTCATCATGATCGGCGAGATTGGCGGCAGCGCGGAGGAAGAAGCGGCGACCTGGATCAAGGAGAACTTCAAGAAACCCGTTGTGGCCTTCATCGCGGGCCAGACGGCGCCTCCAGGGCGCCGAATGGGGCACGCCGGCGCGATCATCGCTGGAGGAAAGGGCACCGCGGCGGAGAAGATGGCGGCGCTCACGAAGGCTGGCGTTCGCGTTGTCAAAAGTCCGGCAGATATGGGCGAGGCCATCAAGGAAATGACGGGCGCCTAAACAGCCTGTTTTCCACGTGTTATACTCATTCGGATCGGCCTCCCCCAGAGGTTTCAAGGTCTTCCTCTCTATTCATAGGCCGTAGGGTTTACGAATGTCACCGACAGATCTGGCAACTCAGGCACAGCACCAAGCCCCGCACAAGCAGCGCGTCGTCAACGATTTCAGCATTCAAGTCGCCACGGTCAACGGATCGGGCAGTCAGACCGCCAACATGGTGCTGCTGCGCTCCATCCTGCTGATGGGCGTGCCGGTGTCGGGTAAGAACATGTTCCCGTCGAATATTGCTGGGCTGCCCACCTGGTACACGATTCGCGCCAGCAAGCGCGGCTACATTGCTCGCCGCAAGGAAGTGGACTTCCTGGTGGCCATGAATGCCGAGACCGCGAAAGAAGACGTGCTGACGCTCGAGCCGGGCGCCGCCGTGGTCTACGACGAGCCGCTCAAGCTCAACACGCTGCGCAGCGACGTGACGTTCTACCCGGTGCCCTTCGACAAGCTCGTGGCGCCCGTCTGTCCCGATGCCAAGCTCCGCCGTCTCGTCCGCAACATGATTTACGACGGCATCCTCGCGAAACTCCTGGGCATCGACCTTGCGCACATGGAGAAAGCGCTTGGCAAGCAGCTCGGCAAGAAGGCCAAGGCCGTGACGATGAACGCCGGCGCCCTCAAGGCTGGCTTTGACTACGCCGAGGCCACCTTCACCAAGCAGGATCCGTACGTCATCGAACCGTTGAACAAGACGGCCGGCAAGATTCTGATCGAGGGGAATGCCGCCGCGGCCGTCGGCTGCATGATGGCCGGTGTCACCGTCGTCGCCTGGTACCCGATTACGCCTTCCTCATCGCTCTGCGAATCCCTCATTGGTTATCTCAAGAAATATCGCGTCGACAAAGCCACCGGGAAGGCGACGTTCGCCGTCGTGCAGGCGGAGGATGAGATCGCGTCGCTCGGGATGGTCATCGGCGCGAGCTGGGCCGGCGCCCGCTCGATGACGGCCACCTCGGGTCCCGGCATCTCGCTCATGGGTGAGTTTGCGGGCCTCGCTTATTACGCGGAGACGCCGGCCGTGATCTTCGACGTCCAGCGCGTCGGACCCTCCACCGGCCTTCCAACGCGGACCGCGCAGGGCGACCTGTTGCAGGTGGCGTTTCTCTCGCACGGCGATACCAAGCACATCATGCTGATGCCCGCCTCGGTCGAAGAGGCCTATACGATGGCCATGCAGGCGTTCGACCTCGCCGAGCTGTTCCAGACGCCGGTGTTCGTGATGATGGATCTGGATCTCGGCATGAACAACTGGATGTCCGACGCCTTCACGTATCCGACCGGGCCCGTCAATCGGGGCAAGCGGCTCACGGCTGAGAAGCTGAAGGAACTGGGCGAGTGGGGCCGATACAAGGATGTGGACCACGACGGCATCGCCTATCGCACGGTGCCGGGCGACAACCTGCCGGCGTACTTCACGCGCGGATCGGGCCACAACGCCAAGGGCCAGTACAGCGAGCGTCCGGACGACTACGTCGAGAACATGGATCGCCTGGCGCGCAAGTTCGAGACCGCCAGGGCGCAGGTGCCCACGCCTGTTGTCCAGATCAATCCCAAAGCCAAAATCGGTTTCATCGCCTTCGGCACGTCGCACTTCGCGACCGAAGAAAGCCGCGACCAGCTTGTCGAGGACACCAACGTGGAGACGTCGTATTTCCGCGTGCGCGGGTACCCGTTCAACGCGGAATTGCCGGCGTTCATCGATGCCCATGAACGCATCTACGTCATCGAACAGAACCGCGACGCTCAGCTCCGGCAGTTGCTGAAACTGGAACTGACGCCCGATCGGGTCGCGAAGCTCCGGAGCGTCCTCCACTACAGCGGCCTGCCGATCGACGCCCGCAGCATCACCGACGATGTGTTGGCGCAGGAAGGTTTTGAAGTGGCGAAGAAGACCGCCGGCCGCGTGAGCGCCGGAACCGCCGGGGGCGAATAAGAGAATCGCAAGGGCAAATCGGAAAGCAAAAAGCCGACAGCTGAAAGCAGACATCAACCACGTATGACGACACCTATCAAAGTCAACCGAATCGGTCTCGAACCGCAGGTCTACAAGGGCGGCAAGACGACGCTCTGCGCCGGCTGCGGCCACAATTCGATTTCCGAACGCATCATCGACGCGTTCTACGAAATGGGTGTGAATCCCAAGCAGGTCGTAAAGCTGTCGGGCATCGGCTGTTCGAGCAAGAGCCCCGCCTACTTCCTCGGCAGTTCACACGGCTTTAACGCGGTCCACGGCCGCATGCCCTCGGTCGGGACCGGCGCCCTGCTGGCGAACCAGAAGCTGATTGCCATCGGGATCAGCGGCGACGGCGATACCGGCGCCATCGGCATCGGCCAGTTCGTGCATCTGATGCGGCGCAACCTGCCGATTATCTACATCATCGAAGACAACGGCTGCTACGGGCTAACGAAGGGGCAGTTCTCGCCGACGGCTGACGTGGGCTCGAAGCTCAAGACAGGCGTCGTCAACGACCTGCAACCGATCGACACGTGCGCACTCGCCGTGGAACTGGGTGCGACGTTTGTCGGCCGCTCGTTCTCGGGCGACAAGAAACAACTGCTGTCGCTGCTGAAGGCCGCGCTCGCGCATCGTGGGACCGTGATGCTCGACGTCATCTCTCCCTGTGTGACGTTCAACGACCACGAAGGATCGACCAAGAGCTACGCGTACGCCAAGGAGCACGACGATCCGGTAGAGGACGTCACGTTCGTGCCCTTCTTCGAGGACATCAGCGTGGAGTACGAGCCTGGCACCGTCCAGGAAGTGACGATGCACGATGGCTCAAAACTCGTCCTGAGAAAACTCGAAGAAGACTACGATCCGACGGACAAACTCAGCGCCATGAGGCGGCTGCACGAAACCGCCCGGCGCGGCGAGTTTGCGACCGGCCTGATTTACATCGAACCCGACCGCGACGATTTCCTGACCCAGCTCAACATCGTGGATGAGCCGCTGGCCAGTCTGCCACTCGAGCGAACGCGACCCGGCAGGGAGGCGCTTGAAGAAATCATGGAAGGGCTGCGTTGATGCCGATGTCGGAACGAACGTTGGCGATCATCAAGCCGGACGCGGTTGAGCGGCGACTCGCCGGACGTATCATTCAGCGCATCGAGGACGAGGGCTTTCAGATCCGCGCCATGCGGCGGATCCAGTTGTCGATCCGTGAAGCTGAAGGGTTCTACGCCGTTCATCGGGAGCGGCCGTTTTTCAGCAGTCTCACGCAGTTCATGTCCTCGGGCCCCGCGATCGTGCTGGCGCTCGAGGCGTCCGACGGCATCCGGAAATGGCGCACGCTCATGGGCGCCACCGATCCGGCCAAGGCAGACGCGGGTACGCTGCGCAAGGAGTTCGCGCAGTCGATCGAACGCAACGCCACGCACGGCTCAGACGCGCCAGACACGGCGGCGTACGAGATTGGTTATTTCTTTGCGGGTGTGGATCTAGTCTAAGGCTCCACCAGTGGGCAGGACGCTTGTTCTTCTCGGGCTGGGGATTGCGGCGGTGGGGCTCCTGATGACGCTCGGCGTCCCCTTCGGGCGGCTGCCTGGCGATATCGTCGTTCGACGGGGAAACTTCTCCTTCTATTTCCCGCTGGCGACTTCCATCCTCCTGAGCATCCTGCTGACGCTGGTATTGGCGTTTTTCAAGCGATGACGGCCGAGCGCGAGAGTCTACGCTCGAGCGCGAGGTATTAGCGCGCGGGGGTGGGGCCCCGCGCGCAGGTGCATAAATGTCCATCAAAGCGGATCGCTGGATCAAGCGCATGGCGCTCGAGCACCAGATGATCGAACCATTCGTCGAGAGTCAGACGCGGACGGGGGTCGTTTCGTACGGTCTCTCCTCGTATGGCTACGACACCCGGGTGGCCGACGAG
>JBGOTP010000043.1:0-20869 GCA_041476545.1 Vicinamibacteria bacterium | reverse complement strand
AGTCGCTGCCGGTTCGGTCATTGGTTGTATTCTAAGGGCAGCTTTCAGCTTTCAGCTTTCAGCTTTCAGCTTTCAGCTTTCAGCTTTCGGCTCTCAGCCAGGGTCGCTTATGAAGCATCCGAACCGTCTTGTCGCCATCACCGGCTCTTTCCTGCTGGCCGCCGCGCTCGTCGTTGTTACCGGGGTTACCGGGGTTACCGGGGTTACCGGGGTTACGGGGGTTGCCGGGGTCGCCGGGGCCGTCCGGGCCGCGCAACAGACTGCCCCCGCACCCACGCCAGGTGTGCACCCCATCAGCGGACGGGTATTCGCGCCGGTCATGGGCTATCAGGGCGCGGAGTGGCTGGACCGTGAAGCGAGGGATATCGAAGAAGACCCGCAGAGTGCGATTGACGCCCTGGACCTCAAACGCGGGATGACGGTCGGCGACATCGGCGCCGGCACGGGGTACATGTCGGTTCTCATGGCCAAGAAGGTCGGGTCGACCGGCCGTGTGTATGCCGAAGACATTCAACCCGAGATGATCGAGCTGCTGCGCAGGCGCATCGCGAAAGAGAAGATCATGAACATCGTGCCACTGCTCGGCCTGACCGACGATCCCAAGCTGGTCGCCGAGTCCCTCGACCTCGAACTCCTGGTGGACGTCTATCACGAGTTCTCCCAGCCGCAGAAGATGCTACGCGGGCTCCGCGCAGGCTTGAAGTCCGGCGGACGACTCGTCCTGCTCGAATACCGCAAGGAAGATCCGCAGGTCCCGATCAAACTCGAGCACAAGATGACGGTCGCGGAGGCCAAGCTGGAGGTCGAAGCCGAGGGCTTCAAACTGTCGAAGGTCGATGAGCGTCTGCCCCGCCAGCACATCCTCATCTTCACGAAGCCCTAGGCTGGTCCACATTCGTTCTACGTTGACTCGAAATCGACAGCAACGATGTGTTCGCTGATCGAAACGCCGAACTGGGCCACGGGCACGTGCTGTGGATCTTTCTGGTACGCATCGAGACCCGCCCGATCGCGGAACGTGACCATCAGGCCCGTGTCGTACGAGCGAGACGATCGCACGACATCGGCGCCGACCTTCAGGTCCACGACCCCTGTAATACTGACGAGCGTCCCGAGACGTTCCCGATGGCGCCGCCGGTCGGCCTCGTCGGCGTCAGCCTTGTATTTGAACGAGACAAGATGAATCAGCACGGGGAACTCTCCACGCCTTAATCTGTCGCCAGCGCGCGGGCGGAACGGAGCCAGAGACCGCCATCGATGACCAGCGTGACGCCGGTGACAAACGACCCGGCGTCGGAACAGAGGAAGAGCGCCGCATTCGCCACTTCATCGATGGTCGCGAGCCGCCCAAGCGGACATTGTTCCTGAATCATCTCGCGCGAGGCAGGCGTCGTGAGTCGACGGACCCCCTCGGTGCCGTCCACCGGACCGGGCGCAAGCCCGTTTACTCTGATCTTCGACGGTCCCCACTCGACGGCCAGCGTCCGGGTAAGGGCATCGACGCCGGCTTTGGCGGCAGATGCATGCGCCTGCCCCACTGTGCCCAGCAGCTGAAGGGTTGCGCTGATGTTGAGGATCGTGCCGCCGCGAGCCTGCAGATGGGGGAAGGCCGCACGCGACACGTTGAACGTCCCCTTGAGGTCGATGTCGACGACGGTGCCAAAGCCGTTCGGCGAGAGCTTTTCCGCAAGGCACACGAAATTGCCGGCGGCGCCGTTGACGAGAATGTCGAGGCGCCCGAAGGCGCCGACGGTCTTCGCGATCACAGCATCCACAGCTGCGGCATCCCGCACGTCGCCGGCGACGGCAAGCGCGCGCACGCCCAAGTGCGCCAGTTCAGCCGCCGTCGGGTCGAGATGCTCGGCGCTGCGGCTGGTGATCGCCACATCGCAGCCCGCTGACGCCAGCGCGAGCGCGATGCCACGGCAGATCCCCGTTCCGCCGCCGGTGACGAGTGCCGCCCGTCCCTTGAGAAGATCGGGCTTGAAGAACTGGTTCATCGGACAGGCTCCCCGGTGCCGACGGCCAGCGCGACATCTGGTCGATCTGGTCCATCTGGTTGATCTCGTCGAGCTGGTCGATCTCGTCCGTCCGGACGATCCGGTCCATCTGAACGAACTGAACGGTCGTCCGTCTCGTTCAGCACGTCCGCGAACGGCAGGCCATCGGTCAGTTCGCGGGCCTGCAGCATGCGCGGCACGCGATCGATGACCTCGCATGCCCCGATCTCTTCGGCATCGCTCGCCGCCTGGAGTTCCTTGAACCGGCGCGCCTTGACGAGCACGTTGCCTTCGAGCGAACCGACGGCCTGATTGTACGCGTCCAGGCTCGCCTTGAGGCGGGCGCCGAGCGTATCGAAATGGCCCCCGAGCACACGCACGGCATCGTACAGGTTGCGGCCAAGATCGCTGATCTTCCGCGCGTTGTCCTCCATCGCCTCCTGCTGCCAGCCGTACGCGACCGCTCTCAACAGCGCGATGAGCGTCGTGGGGCTCGCCGGAATCACGCGCAGCTCGACGCCGAACTCGATGAGCGACGGATCCTGCTCGAGCGCGGCGCTGAAGAACATCTCGCCAGGCAGAAACATCACGACGAAGTCGGGAGTGGGATGAATGTGGGCCGCGTAGCCCTTGGCGGAAAGCTGCGTGAGATGGGCGCGCACCTGGCGCGCGTGATCGATGAGCAACGCCTGCCGCGACACCTCGTCCGGCGCTTCGAGCGCCTTGAGATAGGCATCGAGCGGCGCCTTTGCGTCGACGATCACGTGCTTGCCGCCAGGCAAATGGACGACGACGTCCGGGCGCATGCGGCGCTCCTCGGCGCTGAACGTCTGCTGCTCCTCGAAGTCGCAGCGATCGAGCATCCCGGCGAGTTCGACAACCCGTTTCAGCTGGAGTTCGCCCCATCGGCCGCGCACACCCGGGCGTTTGAGCGCATCGACGAGCCGCGCGGTTTCGCTCCGCAGGCCCTGCCCCATCGTGTCGAGCGAGGCAATACGCTCCAGCAGCTGCGCGCCGGCCTCCAGGCGGTGGCGTTCCGAGTCTTTGATTTCCCGATCGACCTGATCGAGCGTCTTGTGCAGCGGGGCCAGCAGGTCTTCGATGGCCTTCCTACGCGCCTCGAGATCGGTCGTGGCCTCCGTCCGAGCCGCGTTCAATCTGACTTCGGCAAGATCCAGAAAGGTCCGGCTGTTGGTCTGCAGGGCTTCGGCGCTCAGCGCCTGGAACGTTTCGCGGAGCCTGGCATCCGACTCCTGGTACGCCTTGAGGCGTTCTGCGTGCACGGCACGGTCTTTTTCGAGCTGGGTCTGGAGCCGCACATGGGAGGGACGCCCGACGAGCCAGCCGATCAGCGCGCCGACTGCAAGCGCGACGAGGATGCCGATCAGCATGGGAGGTTCGATGGGCACAGTATCTCACGCTATCGTGATGCAACAAACTGCAGCCACGACTCGGGAAGCTGGAGTTCAGCGGCGTAAATAGCTGCGTCAAAACTAACAGAGTTCACAAGGTTCACGGGGTTCACAAGGTTCACGGGGTTCTCGGGGTTCGAGCCTCTTGCGATTTGCTGCAGGACGTGACGCGCGGCAATCTGCGCACGGCGCTGCCGGTCCACGAAACAGCCCACGGCGGACTGCGTGATCGCCCGCCGCTCCACCGCCCGTTCCACCCGCAATCGTTCGAGCCGGGGCCGGTTGACGGGCTCGAACGGGAGCGCGCACTGGAAGCGGGCGTCGGACGCGGTGTCGAGTTCCCCGGCCGCCTTCAACGCGCGCGCGCGGCCCAGTTCGGCACGATAGCACTGGAAGCAGAGAGTGCCCTCGTGCCGGGCACGTTCCCGGCAGGCCGGGCACATGGCCTTGGGGCGCTGACCTTCGAGTTCCCCTCCGGGGAACGCGATCCAGCCGGTTTGCACCTGCGCAGCGTGCCCGATGTGTTGTTTGTTCATGAGTCCGAGTCTATGGCGGGCGGGTGACAGGACAGGTCACTCGGTCGCCGAGCCTCGGCTTCAGTGTCTCAGTCTCGGTTCAGCTTCTGCGGGGCTGGGAGGGGAAGGGAGCGTCGGGGTCAGAACGGCCTCAGTACCCAGGATAACCGCGTTACTTGACGTTAACCTTGACGAGGGCGCTCGACCAGCAGCACTGGTCGCCGCCGCCGCCCTCACCCGAGGAGTCGTTGAACTGCGCGCGCAGCCAGTACTCGCCCGCCTGAGGGAAGGTGACCGTCGTCTCGGCCTTGCCATCGGCGGCCGCGTCGATGGTCGGCCTCGGGTTGGCAAACTTCGGCTCGGCGGGGCCGCGATACCTGGCCCAGGCCATCCGGACGATATTCGTCGGGCCACGGCCAGCGCCTGGTCCGCCAGCTCCTGGTCCAGCGCCAGGTCCACCACCCGGTCCGCCGGGACGGCTACGGCCCGCCGCGGGCGGCGCAGGCGCGTTGGGACTGAACGTCGGCCCAGCATCCTTAACCCATACTGTCAGCGTAAGCGGGGCGCCAACTGCGGCGCTGTAGGTTTTTGCGATCCCGCGCGGCGGTCCCTTGAGTTCTGGTCCCGCCGGATCGAACCTGGCCACAGGCGGCGTGTTCCCATCGGTCTCTTTGACAAGCGGACTGACATTGTAGGGAGGGTTTATCCACAGCGTTATCGAGGCGGGCTGGCCATTGGCCACAACTGTCCACGTCAGCTTCTTGGTCCCGAAGTCCTTGGGAACTGTCACCGAGAACATGCCCCACTGGCGGCCCGTGAGAAAGTGCGTGGGCTGTCCCTGGTCTGGACCTCCCGGCTCGATCTTGTTGTTCGGCCCCACAGCGACGTCGAGGACTTCGCTCTGGTTGCGATTGAAGTAGCCGACGATGATCGTGGCGGTCCCGTCGGCGTTGCGAAACCATCCTTCGAGCCTCGGGGTCACAAAGCTCCCACTCGTCGCCATGGGCGCTCCGGGCAGCTGTGGAACCGCCGGAGCGGGCGTCTGACCCAACCCGGTCAGCATCGCGCCTGCGGTCACGGCCACAACGCCAATGCCCGCAATTACCGACCTGTACACTGACATTCGAGCTGCTCCTTCAGATTTCAATAAAAAGGCGGGACCGAGGAGGCCGCGTCCTCGTCGAACGCGGCCTCCCCGCTGGGAAGTTGCGAGAAGAAAAGCCTATTGCTGCTGTGAGTTCTTGCTGAGCGCCTCTTTGCGCGCGGCGACTTCGGCCGCGAAGTCAGCGTCGTTCATGTAGGTGATATTGAGCCACGCGTGCGACATCTCGTCGACGGTCCGATCGCCGTAGCCAACCCACTGATCCGGATCGGGGTTGTTCTTGTTGGCCGACGTGTTGTCGTGCCACGACGTGATGTGAAGGATCGTGCCCTTCGGAAGGAGCGGCGCCGAATTGTCGCCGTACTGATACGTGTTCATCCACTGGAACTGGAAGTTCGGCACGTAGGTCAGCATCTGCTTCTGACCGGTCGGGAGAATCGCCTCGATCGCCATCGCCTTGCCGCGCAGGTGCATGTGCGGCTGGAAGCTCTCGAGACGGCCGGATGACCGCAACACGAAAAAGCCTTCGTTGATCGTGATGGCGTTTGGCGCGAGGTCGATGCCGCCGCTCATTTCGCGGTCGGTGCCATAGAGACCCAGCTGCTGGCGGTACTTCGGCTCCTGTCCTTTTGGATAGAAGTAGATGCCGAGCTCCACGACGTCGGTGATGTCCTCGCCGCCGTTGGAATAGTGAATGTCCCAGGTGACCTTGGCGCCGGGCATCATGAGCTTGCCCGAGTTCGGGCGCATGAGCTCGCCTTCCTTGCCGACCGCCCATTCCATGAACAGCCCGCCGGCGCCAAAGACACCGCCACCTGAGGGCGCATTCGGGTCTGGCGGTTCGGTCTGCTGGAGATACGCGAGCGCGTGGTGGGTAATCTTGCGGCCCTTGACGGTCGAGGGACGGGCTTCGATCGCCCGGACCCAGCGCGGTTCGGTGAGACCACTATCCACGACCGGCTTCCACCACGCGTCCTGCGCGCCGGCCTTCTGCGTCCACGGTGTCGACTTGATGATGAGGTCGGGTTCCTTCTGTCCGAAACGCGCGGCGTAGTTCCAGCCCTGTTCATCCGGCCACTTCACGGCTGGCGGCATGTCTTTCGGATCGCCCTGGGGGGAGCCGGCGTTAACCCAGCGCACAATCGTGTCGACCTGTTCGTCGCTCAGCGAGCGGTCGTTCTTGTAGTCCTGAATCCCGATGTGCTTGTCCAGGTGCCACGGCGGCATCTGCCGCGCGGCGACTCGCGCCTTGATCGAATTCGCGAACGGACGTGTCTCGGCGTAGGTCTGCAGCGACATCGGGGCGATCGAGTCGGGCCGGTGGCACGCCTCACACTTCGCCTGGAAGATCGGTGCGACGTCTTTCGTGAAGGTCGGCGTCGTGGTGGGCTCCGCCGCGCTCGCTAGCTGCGAGGAGACCAGCAACCCGCCCATGGCGATCGTCCCGACTGTGACGCTTCGCCAGGTCCAGCTCTTGATGTTCGACATTCCCCCAACTCCTTTGTGCGCGCACGCCACGTCGCTCGAGGATGGGCGGCCCACCCGCGAGCGTATATCTGATGAATACAGTCCTGTTTAGTGTAACACCCCTGGCCGTCGCAGCCAAAGAGACAATCGACGCAACTCCCTGAGGACGCCAGGGTTGCAGAAGAATCCAGGGGCTGAAGATCGAGGCCGCGGCTCGGTGACGAGGCGCCGCTCCCCGTAGCGGCGCCTCATATCACCATCGAACTGTCCCGCTTATTGCTGCTGTTGCGTACTCGACTGCGCGGCCCTCCGGGCGTCGACTTCGGCCTGGAAGTCCGCGTCGCTCATGTAGGTGACGTTCAACCACGCATGGGCCATTTCATCCACGGTGCGATCACCGGGGCCAACCCATTGCGTTGGGTCGGGATTCGACTTCTTGGCGGCCGTGTTGTCGTGCCACGCCGTAACCTTGATGATGGTTCCCTTCGGCAGCAGTGGCGCCGCGTCGTCGGCGTACACGTACGAGTTCATCCACTGGAAATTGAAGTCGTTCACGTAGCTCAGCACCGTCTTCTGCCCGTTGGTCGGATTGATGGCCTCAATCATCATGGCCTTCCCGCGAAGGTGCATATGCGGCTGGAAGCTCTCGAGCCGTCCCGCCTGCGCCATGGTGTGGAAGCCCTCGGTCAGTTTCACTTCGCCCGGGGCGATGTCGATTCCACCGGCGCCCCAGAGAGCCAGCTGCTGGCGATACTTCGGGTCCTGCCCCTTCGGGTAGAAATAGATGCCCATTTCGACGACGCTGTTCACGTCTTCGCCGCCGTTCGAGTAGTGAATGTCCCAGGTGAATCTCGACCCCGGCAGGATCAGCTTGCCAGAGTTCGGGCGCATGATCTCGCCCTGCTTGCCGACCGCCCACTCCATGAACGTCCCGCCGCCGGCGGCGACGGTCGCGGCCACTGCATCCGGATCACCCGCGTCGGGGTCGCGGACGGCCGATGGCGCCAACCCCTCGTTCTGCTGAAGCCGCGCGATGGCGTGATGCACAACCTTACGGCCCTTCACCGTGGCCGGCCGAATCTCGATCGCGCGCACCCACCGCGCTTCCGTCACGCCGCTCGCGACCGTCGGCCTCCACCACGCGTCCTGGGCGCCAGCCTTTTGCAGGTACGGCGTCGACTTGATGATGAGATCCGGCTCCTTCTGGCCAAACAACTCGGCGAAGTTCCAGCCCTGATCGTCGGGCCACTTCACCGCTGCCGGCATGTCTTTCGGATTGCCCATCGGCGCCCCGGCATCGACCCAGCGGACGATCGTGTCCAGTTCCTGATCGGTCAGCGAACGGTCGTTCTTGAACTTCTGGATGCCAACCGTCTTATCGATATTCCAGGGCGGCATCTGGCGGGCAGCCACGCGCGCTTTAATCGCGGTCTTGAACGGCCGCGCTTCCTCGAACGTCTGAAGCGACATTGGGGCGATCGAGTCGGGCCGGTGGCACGCCTCGCACTTTGCCTGAAAAATGGGCGCGACGTCCTTGGCGAACGTCGGTGTCGTGGTAGGTTCCGCGGCAATCGCCGACAGCGGTGCGGCAAGCAACCCGCCGAACGCGACCGACCCGATTGCGATGGCTCGCCAGGTCCAGCTCTTGGGATTCGACATTCACCAGCTCCTTTTCTGCATCACAACAAGTTGCGCAAAAGCCTTACTTCGCTGCTGCCGCGGGCTTGACGGTGACCTTCACGTGCACGTTGGTCCAGCAGCACCCATCGGCTTGCTGGCTCGTGTCGTTGATTTGGCCGCGCAGCACATACTCTCCAGGCGCGCTGAACGTCGCCGTTGTCGACACCTTCCCTACGACATCACCCAGCTTTGTGAACGCCATGGCCTCGGCAACAACGGGAGGCGCCGGATTGGCGAAGGTGACCGTGCCGGGGCCGCGATGTTTCGTCCAGCGGACTCTGACCGGAGCGCCGCCTCCACGACCAAAGGCACCTCCACCGCCACGGCCGCCCGCGCCGCCGCGGCCGGCAGCTCCCCGGGCCGCAACATCGGGCGGGGCACCGGCTGCTCCATCAACGGCCTGTGGATCCGGGGGAGGACCGCCACGGCCACGGCCGGCCCCACGTCCAGCCCCGCGGCCTGCCCCACCGCCTGGAGCCGCACCATCTGCCGGCGGAGCCGAAAGATCAACCGGCGGCGTGGAAATCGGCGGACCAAATTGATTCTGCTGGTCGACCGTATTGCCCTTATCGGAAACCCAGAACGCCAACGTGACTGGCTCGGACCCGGTCGTCGTCAGCGTCTGCGCAATCCCACGCGGCGGCCCGGTCAACTCAGGACCGGCTGCGGCGAACTTCACGACCGGCGGCGTGTTTCCATTGTCCGCGCGCACAAAGGGGGCTATGACGTACGGCTGATTGATCCACAACGTGATGGCCTGCGGCAGTCCATTGGCAACGAGCGTCCACGTCAGCCTCTTGTTACCGAAATCCTTGGGCACGGTGACCGTGAACACGCCGACTTGTCGCCCGATCTCAAAGAACGTCGGCTGGCCGTAGTCCGGCCCGCCCGGGTCGATGTGGTTGTTCGGACCGACAGGAATCTCAAGCGTCTGATTAGTATTGCGATTCATGTACCCGACAAGAAAGGTAACTGTACCGTCATCGTTTCGGAACCAGCCCTCGTTCGACGGAGTGACCGTGGTCCCGCGATCGCCGCCCGGCTGCAGAGGCAATCGAGTTGCCTGCGGGGGCACGGGCGGCGCCCCCGCGTTTCCCCCAGGGGGCAGCTGCCCTGCTTCGAGAAACACCCAACTGCTCAGCGCAATGGCCGCGCCAAGTCCGATGGCGGCGAACCGATACGATTGCATCGAAGAAACTCCTTGAAAATGCTGCGGTGTGAGGAAAATCGTGGGGATGGGTCGCCGAGGGCCGCGACTCGGTGACGAGGCGCCGCTCCCCTGAGCGGCGCCTCCCATCACCATCGAACTGTCTCGCTTACTGCTGCTGTTGCGTGTTCGCCTGCGCGGCCTTCCGGGCGTCGACTTCGGCCTGGAAATCCGCGTCGCTCATGTAGGTGATGTTCAACCACGCATGCGCCATTTCGTCCACGGTGCGATCACCGTAGCCAATCCACTGCGTCGGATCGGGGTTCGACTTCTTGGCCGCCGTGTTGTCGTGCCACGCGGTCACCTTGATGATGGTTCCCTTCGGCAGCAACGGCGCCGCGTCGTCTGCGTACACGTACGAGTTCATCCATTGGAAATTGAAGTCGTTCACGTAGCTCAGCACCGTCTTTTGCCCGTTGGTCGGATTGATGGCCTCAATCATCATGGCCTTCCCACGAAGGTGCATATGCGGCTGGAAGCTCTCGAGCCGTCCCGCCTGCTGCATCGTGCGGAAGCCCTCGGTCAGTTTCACTTCGCCCGGGGCGATGTCGATTTCGCCGGCGCCCCAGAGGGCCAACTGCTGGCGATATTTCGGGTCTTGCCCCTTCGGGTAGAAGTACAAGCCCATTTCGACGACGCTGTTCACGTCTTCGCCGCCGTTCGAGTAGTGAATGTCCCAGGTAAACTTGGCCCCAGGGAGCAACAGCTTGCCCGAGTTCGGCCGCATGATCTCGCCCTGCTTGCCGACCGCCCATTCCATGAACGTCCCGCCAGCCCCGGGCTGCGCCCCCGCTGCCGCGCCGGCCGCGTCTGGGTCGCGAACGGCGGCCGGAGCCAGCGACTCGTCCTGTCGGAGACTGGCAATGGCGTGGTGCACGACCTTCCGGCCCTTCACCGTGGACGGCCGAATCTCGATGGCTCGCACCCACCGCGGCTCGGTGACGCCGCTCTCAACCACGGGCCTCCACCACGCGTCCTGCGCCCCCGCCTTCTGCAGGTAGGGCGTCGACTTGATGATCATGTCCGGTTCCGTCTGACCGAACATGGCGGCGAAGTTCCAACCCTGATCGTCGGGCCACTTCACGGCCGCCGGCATGTCTTTCAGATTGCCCATCGGCGAGCCGGCATCGATCCACTTGACCACCGTCTCGATTTCCTGATCGGTCAGCGAGCGGTCGTTCTTGAACTTCTGGATGCCGACGGTCTTGTCGATATTCCAGGGCGGCATCTGACGCGCCGCCACGCGAGCCTTAATCGATTTGGCGAAGGGCCGCGTCTCCTCGTACGTCTGTAGCGACATCGGGGCGATCGAGTCGGGCCGGTGGCACGCCTCGCATTTCGCCTGAAAAATGGGCGCGACGTCTTTGGTGAACGTTGGTGTCGCCGTGGGCTCCGCGGCGATCGCCGACAACGGAGACGCGAGCAACCCGCCGAGCGCCAGCGCGCCAAATGCGAGGCCCCGCCAGGTGCAGTTCTTGAGATTCGACATTCACTAGCTCCTTCTGGCGCGTTAGGATAAGTGCTCCTGAAGCCTTCGACAGGGGACCTGTCGCAGCTTCGGGCAGTCTACCACTTCCCTGCCGCACTATTACGCCTATTTGTCCTCTTTTGTTTATCGGCGGAAGGCGGCAAAGGGCCTACGGTTCGTCGGTCCGCTCCCTTCTTACGGTTTTGGTACTCCCGCGCCAGCTCCCGGACCCTTGGTCAGCCATCCAGCGCCATAATACGCGGGATGCCGCCACTCGATGGACTGAGAGTTGTCGACCTGACCCGCGTGCTCGCCGGGCCATTCTGCGCAATGCTGCTTGGCGACATGGGCGCCGACGTGGTCAAGATCGAGGAACCCTTGTCGGGGGACGATGCCCGCGCCTGGGGCCCATTTGTCGGTCCGTGGAGTTCCTACTTTCTCGGTGTGAATCGCAGCAAGCGGAGCCTGGCGCTCGACCTCAAGGCCGCGAAGGGGGCCGAGGTCCTCCGCCGGCTCCTGGCCCAGGCCGATGTCTTCATCGAGAACTTCAAGCCTGGCAGTCTCGACAAGCTGGGGTTTGGATGGAACGCGGTGCATGCGCTCAATCCCCGGCTCGTGCACTGCACGATCAGCGGCTACGGCAGCACGGGGCCTCGCCGCCATCTCACGGGCTACGACCCCATCGTGCAGGCCGAAGCCGGCTTCATGGACATCACCGGCACGCCGGACGGTCCGCCCGTCAGAACCGGCGTGGCGATCACCGACTACATGGCCGGCCTGTACGCCTTCGGCGGCATCCTGCTCGCGCTGCGCCATCGCGACCGCACCGGCGTCGGCGAGCATGTGGACATCGCGCTTTTCGACGCCATCCTGTCGACGCTGTCGATGCCGGTCGGCATTCTGCAGGCCACGGGCCAAACGCCCCATCGCCTGGGCAACGACCATTCATCGATTGCGCCGTACGAAGCGCTCCGGGCCAGGGACGGCATGATCATGATCGCGGCCGCCAATCCGCGGCTGTGGAAACAGTTGTGCGGCGCGGTCGGCGTCGCGCATCTGGTGGACGATCCTCGATTCCGCACCAACACCGAACGCGTCGCGAACCGCCCGGCGCTCAAGGTGGAACTCGAGCGCGCCTTTTCCGGGTACACCGTCGACGAACTGGTCGATCGGCTGCATCGCGCATCGGTGCCCTGCGGCCGCGTGCGAACCGTGGCGGAAGCCCTGGAGGATCCACAGGTGGAGGCGCGCCAGATGCTGCTCGACCTGGGCGATCCCGAGATGCAAGGGCTGCGTGTACTCGGCAACCCGATCAAACTGTCCGCCGACGGCGCCCGCCCGACGCGGAGGCCTCCGCGGCTCGGCGAGCACACGCGCGAAATTCTCGCGGAACTGGGCTACAGCGACGGCGAAGTTACCGCGTTCGCCACATCAACGGAGCGAACCGGGTGACCACACGCGTCGAGAAACCGCTGGAAGTCGGCGCGGGTCATCGTCAGCGTGACGGTGTTGATGTTCGGATGGAACGAGACGCGCTCGGCCGATGCCAGATCGCGATCGAGGAACACACGGACCCTCTTCTCGTGATCGTGGATGAGCCCGAACGGTGACACCGATCCCGGCGTCACGCCGAGATGCGACATCAGCCGCTCGGGAGACGCGAAGCTGAGCTTGCCGTCGCCGATCTGCGCGGCAATGGCGCGAAGGTCGACGCGCTTCGAGTGGATCACAATCAACAGATAGTACCGGTCGCCTTTCTGATTCCGCAGAAAGAGGTTCTTGGAGTGCGTCGCCTGAATCGCGGCCCAGTGCCGCTCCCCTTCTGCGGCCGTCGCGACGGGCGGATGCTCATGCCGCTCAAAAGGAATGCCCAATTCCGCCAGCCGGTCGTGGACCGCCTGCTCCTGGGGTGTCATCGCCGTCGCCGGGCAACGCGAGGACGCATCGCGGTTACAGATCCGCGTACCCGCGGATGAAGAAATAGAGGCTGAGACTCCAGGCGAGAAGCACGACGAAGGCCCGGACCGATCGCGGGGACAGACGACGCGCGATCGCGGCGCCCGCATACCCTCCTGACATGCCGCCGGCGGCCATGATGAGTCCCGGTGTCCAGTCGACCGCGCCGTGCCACACGAACTCGGCGAGCGCCACGCCGTTGATGGCCACGGCCAGCATCATCTTCAGACCATTCATCTCGTGAATGTTGGTCATGCCCGCGACCGACATCACCGCGAGCATCATGATGCCGATCCCGCCGCCGAAGTACCCGCCGTAAGTCGCGATCGCGAGTTGCAGGACGAGCGTCCACATGGACATGTGATGCGCCGGTCCGCGCCCCAGGCGCGTCGTCAGCCTGCCGCCGATGGTAAACGTGATCGTCGCGAGGAGCATCAACCATGGCAGCAGACGCATGAAGCTGACGTCGGAGGTGCGCATCAGCAACTGCCCGCCGATGAGGCCGCCGACAAGACTCACCGCGCCGAGCGGCAGCACCCACCGGCGGTGCAGCGTGATGTCGTGCCTGTAGGCGATCGTGCTGGCCACCGATGCTGGCCACATGGCCATCGTGGTCGTCGCGTTGGCGGCGACCGGCGCCACGCCGGCGTACAGCAGCGCCGGCAGCGCGAGAAACGAACCGCCGCCCGCCACCGCATTCAACGCGCCACCCAGGACGGCGACGATGAAGAGAAAAAGGAGCATGGACAATGACATTGTAGGGTGGCGGGATGGGGAAATTACAGAATGGCAGGATTGCAGGATTGCAGGATTGCAGAAGGGAGTGAAGGAAGGAAAAGGGAATCGGGAAGAAAGACGGCAAGGCGTTGCCGTTAGAGTCGGCGCTTCTCGCGAGCGCGCGCCGTGGCGCAGGCCCTCGAGAAGATGGCCCGCATGTCCAACCACAACTCGGCTTCGTCAATCTCCTCGAGAACCACGCCGAGCCGGGCGGTAAACTCCGCGTGCGAACGCCCTCGACACGCGCTCCTGTAGTTGCCGACAACCCCGAGCCCCGAGCGCAGCAACTGACGACCAACTCCGTCACCTGCCGGTGACCGCGGCAGGGACTCGACGAACTCGATGACCGCAATCGCAAACCGTTTGGTCCGGTCCTTGAGTCGTTCAGCCACTTCGTCCACACAGTTCGTGGATGCACATCAAATGCCGCGCCCTTTGCTCCCGCTTTTGCCTGTGCAGTCGATGGACGGGCGTTCCGTCGGTGCAGTTTTCTCGTACTGGCCCCCTCACTACTTCCTGCAATCCGGCAATCCTGCACTTGCTAGAATCTCTCCGTGCCGCGCAATGCCGAGGTCATCCGCCAGTGGACGATTCTCCGCGAAATTGAGCGCGCGCGAGGCGCGGGCGTCACGATCGACGAACTGGCGTCCCAGTGCGGCGTCACGACGCGCACGATTCGGCGTGATTTGCAGGCCCTCGAGGAAGCCGGGTTCCCGCTGTTCGACGACAAGTCGCGCGACGACGGGCGGACGCGCTGGAACATCAACGGCCAGGCGTTCAAGTCGCTCGTCGCGGGCCTGACACTATCCGAACTGTCCGCGCTCTACTTCAGCCGGACGCTGCTCGAGTCACTCGCCGGCACACCGTTTCAGGACGATCTGGAAAGCGCCTTCGACAAGCTCGCCGCGGGCCTCACGCCGCACATGCGGACATTCCTCGACCGGCTCCCCCACGTGCTCGCGATGAAGTCCGATCCGACACGCCGCGGGTCCGGTGGCGCCCGCGGCGAACGCCGGGCACAGCCCCAACAGGCGCAGATCGTCGCTCGCGCGCTCGAGGCGACGCTGTACCTGCGACAGGCCACCCTCACCTACCACTCCCAGTCGAGCGAGCGTACCAAGACCTACGTCATTCATCCGTACCGGCTGGCGTACGCCCAGGGGGGACTGTATGTGCTCGCTTTTGTGCCGGAGTACGGCGAGGTGCGAACATTCGCCGTCGAGCGAATCCAGACGCTCTCGCTGCTCGACGAGCACTTCACGGTCACCGAAGTCCTGCCCGACGAGGCGTTTCCCCACTCGCTCGGCGTCCATTCGGGGCCGCCGGAGCGGATCGACATCGAGTTCCAACCCGCAGCCGCGGAGTACATCCGCGCCCGCGAGTGGCACCCGTCGCAAACCATGCGCGATCTGCCCGATGGCGGCGTGCGGGTCACGCTGGATGTCTGTCGCGATCGTGCGCTGCGCAGCTGGATTCTCAGCTTTGGTCCCCTCGCACACGTCGTCTCCCCGCCGTCACTCGCCCGTGAGATCGCGGACCAGTTCGAGAAGGCACGGGCGCAGTACCCTTTAAAAGTTGAAACTTAGAAGTGAAAAGTCGGAAGGACTCAGACTTTGTTAGGATTGAGGCTTGAAACTCACACGCATGACGAGCGGCGGTACTGAACGATCCAAGGGGTCTCGCAGAGGGCAGCACGACGCGGTGGCGAAGGCGCCGGGCGGTCCCCCTGCCAAACCGAAAACCAAACTGACGCCGGGCGCGTGGCAGGAAGCCCGCGCGCTCATCTGGTCGCACCGCCAGCGCCTGGGGCTCGGCCTGGCGCTGATGGTCGTCAATCGCCTCGCCGGGCTGGTCCTGCCGCTGACGTCGAAGTACCTGATGGACGACGTCATCTTGAAGAAGAACTGGGATCTACTCCCGACGCTGGCAATGGCCGCGGGCGCCGCGACGATCGTGGACTCGCTCACGTCGTTTGCGAATTCCCAGGTGCTCGGCGTCGCCGCGCAGCGCGCGATCACGCAGATGCGCAAGGAGGTCGAAGCGCACGTGATGCGGCTGCCGATCCGCTACTTCGACTCGACCAAGAGCGGCATCCTCATCTCGCGCATCATGAACGACGCCGACGGGATCAGGAACCTCGTCGGCACGGGCCTGGTGCAGCTGACCGGCTCGCTCATGACCGCCACGATGGCGCTGGGGATCCTCGTCTATCTGAACTGGAGGCTGACGGCGATCACGATCGTGATTCTCGTCCTCTTCGGCGGCGGCATGGCGACCGCGTTCAAGCGCCTGCGTCCGCTCTTCCGCGAACGGGGCCAGATCAACGCCGAAGTGACCGGCCGGCTCGCCGAAACACTCGGCGGCGTCCGGATCGTGAAGGCGTACACGGCCGAGAAGCGCGAGGAGCTCGTGTTCACCAAAGGCGCCCACCGGCTGTTCAGGAACGTCGCCAAGTCCGTCACCGGCATGTCGGCGCTCGGCGCCTTCTCCGGGCTGGTGATCGGGGCGATTGGCATTGCGGTCATGCTGGTCGGCGGCTCGGCGATCCGATCCGGGGCCATGACCATCGGCGACCTCTTCATGTATGTCTCCATGATTGCGCTCCTCAGCATGCCGGTCATTCAGCTCGCCAACATCGGCACGCAAATCACCGAGGCGTTCGCCGGCCTGGATCGCATCCGCGAGATTCGCCAGATGGCCACCGAAGACGATGAAGACGCGGCGCGCGCCGCGCTGACCGACGTGCGCGGCGACGTGTCGTTCGACGATGTGAGCTTCGAGTACAACGCGGGCACTCCGGTGCTGAAACATGTGTCGTTCACCGCGCCCGCCGGATCGACGACGGCGCTGGTGGGATCGAGTGGTTCGGGCAAGAGCACGCTCATCAGCCTCGTGATGGCCTTCGCCCGGCCGCTCTCCGGGCGTGTGCTCGTGGACGGGCACGACCTCACGAGCGTGAAGTTGCGCGACTATCGCAAGCATCTGGGCGTCGTCCTTCAGGACAACTTCCTCTTCGACGGCACGATTGCGGAGAACATCGCCTACGCCAAGCCGCACGCCAGCCGGGACGAGGTCATCGCCGTCAGCCGCATCGCCCACTGCGACGAGTTCATCCAGGCCTTCGAGAAGGGGTACGACACGATCGTCGGGGAACGCGGCGTGCGGCTTTCGGGCGGACAGCGGCAGCGCGTGGCGATTGCCCGCGCCATCCTGGCCAATCCGACCATTCTGATCCTCGACGAGGCCACCTCGAGCCTCGACAGCGAGAGCGAGGCGCTCATCCAGGATGGGTTGAAGGCGCTCAGACATGGGCGCACGACGTTCGTCATCGCGCACCGCCTGTCGACCATCCGCAGTTCCGATCAGATTCTGGTGCTCGAGCACGGGGAGATCGTCGAACACGGCACGCACGACGAGCTGCTCGCCAGAGACGGTCGGTACCGGCAGCTGTACGACAAGCAGTACCGGTTCGAGAAGGATCGCTTCATCAACCCGGGAGAAGACTTCACGCCTCAGCCCGAGACGGTGGCCGCCGCGCGACCGCTGCCGCGTGCCAACGTTCTCTGAGTGCACTCGCGTGAATCTGTTGCGCCGCGTTGCCGGTCTCCTGACAAGCCCGGCGCGCGAGTGGGCGACGATCGCCGGTGAGCCGGCCGATATCGGGTCGCTCTACGCCCGCCACATCATGATCCTCGCGGCGATTCCTGAGCTGTCGGTGCTGACCGGCCTGGCGATGACGGGCGGGCGCTATCTCGGCGCCGCCGGCATCGTCACGGCAGTCACCGCCGCCATGGTCAGCTATGCGATGGCGCTGACCATGCCGCTCGCCACCGCGCTGGCGCTCGCGTTCCTGGCGCCGAAGTTCAAGTCGGACGGCGGCACGACGGAGGCGCTGAAGCTCGTGGCGTACGCGTGGACGCCGGTCTGGCTGGCGGGAGTCTTCTCTGCTTTCGTGGGATGGGCGCGCCTAGATCTGGCCGGCGGGCTCTACGCGGTGTATCTCTTTTTTGGCGGCCTGACGCCAGTGATGGGAACGCCGCTCGAACAACGCGTGCCCTTCACGCTTGTCACCGCCATCACCATCATGGTGTTGAGCATCGGCCTCAGTTGGCTCGTAGCGCAGGCCCACCTGCCGCACTTCGGCTTCTAAGATCCTTTGCCGCTCTGCACGACGTTGATGCGCTGCCGCGCAAAGGCCAGGGCCTGACCCTGACTGCCCTTGAGGACCGCGCGCACCTCGTACACGCCGCGCGGCAGGTTGAGGAACTCGAACTGCGATGTGCGCGGCGCCTTCTCGCCGTCGAGCTGAATTTCGCTGCTCCGATAGAAATCGCCTGACTCGGCGGAAATCTCAATCGCCCGGTTGTTGGCATTCACCTCGACCACCGCGCGGACCACGAGGTCGGCAGGCGCAAACGACACCGAGGGCGAGACACGAATCGAGAGCGGGACGTTGGCTGCCGCAAGCCCTGGCCCACCGGCGACCACCGCGGCGGTGGCCCACAACGTCACGACAACAAGACAGCCACTTCGGAGCACGCCTTCGACGAAGCAACATGGGGACCAGGCTGGCGCCCCCCTAGAGGCCCATCGGTCGTCCTGGGACTGACTTTTGTCTTCCTCTAGAGCGACATCGACAGTCCGCGATAGACCGAGAACGCAATGGCGAGGAATGTCAGGGCCAGGCAGACGACGGCAACGATCGCGTGATCGCCGCGCTCGCGGGTCAGCGGGTTGAAGAAGGCCGACGTCGCGTACCCGCCGAGAAAGCCGCCGGCGTGGGCGAAGTTGTCGACGCCCGGCATGATGAGGCCCATCACGAACAGAATCACCGCGTAGCGTTTCGCCTCGGCGTGAATCAGGCTGCTGCCGCTCTTGCGTCCATAGTGCATGAGGGCGCCGAGCAGACCAAAAATCGATGCGGACGCGCCCACGGTGATGCCCCGCGCGCCGGAGATGAACGGGATCGACAGATAGGCGCCCGCGAACGAACTGAGCAGGAAGCCGCAGACGCCAGCGATCACGTAGATGATGACGGTTCGCGCAGGCCCGACAATCTCCGCGGTCGAGGGCCCGAGGTCGCGCACCCACATCATGTTGAAGACGATGTGGAGCAGGCTGCCGTGCAGCCACGTGGCGCTCAGGACGGTCCACCACGCACCCTCGTAGAACACCGGGAGCGCGCCGCTCGCGCCAAAGAGGGCCAGGGCGCGGCCGTTCGGCGCGAGAATGTTGAGCAGCCCCCCCATCCGGACCACGTCTGGGCCCGATGCGACGAGCGAGAGCGCGTACAGCACGGTCGACACGCCGATGACGAAGGGGACGAAGCCGAGGTCGGCCCCCAGCCGTCGCAGCACCGGCGCGAACCCCCAGAGGCTGGGGTTCCCGCGACCGCAGGTGTAGCACTTGTCGTCGCGCACACCGACGAGCGATCCGCACCCGGGGCAGACGACCGATCCGCTCTTCTGCCGCTGAAACATGGGGGCTTTCAGCTCTCGGCCCTTCCAGCCTTGGGCCGCATGTTGCCTGCCAGGATCCGTTTGCGGAGCCGGATGCTCGACGGCGTCACCTCGACGAGTTCATCGTCGTTGATGAATTCGATGGCCTGCTCCAGGCCGTGCTTGCGAGGCGGCACGAGGCGGATGGCTTCGTCCGCGGACGAGGCGCGCATGTTCGTCTGCTTCTTCTCCTTGCAGACGTTCACGTCCATGTCGCTCGGGCGCGAGTTCTCACCGATGATCATGCCTTCGTACACGACCGTGGCGGGGTCGATGAAGATCTCGCCGCGTTCCTGCAGGTTGAAGATCGCGTACGATGTCGCGACACCGACCCGATCGGCCACGAGCGCGCCATTCTGCCGCGACGCAATCGCGCCGTGCCAGGGTTCCCAGCTCGAGAAGATGTGGTTCATGATGCCGGTGCCTTTCGTGTCGGTCATGAACTGCGAGCGGAAGCCGATCAGTCCGCGGGCGGGAATCCTGAACTCGAGGCGCACGCGACCGCTGCCGTTGTCCACCATTTTCGTCATCGTGCCCTTGCGTTCGCCCACCTGCGCGATGACGATGCCCTGGTGATCTTTCGGCACATCGATCACGAGTTCCTCCACCGGCTCGACGGTCTCGCCGGCGATCTGCTTGGTGACGATATCGGGCCGCGACACCTGGATTTCGAATCCTTCGCGGCGCATCATCTCGATCAGGATCGACAGCTGGAGTTCGCCGCGGCCGACAACCTTCATCTGTTCGGGCGTATCGGTGGGTTCGACCCGGATGGAGACGTTGCCGAGCAGTTCGCGATCAAGACGATCCTTCAGCTGCCGCGAGGTGACGTACTGTCCCTCGCGTCCCGCCACCGGCGACGTGTTCACGCCGAAGATCATCGACACCGTCGGCTCGTCGATCGCAATCGGCGGAATCGCGATCTGGTGTTCCATGTCCGTGATCGTTTCGCCGATCGTGATGTCTTCAATCCCCGCCAGGCAGACGATGTCGCCGGCGGCGGCCTCCTGGATATCGACACGCTTCAGGCCGTCGAAGGCGAAGAGCTTCGTCACCTTGGTGTGCTGCACCTTCGTGTCCAGCTTGACGACCGCCACGGGATCGCCAATCTTGACCCGGCCATTAAAGATGCGGCCGATGGCGATACGGCCAAGGTAGTCGCTCGAGTCGAGATTGGCCACGAGCAACTGGAGCGGCGCCTCGGGATTGCCGCGCGGCGGCGGCACGTGATCCACGATCGTGTCGAAGAGCGGCCGCAGGTCCTCGGCCTCGCCGTCCTGATCGCGCGTGGCGGTGCCGAGTTTCGCGTTGGTATACAGGATCGGAAAGTCGAGCTGTTTTTCATTCGCATCGAGATCGATGTACAGGTCGTAGATCTCGTTCAGCACTTCCTGCGGCCGCGCGTCGGGCCGGTCAATCTTGTTGATCACGACGATCGTGTGCAGCCCGCGTTCGAGCGCCTTGCGCAGCACGAAGCGTGTCTGCGGGAGCGGGCCTTCGGAGGCATCCACGAGCAGCATCACCCCGTCGACCATGGACAGCGTGCGCTCGACCTCTCCGCCGAAGTCCGCGTGCCCCGGCGTGTCCACGATGTTGATGAGCAGGTTCTTGTAGTGAACGGCGGTGTTCTTCGCCAGAATCGTGATGCCCCGTTCGCGCTCGAGATCCGTGTTGTCCATGGCGCGTTCGGCCACGCGCTCGTTCGCGCGGAACGTGCCGCTCTGGTGCAGCAGCGCGTCCACCAGGGTGGTCTTGCCATGGTCGACGTGGGCGATAATCGCGACGTT
>JBGOTP010000042.1:0-20925 GCA_041476545.1 Vicinamibacteria bacterium | reverse complement strand
CCTGGATCTTCAGTGGCCTTCTGTCGATGGATCCCTGGGACTGGCATCCCGGCAACTCGCCGACCGAGCAGCAACGCAACGCGCTCTCGGGTGGACCGCTGCGGCTGGACGCTCTCAGCCTTGATGGTCTGCGAGCCGCGATAACCGCATTCACCTCGGCGAAAGAGATCGGGGTCGTCCAGTTTCAGGGTGAGCCGTTCTATATGGCCGATCGTCAACTCGTGTCAGCGATCGCTCCGGAACGAGGCGTGTTCCACGCGTTCGACCGAGAGGCCGTGTCGGCCGCCGTGCGATCGGCGATGCCCGGTGCCGCAGTCGAAGATGCGGTGTGGCTCGACCGCTATGATGCGTACTACTACGACAGAAGAGGCGAATTGACGCTGCCGGTGCTTCGCGTCCGGTACGCCGATCCCCACCGCACGTGGCTCTATGCCGATCCCGGGCGCGGGGAGATCGTGCTGAAGGAAGAGCGCCTGAGCCGCGTCAACCGGTGGCTGTACCATGGCCTTCACAGCCTCGATTTCCCATTCCTCTACTACCGCCGGCCACTCTGGGACATCGTCGTCGTGGCGCTCAGTATCGGCGGCATCGCCTCGAGCGTGACGATTGTCGTCCCCGCGTTCCGGCGGCTGCGACGCCGCTGGCGCGAGTGGTAGCTATCTGGGCGCCGCGCCGCGGCCGTAGTTCGGGCGATAGTGCATATGGCAGGTGGTGCACGACGTGTAGACGGCGTCGTTGAGATCCGCGAGCGCATCGACGTCTTTGTTCTTCGCCGCCTTGAAGGCCGCCGTCCCGGCGTCGAGCATGAGTTTGGCATCCTGCATCCAGCGATCCTGATCGCGGGCGCGCCCCGGCATCATCAACAGGTTCGCCGATTCGGCCAGCATCAGCGCCTTGGCGCGGAGCTCTCCCCACTCGACCTCGTTCGTGGGGGTTCGGGTCGAAATGTAGAGAATGGCATCAGACGTCGGATAGATGATGTTGACCATGAGTTCGCTCATGGTCCCCACGTTGCGCGGCGCCGCCGGAGCCACCGTGGCCGCAGGCGCCGGCGGCTGGCTCGCGGAGGCTGGACGCGACGGTTGTTGGCCTGACGGGGCCCCCGAGGACAACGAGGACGAAGAGGACGGCGACGGGACTGCCTGCGTGAGCACACCCGTTAGAAGAATCCATCCGAAGGTCCGCATCTGAGATCTCCTCGTCGGGAATCCGCCGCCCGTGGGCCAGTCGTCTACGGCTAACGAATCGCGGTGCTCGGTCTGCCGAACCTCGCCTCGTCAACCGAAACGTTTGGCTGCACGTTGGTCAGTTGGAACGAGTCGCGCCCGTCCAGCCATGCGAACGTCCACTTGAAGGGCATTTTGACGCCGGCGACATCGCGATAATCGGCGATGTCCACCTGCGTGGGGACGCGGCCGATTGGCGACTTGCCGTAGCGAATCAGTCGCAACAGCAGGCCCGTCTCCGAGTCGAAGTACATGGTCGTCATCAGGCCTCTCGGGCCCTCGGCCTGGACGACCTGCACCGCCCGATCGCCGACAGAGGACGGAAAGCCGACCCGCGTGTTGGTGAAGGCCGACTTGATTTGGCCCGGGAATCCGAGCAGCGCGTCGAGCCTGGCGCCGTCGAGCTCGCTCCCGCCGAGCGCGAATTCGCCCAGCACCGTGAGCGGCGTCTTGAGCCAACCGGCAGCACCGTTGTACGTCCGGGTGCTGTCGCCCCGACCCGGGGCGCCTTTGTACTCGATGATCGTGCTTCGCTTGTCCGGCGCTTTCGCGTAGATCCGGACCTCGCCGCCGCCGCCAAACCCGCCGAAGCCGACGCTCGTCCCGGTGGCGGCGTAGCTCGTCAGCTGTGAAAGCCGCTGCGTCCCGCCGACGGCCGCAATGTATTTGTCGAAAATCTGGGCGGCAGTCGTCGACAATCCAGGCGCCTGGGTGACGATGTCGTCCCGCTGCTCGGGTGGCTCGCCGTACATCACCTCCATGGTCGGAGTTACCAGGGGCTTATCGCGATTGCGATGGCAGGTCCAGCAGGTCACGACCTGGCGGCCGTTGAAGTTGTCTTTGTTGATGGTCTGCACCATCGTCACCATCCGGCGCGCGGTCCGTTTTATCGGGTTGTCCGCCGCCCAATCGACGCGGTCGGTGCCGGCGGCCTCGTGGCAGTCGGAGCAGTCAAACGCCAGGGACGCGCACATGACGCCCATCGTGCCCATGAAGTCGTCCACGGGAATGCCTTTGAGCACCTGGACGTTCTTGAAGGCTTCATCCGACAGCAAGGGTCTATTCGACGGCGCGGTCTGCGCCGAAAGCCTGCCGCCGGTGGCGATCCAGCCGATACCGATCAGCCACGCGACGCCCAATCCCGCAGCCAGGATCCCCCGTGAGAATCGCCTGCCGCTCGGTCCCATCCTTAACTCCATCTCGATACCTTCCTTAGTTTCCCTTACTTTCCGATTCAGCAGCTGCGGCGCCGCGACCGAAGGCGCCCATTATACCCACAGCCGTCACGCAGCGATCGATTCATCGCCGGCGCCGCGCATCTCGTCTCCTCCTCTTGAAACCCGCATGCTTTCGGAAAGTCTAGCACGCGGTCTGCTTGACAATGTGGGCGTATTCCGTTGATATCTCACGTCATGTCTCTACTCGGTTTCGCCAAGTGGCTCGCGGCGACGCCGGGCAGTATCGGGCTGCACGAATCCGTGTACATGTACCCGCTGGTCGAGTCGGTGCATGTGCTGACCTTGTGCATCTTTATCGGCATGGCGGTGATGCTGGATCTTCGGCTGCTCGGCCTGACCTTGCGGAGCGTGCCGGTCGGGGAAGTGGCCGACCGCCTGTTTCCGTGGATGCTGGTCGGATTCGTGATCATGAGCACCACCGGCGCGCTGCTCTTTTATGGCATTCCCGTGCGCTCGTATCAGAGCGTGTTCTTTCGGGTCAAGGTCATCATGCTGGTTCTGGCTGGCCTGAACGCCTGGCGATATCACGCCACCGTGCACAAGACCGTGGCTGAATGGGGCAGCAGCGCCGTCACCCCCAAGCGCGCGCGAGTGACGGGCATCGCGTCTCTGGTCTTGTGGGCCGGCATCGTCATCTCGGGACGCATGATCGCGTACAACTGGTTCGATTGTGACAGGCCGCAGTCCGCGGTGGTCAATTGGGCCGCCGGTTGCGTGGTTGAATAATATGAATCTCTTACCGTTCGCTCAGTGGTGTGACGCCTCGTTCCTGGGCGAAGGCATCCGGCAGTCGCCGTGGTTGTTTCCCGTCATCGAGGCGACGCACCTGCTCGGCCTTGCGATGATTGGCGGCGCCGTGCTGATGGTCGACCTGCGGCTCCTTGGACTGGGCATGAAACGTCAGTCCGTGGCACAGGTGGCGCGCGACGCGCGTCCGTGGCTGATGGGCAGTCTGATCGTGATGCTGATGACCGGCATTCTCCTGTTCCTTTCGGAATCGGTGAAGTGCTATTACAGCAAGGCGTTCTGGTTCAAGATGGAGGCGCTGACACTGGCGATCGTGTTCACGTTCACCGTGCGCCGAATGGTGACGCTGGCCGACGAGGCACGCGTCGGCCCGCTCTGGTCCAAGGTCGTCGCGATTGCGTCGCTGCTGCTGTGGGCGAGCGTCGGTGCCGGGGGGCGGTGGATTGGGTTTTCGTAGAGCGAAGGGCTGTAGTCTGCAGCCGTAGTGCGGGCCTTCAGGCCTGCCCGACACGGCAGGGCTAAAGCCCTGCACTACGGCTGCAGATTCAGGTTCTACTTCTTATCCCCCGGGTCGCGTCCATCGCTCGGCGCGCCGGTGCCGGACGATCCCATGAACAACTTGCGGCCGTCCGGGAACGTGACGTCGCGGCCGTTGGCCCGATTCGACCGATCCTTGCTCTGATATCCGTCGACAACGATTTCAGTACCGACCTGCAGGGTGTCGCGCGTGATGCCTCGGCGGAGCAGGGTGTTCGGCGTTCCGCCTTCCACCATCCACTCTTCGGTCGTCCCATCGGCCTTTGCCACCGCGACGTGGATCCAGGCGTGCGGATTGACCCATTCCACCTTGGTCACCTTGCCCTTGAGCAGGACCGGCCGATTCGGATCGAATTCCGCTCCGAACGCGTGATGCGCGAGTATCGGGACGGTGCTCGTGAGCATGAGCAGCGCCGCGCCCGCGAGCGCAAAACCATGAGTAACGCTCGAAAGATGTCTTCGCATGTGAATCACCCTTTGTGTCTGGTTCCAGAACCTACCGCTGCTTGGCGGCTTCTTCGGCTTCTTTCTCGAGAAGCCGCTCTCCTCTGAGGATGTCTCCGAGGGCGTAATTCCCCTCGTGGCACGCGTACTCGTACAAGTGATCGTCGGGAGCCGCCAGCCGCCACGTGTACTCGCCGGTCCACGGCTTCGTCCACGGCGAATTGGGTGACGGATCCTCGACCGTGAACCGGTAGAGCAGGGTTCTGTCATCCAGACGGCTGAAGTGCTCGACGATGTGAAGCTCCGGGGAGGCCCCTCCGTACCGCGTCTTCTCGGTGAAGTTCGTGGTGTCGACCACGAGCGTGTTGCCTTCCCAGTGGCCGACGGGATCGCCCAGCCACATCCGGATGTTCGCGGGACGATGCGGCTGCTCCATGCGGACGACGCGCGCATCGTGATTCATCTCGGTCAGAATCATCACGGCGCCAGGCGTCTGGACGATTTGCTTGAAGTTGTTGTACAGAACAGGAAGCGCAGGCGGCCCGGAGGTTGATCCGAATCCGAGCAGGCACCGCTCGGCGAGCGCGCGCTGTTCGGGGTTGTCGTACGCGCCACGCGCCGCGGTGACAACGTTTTCGGCGGCGTCAGAGTTCGGTCCGAGAGCTGCCGGTGCTGCCGCACCACGGCCACGCCCTCCCGCCGGGCGCCGCGGTATGCGTCCGTCCGGCGGATCCACGACGATCGACGTGCGACGCTGCCCGTCGATGACGACGACCGTGTCGCCCGAGTCGATCCAGAAGTTGTTGTAACCGCCCACATTGCCGGATGCGCCGGTCGATCCATCTCCGCCAACCGGCGGAGCCTGTCGGCTCGCATTGCTCGGCAGGCTGGCGCGCTCTTTTCTCGCCGCGGTCTGCTGCTCGATGCGGCGCGCTTCCTCCTCCGACATCGTATCGGCCGCGGTCGGCCGCTCCATGGGCGTCAGCGTCGAGGTGTCGTACACCCCTTGCAGATCGGGATGGCCATCCGCCGTCCGTGGCGGCGAATAGGGCCTCGCCGTGGCGCGTGTCTGCGCCGGACCCGCGGTGGGGCGAGGAGCAGCGGGCCGGGCGGCGGGCGTCTGGCCGGCTGCCGGCGTCTGGCCGGAGACGGGCGCGAACGCCACCGAGGCAATGACCGTCGCGACGCCGAGGGCGCCGGCGATCGTCAAGAGTGAACGGTGCATAGTGGTCTTACCTCTTCCATGTTCGCGAGCGTTACCGCTTCGCTCCTGTCTTCCCTGTCTTCGCGGCTTCCTCGGCCTCTTTTTCCAGGAGCCTCTCTCCTCTGAGGATATCTCCGAGAGCGTAATTCCCCTCGTGGCAGGCGTACTCATAGATCGGCTGGTCAGTCGCCGGCCATGGATACTCTCCGGTCCAGGGCTTCGTGAACGTCGTCGGATCGTCGATCGTAAACCGGTACAGGAGCGTGTCCGCGTCAACGCGCGCGAAACGCTCAATCACGTGCAACTGTGCGCCGGATCCCCGGAACCGGGTCTTGTCCGTGAAGTTTGCGGTATCGACGACGAGCGTGTCGCCTTCCCAGCGGCCGACGGAGTCGCCGTTCCACTTGCGAATGTCCCGTGGGAGGTGCTGACCACCAATGCGAATGATGCGGGCATCGTGGACCATCTCGTTGAGAATCATCACGTAGCCGGGCGTCTGCACGATCTGCTTGTAGTTGTTGTAGAAGTAGTTGGGAAGCGTCGGCGGTCCGGACGTGGAGCTGAACCCCAACAGGCACCGCTCGCCAAGCGGACGCTGCTCAGGGTTGTCGAAGGCGCCACGGCTTTCCCCGGCCTGCGCTTCGTTCGAGTCCGGACTCGGGTCGCGCCGGTCGGCGTTTCTTTTCTGCGCCGCCGCCGTCAGAGCCGGAATCCTCCCATCAACGGGATCCACGATGAGCGAGCTGCGCCGCTGCCGGTCGACGGTGATGACCCGGTCGCCCCGGTCGATCCAGAAGTTGTTGTAGCCGCCGACGTTTCCGCCGGCGCGCGGCGCCTCTCTATCGCCCCGGCTCGGCTGCGCGCCACGTGCCACGCGCGCGCTTTCACCTCGCTCGAGAGCCGCCGCTTCCTGCTCGGTCAGGATCAATCGCCCGCCATACTGAGGCGGGCGCTCGATTGGCGTAATGGTGGCGATGTCGTACGTGCCCTGAAGATCCGGGTGGCCGTCCGGCGTGCGCGGCATGGTGTACGCCGTGGCGGTCGTCGGGGCTTTCGAGGCGCGCGCAGGCGCCTGACCGGCGACCGGCCCGCGCGCGAGGGACGCGGCGACGATCGAGCAGGCCACCGCACCTGCCCACATCAACGATCGAGCCCGCCTGTTCATCTCCATCGGCGCACCGAGCCACCTACTGACTGAGCGGTTTCTTGCGATACTGCCCGTACATCAACTCCTCGACGAACTCGACGCACTTGAAGTCCATGAGCTGTGCGCCTTTGTCGAGGCGGCGATAGAGGGGCATGCTGATCTTCCAGGAGCGCGAAAACACCTGCGGATCCTCGATGGTCGCTTCGTAGTTCAAGACATCGGGCTGGACCCGCGTGTAGCGCTCCACGACGTGAAGGGCGTCGCTGTGAAAGTTGCCGGCGCGATCGAACCAGCTCTGGTCGTTGAATCCCCTGGCGTCGACCACGAGCGATTCCCCTTCCCAGTGCGCGACGGACTGGCCCATCCACGAATCCACGGGCGCGGGACCTGGGTCCTTCAGATAGATATTGCGAACGGCGCCCGCGTACTCGTACGCGATGAAGAGGGCCTTGTCGCTCTGAAAGAGCTGAAACGGATACGGCATGTAGGTCGCGCGCGGCACGCCCGGGAGGTAGCATTTGATCTCGGGATCCGACGTCAGCCAGTTGTCCTGATTCTTTTTCTTCTGCGCGAGAGCCGCGGGCAAATACGGGATGTCACCGCCCTCGACGACGCCGGGACCAGGAGGGACGGCCCCGATGGCTCCGAGGGCGAGCACGGGGGCTGCTGGGAGCGGTCCGTAGGGACCGGCCCGAAGGGCCATGGCCGGCCGGGCCATGTGCGCCTGCAGATCGTAGTTGGCCTCGTTATTGGCCTGCCAGATACCGTTCAAGTTCGGCTTGCCGTCGGGCGTTCGTGGGGCGCGGTACGCCGGCGCCTGCCCCTGTCCCGCCACCGGCATTGCCACCATCGCGAGGACGGCGACCGTCGACGCCACGGCCAAAGCGAGCACTACCCGACTAAAACCTTGGTGCATCGAAAACACCCCCCTAAAAGAGTATGACATCAATACACTGTAATGGTGGGGTCGTCAAGGCTGTACGTGATTGAGTCGCGTATAATGTTACGGCGATCTATCGCCTTTTTGAGGAGGCTGAATTTATGCGAGCCGTGCCCGGTGTACTGAAGATCCTGACCCCGGCGATTGTGGCGGTCGTGTGGCTGACGTGGTCGCCCGCCACGCCGGATGCGGCGGCCCCCAACGCGCCGACGTTCACCAAGGATGTCGCGCCGATTCTGTTCACGAGCTGCGTCGAGTGTCATCGAGCGACCGGTATGGCGCCGATGTCGCTGATGACCTATGAAGATGTCCGACCGTGGGCGCGAGCGGTCAGGCAGAGAGTCGTCTCGAAGGAAATGCCGCCCTGGGGCGCGGACCCGGCCATTGGAAAATTCGCCAACGACATCAGCCTCACGCCGCAGCAGATTGCCACGATCTCCGCGTGGGTGGACGCGGGCTCTCCCGAAGGCAACAAGGCCGATTTGCCGAAAGCGCCGAGCTTCGCCGAAGGCTGGTCGATTGGTGAGCCGGATTTCGTGTTCACGATGCTCAAGCCGTTCACCGTCCCCGCGGATGGTACGGTGCCCTACACGTACGTCACGATCCCGACCAACTTGAAGCAGGATATCTGGATTCGTGGCGTCGAGCTGAAACCGACCGATCGCCGCGTGGTGCATCACATCATCAGCGATCTCGTGGAAGGTAACGGTCAGCCCGTTGATCCGACGCCGAAGCTGCGAAAGGACCCTGGGCTGAAAGAACTCGGCGGCATTGGTGGCCTCGTGCCGGGACGGCTCTATGAGCCGTTCGACGAGGGCGTCGCCCGCAAGATTCCGGCGGGCGCCAATATCGTGCTGCAGATGCACTACACGACCATCGGTCAGCCGATTGTCGACCAGACGCAGGTGGGCGTCGTGCTCGCCAAGGAGCCGCCGTCGCAGTTGCGCGCCGCACGTGGCGGTCAGATGCCGAACACATCATTTGCGATTCCCCCCGGGCATCCGAACTACGAAGTCACCGCCAAGACGACGTTCCAGAAAGACACGTATCTGAGCACGCTCTATCCCCACATGCACGTGCGCGGGAAGGACGTGTCCTACAAGCTGATTTATCCCGACGGTCGCGAGGAAGTGGTGCTGCGCGTGCCGAAGTACGACTTCAACTGGCAGACCAGCTATAAGTTGAAAGACCCGAAGTTCATGCCCAAGGGCACGACCCTGATGGTCGTGGCGCACTACGACAACTCGCCCTCGAATCGTTTCAATCCGGACCCGGCCGCGACCGTGCGCTGGGGCGATCAGACGTGGGAAGAGATGCTCATCGGGTACTACGGAACCATCGACGCGGCCCCGGCCCCGGCGGCGGCGAGCCGCTGAGAAAGTGGAAAGCTAGAAATTAGAACGAAGAAGAACTCCCCGCCAACTGAGGTACCAGCGATGCGAGATCATCTGTCGGTTGCAGTTGGCGGCCTTTTCGCTCTCTCCATCGCGGTCCTCGCGCAGACTCCGGCCAGCCCGCAGCCTCCGGCGCCGAGACCGGCCGCAGCTTCGGCGGGCGCCACCCTCTACGAAGCGAGCTGTGCCACCTGTCATAGCGGTCCGACAGACCCACGGATTCCCGCGGTCGCCGTCCTTCGTCAACGAGCACCCGACGCCATCCTCGAGGCGCTGACGATCGGCGTCATGCGCCAGCAGGGCGAGGCCTTGAGCGACGCGGAACGCCGCGCGGTGGCCGAGTATCTGTCTGGCAGGAGCATCGGTGCGGCCAGCGGATCTACAGCGTCGGCGCTCCCGGCGGGACGCGGTACGGCAGCCGCGACGGCTCCGAGCGCTGCGACCGCAATGGCCGGTCGTTGCGCGGTGACGCCGCCCTTCGAGCCGTCGGAAGGCGCGCAGTGGAACGGGTGGGGCGTCGACATTGCGAACACCCGCTTTCAGCCGGCAGCTCAGGCTGGCCTCACGGCCGAGCAGGCGTCCAAACTCGTCCTCAAGTGGGCGTTTGGTTTCCCTAATGCCACGGGGGCACGTGCGCAGCCGACGATCGTCGGCGGCCGCGTGTTCGTCGGCAGCCAGAGCGGCGACGTGTACGCGCTCGATGCAAAAACCGGGTGCATCATCTGGACGTTCCGCGCGGCAAGCGGCGTGCGGACCGCGATTGTGCTTGGTCCTCGCTTGCGAGGCACCGGGACGGCGGCGTACTTCGGAGATGGGCGCGCCGTGACGTACGCGCTCGACGCGGGAACGGGCGCGCTCTTGTGGAGCACGCCCAGACTCGACATGCATCCAAGTGCGCACATCACCGGGACGCCGACGCTCTACCAGGAGCGTCTGTACGTGCCGATTGCCTCCGGCGAAGAGGGGCAGGGCGGCAACGCCACCTACGAGTGCTGCACGTTCCGCGGCAGCCTGGTCGCGCTCAGTGCGGCAACGGGCGCGGTCGTGTGGAAGACCTACACGATCCCGAATGAATCGAAACCGATCGGCAGGAACAACTCGGGCACCGTTCGTTGGGGACCGTCTGGAGCGGGCGTCTGGTCTTCGCCCACGGTCGACGTGAAACGGCGCGTGGTGTACGCCGCGACCGGCAACATGTACACCGACCCGCAGCAGACAACGAGCGATGCGATTCTGGCGTTCGACATGGAGAGCGGGAAAGTGGTCTGGGCCGCGCAGGCGACGACGAGCGACGTCTTCCTGGTCGGGTGCAACGGCAACCCGCCAACCGGTGCGAACTGTCCGAAGGATGCCGCCGGCCCGGATTTCGATTTCGGCAACGCGCCGATCCTCGCGAAGCTTCCGAACGGCCGCGATGCCATCGTGATCGGACAGAAGTCAGGCGTGGGCTGGGCCTTCGACCCCGACAAACAGGGGGCCGTCATCTGGCATTACAAGGCGGGCCGTGGGAGCGCGCTCGGCGGCATGGAGTGGGGCTCCGCGGTCGACAGCGAGCGCGCGTACTTTGCGGTCGCCGACGGCGGCAACATGCAGACGGCCGGATTGCACGCCGTGAGGCTCGAGGCGGGGGAACGCGCGTGGTATGCGGCGCCGAGTACGCCCAAGTGCGGCAACGGCCGCGGTTGCACCGCGGCGTTGTCGGCGGCGATCACGGTCATTCCCGGTGTGGTCTTTGCGGGATCGAACGATGGAGCCGTGCGCGCGCATTCGACGAAGGACGGAGCCGTCATCTGGGAATTTGATACAAATCGCGAGTTCGAGACCGTGAACGGCGTCAAGGCGAGCGGCGCCTCGATCAATCAGGCTGGCCCCACGGTCGCGGGTGGAATGGTCTACGTGAGTTCAGGCTACGGCTCTCTCGGGGGCCGTCCGGGGAATGTGCTGCTGGCGTTCGGCGTCCAGTAAGTCAACAGAGGCATCATCACTTCTTGAGGTACTGCCCGTTTCCCAGCCGCTGGAACGGCCCGCCATTTGTCGAAAGTTCCTCCGCGACCGAGAACGAGACCGCCGAGAGGATGCTGTAGGTTCGGCGCAGCTTGAGCGTCTGGCCCTGAACCTGGACCGGCTGACTCTCGAACCGAACGCTCAAGGGCGATGACCAGTCACCGGTTCCCTGAATTTCCGTCCCAACGCTCAAGCGCTCCTTGATGGCGAGCGCCTTCTTCTCCGCGTCCCACTCGAAGGTCCCGGTCTCCTTGTACGCCGTGCCGGCGTCGGTCTTGCCGTCTCCCGTCATCGTGAGGAGGTTACCGGCGCCCTGCCGCGCGAAGACAACCGTACCGCTCCGCGGCCCCGGCGTGATCGGACTCTCGCGTCCCGTCCACACGAGGCTCCACGTGCCCGCGAGGTACTCCACGCCCTGACGCTGCTGCGGCTGTGGTGGTGACGCGCGCCGTCCGACAGGAGCCAGTGTCAGCGGCGGTTGATCCTGCGCCTCTGCGAGCGCGCCCGCGAGCACGAGTGCGAGCATCGCAAGGAGTGCGTGGCGTGTGTGTCCCATGGTCGGCGGTCTCCCTATTTGTGCCCTCTGGGTCCTTCGTGTCCTCTGTGATGACTATTTCTTCTTATGCTGATCGAAGAAATCGAAGACCGCGGGAAGATTCGGCGGGACCACGCTCCCGTGGCTGCCGCCAGGCACTTCAATGTAGGTGTGCTCGATCTCGAGCTCCTTCATCTTCGCCACCATCGTCCGCGATCCCCGCACGTTCACCGTCCGGTCGTCGTCGCCGTGCACGACGATCTCCGGAACCTGGCGAAGACGCTCGAGTGTGGCCGGGTTGCCCGACCCCGCGAACAGTCCGATTGCCGCCCAGATGTCGGGGAACTTCGGTGCGAGTTTCCACGTGCCGATCGCGCCGAGGGAATGGCCCATCAGATAGATTCGGCTGTCGTCAATCTTGTACTGCTGTTTCACGAGCTGCAGGACCTGCATCACATCGTCTTCACTGGCCTGCTGCGTGCGCCGCGCCACCGGATCCGCCGGCGGGTTGCCAACGCCCCAGCCATAGCCGCCGTCGACCCGGTACCCGAGTGGCGTGGCGACGATGTAGCCGTGCGTTTCGGCGAGGGGTGGAAATGACCGGTTGTAGCCGTCGAAGAATGAATCCTCGGTGCCGCCAAGACCGTGCAGCGCGATGATCAACGGGAACGCGCGCGACCCCGTGTACGTGCTCGGCACATACATGTGGTACGGCATGATCTCGCCTGCCGATTGCAGCAGATAGTGTCGTTTGAAGTCACCGGTCTTCGTCGCGAATGGGTTCTTCCCAGTCTTGGCCGCGCTGGCAATGTCCTGGGCGGCGGCGAAATCCTTCTCGGGATCGAACGTGCGCATCTCGAGGCGGCCAAGGTTGACGTTGCGCATGCGATCGACGGGGAAGAGGATGTCGGCCCGCAGTCCTTCCGGCGCGCGCTTCGCGTCGGCTTCGAGCTGAGAGACCATCTGGTCCAGGCCCTTGCGCAGGTTGATGGCCAGCGTGCTCGTGCCGAGCGATCGCGTGTCGTCGACCACTTCGATCGCGAGCTGATAGGTGCCGTCGACGACGTCGTGCACGTCGAGTGCGAGGTGGTACGGCGATTCACGCAGATCGCGACTCACGCCGTCGAACGTGCCGAGGTCCTTCACGGTTTCGGGCGGCGCCGGCGTCGCGCCGGGAGCCGCGCCGGCGGCTGGTGGCGCGGGTCGCTTCTGCAGCTTCGCGTGAGCCGTCAGGGAGCGGGTCAGTTCAATTGAGGGGCTGTAGATCTGCTCGAGGCGAGCTTCATACGGCCGGCTCGAGTCGGCGACGACATGATCGGTGCGCAGCACGAGCGAGTTGGTGAAATCGAGGACGTCGGTCCAGGGACGGCCTGCCAGCAAGGTCGTGCCCTTCGCCATGAGGCGCCGGACCTCGCTGCTCTTGCCTTGCCGCGTGGCTGCGGCAATTTCCTGATCGATCGCATCGATCTGCGCTTTGAGTTCGCCTGTCGGCCGGACCGTTGCTTTTCTCGTGTTGTAGCCGGTGCGGAGCGACTGCAGGCTCGTGAGCGCTTGAGACCGCGCCTCGGCCGGGACCAGGACACACAGCAGGGCGGCGACGGCAACGAACCTCATGGTTTTCATATGGGCATGCTACACGAACAACTTGGCTCATGGTAGCGTTCAGAAGGCGCCGCGTGCGCAAGTGTGGCATGAGTGTGAAAGGGCGATGAAAAGCCCGAGACTCCTGGCTGATTCTGAAACGGCCCATCATCCCAGACCGTAATGTCTATCAATGGCGCAACCATCTTCATCCATGGCACAACCATCTCTTTCGCCTCTCTTGCGCGGCCCCGCTTTCTTGCGCGCACCGGCTTTGCGGCGCGCTCTGTCGATTGTGCTCGGCGCGATCGGCGCGGCTGTCATCGGGTTGACGTTTCCCCCGGTTACGGTCGACGCGCAGCAACCGCCGACCTCGTCGGCCGGGCCCGCCGGCTGTCGCATCAGCGGCCGCGCCATCGCCGGCACGATTCCGCTCCCCGGCGTTTCACTAATCGTTCGCGTGGGTGAAGTCGTCAAGGCGGCCACGTCAACGGATCTTGACGGCCGCTACGCGATTGTCTTCTCGCCGAATGGCACGTATCACCTGACCGCCGATCTTCCGACGTTCGGCCGCGTCGAGCGGGACGTGACCGTTGGCGCGCCGCCATGTGACACCACGGCGGATCTGCAGATGTCTCTTCGGCCGCGTACCGAAGCGCTCGCCGGGCCTGGGACCGGGGCCACTCGAGCGCCTGGAACGGGAGCCGCGCCCGCCACGTCCGCGGCGGACGTTCCCGCGGCGCAGAGCCCGACGAGTGGTTCGGCGCAAGCGCCCGCGCAGGCGGCCGGGCAGTTTGGCCGTGGTCGCGGCCGTGGTGCGGCACCCGGGGCGCAGGCCGGCCGTGCCGGTGCGTCCGCGGCCGATCCGAACGCGCCGCGCTTTCAGACGCTCGACGTGCAGGCAGACGCCAATGGCGCGGCAACGCTCGATGCTAGCGCTGACAGTACAGCCGGCGTCGCACAGCTCCTGCCATTCGGATTCTCCGTCGACGCGGCGCAGTCCGACGCCGTCGCGATCAACGGCAGCAGCGATGCGACGAGCCTCGATCGCGGCCTGATGAACGATCGTCTGCAGGCGATTGGTCGCGGCGATTTTGATCCGGCTGCCTTCGGATTCGGGTTCGGGGGCGACCAAGGTGCATTCGGTGGTTTTGGGGCTGGCATTCCCGGCGCGGGCGACGGACAAGGCGGCGGTCGCGGTAATCCGGGAGGGCCTGGCGGCGGTCGAGGCGGTCCCGGTGGCGGCGGGCGAGGGGGTCCTGGTGGTCCCGGCGGTGGACCAGGAGGCGGAGGATTGGGCGGGCCTGGTGGCCCAGGCGGTGGGCGAGGCGGCCCCGGCGATTTCGTGCTCGGTGGTCGAGGCCGTAGTCAGCGGCTGTACACCGGCAACGCGACCTACACGTTCGGCGGTTCCGCGCTCGATAGCCCGCCGTATCAATTGCGATCCGACGTGCCGACCACGCAGCCGACGTTCGCCAAAAACAATTTCGGGGCGACCTTCGGCGGCCCGTTGAAGATTCCCGGCCTGTACAAGGACACGAACAGACGCAGCAACTTTCAGCTGAATTACTCGGGCAATCGTTCGAACAACCTTTTCGATCAGTACGCGACGGTTCCAACCGAGGCCATGCGGAACGGTGATTTCTCGTCGAGCAGCCTCTCGCTCATCAACCCCGCAACAGGACAACCCTTCGCCGGCAATCAGATTCCCGCCGGCGTGATGAATCAAGGTGCGCTCCAACTGCTGCGCTTCATTCCGCTACCGAATTTGCCGGGCACGACGAGGAACTACCACGTGTCGGATCTGTCGCACTCGTCGTCGGACAGCATCAGCGTGCGGGTCATGCAGAATCTCTCGCCTTCGATCCCGCAGCGTGGCGCCGGTGGCCGCGGTGGGCAGGGTGGGGGCCGCGGGGGCGGAGGACGAGGCGGCGGTGGGGGACGAGGCGGCCCCGGACGAGGCGGCCGTGGTCTCAACATCAATCTGAATGCCCAGGTGCAGTACCGTCGCAATTCGAGCGACTCGCTCAACGTCTTTCCGGACCTCGGCGGCTCGACCAGGGGCAGCAGTCTGACGGTGCCAGTCGGCCTGAATATCTCGAAAGGCCGCACGACGCACAACGTGAACGTCAACCTCACGCGCTCGACGTCGCAATCTACCAATCAATTCAGCGGGTCCAACAACGTGGGCGCCGCCGCCGGCATTCTGTATCCGGACAACGCCTCGGTCGATCCCCTGAACTGGGGCGTTCCGTCGTTGACGTTCTCGGGTTTCAGCGGCGTGCGCTCGCCGGCCGCGAGTCTGCGCAGGGAACACCGTGTGACCACGAGCTACGCGATCAACCACCAGTTCAGCAAACATCAGGTGAGCGCCGGGACCGACTTCCGATCGGATCTGACGAAGAGCGAGACCAACAGCAACGCGCGCGGCACGTTCACCTTCACCGGCCTGTACTCCTCGGGTGGCGCGCAGGTGGCGGGCGCGAGCGGCGCCGGCTTCGCGGACTTTCTGCTCGGGCTGCCACAGCAGGCCTCCGTGCAGGTGGCGGGACTCACAACCCTCCGCGATCGCTCGTTCTCGGCCTACGTGCAGGACAACTGGCAGAAAAGCTCCAAGCTGACCCTGAATCTCGGATTGCGGTACGAGTTGACGCTGCCGTTCACCGAGACGAACGGGCAGATGGCAAATCTTGACGTCCTTCCGGACTTCAGCGCCGTATCGGCAGTCGTCGCCGGGGGCACGGGACCCTTCTCCGGCGCATTCCCGAACGGCCTTATCAACAGCACCTTCAGGGACATCGGACCCCGGCTGGGTTTCGCGTATCGCTTGAAGCCGAACACCATTCTGCGAGGCGGGTACAGCATCACGTACAACAGCGGGTCGTACTCTGCGGTCGCCCGCCAGCTCGTGGCGCAGCCGCCGTTCTCGTCGACCGAAACGGTCATTGCCGCACCGGGCACTCCGTTGACGTTGCAGAGCGCGCTTCTGTCGTCCACGTCCACGACGACGAACAGTTGGGGTGTCGACAGAAACTACAAGCCCGGGATGATCCAGACGTGGAACGCGACGATCTCGCGGGATCTGAACCGGACCTGGTCGTTGATTGGCAGCTACACCGGCACGAAGGGCACGGACCTCGACATTCTCCGCGCACCGAACCGCGGACCGGCGGGGCTGCTGCTTCCGAACGTGCAGGCGTTTGTCTGGGAATCGTCCGGCGGCCACTCGATTCTGGAGTCCGGTACGGTCCAACTTCGCCGGCGCCTGGTGAAGGGCATCGGTGGCGGTATCTCGTACACGATTGCCAGGTCGATGGACAACGCGTCGTCGCTCGGCGCGGGAGGGACGGTGGTCGCGCAAAACGACAAGGACCTTGGGGCCGAGTGGGCGCTCTCGAGCTTCGACCGGCGCCATCAGGTGACGGGCGACCTCTCGTGGGAGTTGCCGTTCGGCCCGAACCGCAAGTGGTTGGCAAACGGCGGATTCTGGGCACGCGTCGTCGGCGACTGGTCGATGTCGATGAACGCCACGTTCCAGACCGGGTCGCCGTTCACGGCCCGCGTGGTTGGAGCGGTCAGCGACGTGTTCCGGGGCACGAACGGATCGCTCCGGGCCAACTACACCGGGGCGCCGATCGATCTCAGTGATCCGTCGGTCAACGAGTACTTCAATACGTCGGCGTTCACGGTGCCGGACGCCAGCACGTTCGGGAACTCGTCGCGGAACACGATCATCGGGCCGGGCGGACATCAGATCAACGGGTCGCTCAATCGAAACTTCCGGTCGCAGAGCAACCATGCGATCACGCTGTCGGTCAACGCCAACAACCTCTTCAACACCGTGCAGTGGTCCGGCATCGACACCAACCTGAACTCACCGACTTTCGGGCAGGTGGTGTCGGTCCGGCCGATGCGGAGCATCACCCTCAACACGCGGGTGAGGTTCTAATGGCGAAATCAGGCGCTACGACCGTGCTGCTTCTCGTGGCGATCTCTGCGGTCCTCTTTGCCCAACAGCCGCCTGCGCCTGCGGCATCGGCCCGTCAGCAGCCGCCCGCGCCGGCGTCGCGTCCGACGTTCCGCAGCAACGTCAATCTCGTTCTGGTGGACGTTGTCGTGCGCGACCAGAAAGGGGCCATCGTCACCGGGCTGAAGGCCGATGACTTCGAGCTCCTCGAGGACGGCAGGCCGCAGCAGATTCAGTCATTTGCCTTCGAGGAGATTTCGAAGAACGCGCCGGCTCCTGGCGCGCCGGTGTCGTCCGCCACAGCTGGTGTGAGTTCGACCCCTCCAGCGTCGCCGTCGGCCGCGGCGCAGCCGTCGGTCGACCTCAACCCGAACGACGACCAGAGGCCGCTCACCTCGGACGAAGCCGCGGGTCATCGGCTGATGATTCTGTTGTTCGACACGAGCTCGATGCAGCCCGACGAAGTGCAGAAGGCCGCCAGCTCGGCGTTGAAGTGGGTCGACGAGCAGATGACGACGTCGGATCTCGTGGCGGTGGCGAGCATCGGCACCAGCCTCGAGATACAGAACGATTTCACGAGCGACAAAGAGAAAGTGCGTGCCGTGCTGCAGGGTTTCACGGGCACCGGCGGACCGGGCGGAGCCATTGATTCCAGCACCGCGTCCACCGACGCGGCGGCGGCCGATGGCACGGCGTCCATCGATGCGGCTGACGCCGCGGACGCCACCGTGGATGTCGGCGCCCAGGAACTGGACACGTTCAACAACGACGTCCGGCTGCGCGCGCTGACGACGCTCGCGGAATCGCTGTCGGCGCTTCAGCAGAAGAAGGCGATTCTCTATTTCAGCTCCGGGATGCAGCGAAACGGATCGGACAACCAGATCGAGTTGCGAAAGGCCATCAACGCCGCCGTCCGCGCCAACGTGGCGATCTATCCCGTCGACTCGCGCGGGCTGCAGGCCATCGTGCCGGGCGGGGCCGCCAATCAGGCCAGCCGCGGCGGCGTGACCGCGTTCTCCGGACGCGGCGTCGCGCAGCAGTTTGCCAACCTGGGCGCGCAGCAGGAAACCTTGCAGGCGCTGGCGCAGGACACCGGTGGCACAGCGTTCACCGATTCGAACGATTTCGGTGAGGCGTTCGCGAAAGTCACCAAGGACATCTCGTCGTACTACATCCTGGGCTTCTCGAGCAGCAACCCATCCAAGGACGGGCGGTTTCGCCGCATCAGGGTCCGCCTCAAGAGCAGATCCAACGTGAAGCTCGAAGCGCGCGAAGGCTACTACGCCGACCGCGACTTCGGGCACACCGCGAAGACAGACCGGGAGACACTGCTCCAGGAGCAGTTGATGGCGCCGATACCGGTGACCGACGTGCCGATGTTTGTCACGGCCGGCTGGTTCCGTCTCGCGGCTGACAAGTACTACGTGCCGGTGTCGCTCGCCGTGCCGGGCTCCGCCGTGCCGCCATCGACAGACAAGATCACGCTCGATGTGGCCGGCTTCATTCGGGACGAGCGCGGCCAACCCGTGGGACGGATTCGAGACACGCTGACGGTGCCGCCCGTCGGTGCCGACGGCCTTGGCGCCAAACAGGTGCTGTATCAGACCGGCATGACGCTGCCGCCCGGTCGCTTCTCGGTCAAGATGGTCGTCCGTGAAAACGCGGATGGCCGCATGGGGACGTTCGAAACGGCGATTCTCGTGCCCGAGTTGAAGCAGGCGCCCGTGAAGATCAGCTCGATCGTCTTGAGCACACAGCTCAAGACGCCAGGCGCCGCGAAGACCCAGAGTCCGCTTGTCCGCAACGGCGTCGAGCTCGTGCCCAACCTCACGCACATCATCGGCCGCGAGCAGAAGATGTATGTGTACTACGAGGTGTACGACCCCATGCTCGATGCCGGCGCGCCGCAGCTGCGTACGAGCCTCGTGTTCTACCGCGGCAAAGTGAAGGTCTTCGAGACGCCGGTGGTGGAACGGACGCAGGTGGACGTGACGGATCGGCACGCGGCGCTCTTCCAGTTCGAGGTGCCGGCGGCGAGCCTGAAACCGGGACTCTACACCTGCCAGATCAACATCGTGGATGCCGTGGCCGGCAAGTTCGCTTTTCCCCGCCTCGAACTGTACGTGCGCTAAGCTGGACGGGACGCCATGAGTCTTCGTCTTCGTCTCATTGTCGCGTTTGTGGCGCTTGCCGTGGTGCCGCTTGGCGCCATGACGTGGTACACGTATTCCAGCAACGTTCAGGCGCTCAAGGATGCGGCGGAGCATGAGTCGGACATGCTGGCCGGTGAACTGAGCCAGCGGATGCAGCTCATCACGGCGCAACTCGGCGCCGGCGTGGAACGACTGATGGACATGGACGGGGAAAGGTCTGCCGCCCCGACGATCACCGAAGTGGCAAGTCCGGCCGTTAGGTCCGCTTTGGTCGCGCCCGGTCCCGTCGCGACGACGACATTCGAGGCGCGGGTCGCCGATGGTCTTGGCGATGCCGCCATGCTGCTGAACAACGTCGAGCTGCGCGGGCTGTTTCCCATCGGCCGGGGAGGGCTCTCGCGCGGAGGGTCGGGCCGCGGGCTTGGTGGTCCGTCCGCGGGATCGCGAGGAGACCGGCCGCCTCCCCCGCGAGGGAGTTTTACGGACGCGCGTCGCGGTCCGTCGCCTCCGCGATTTCCCTCTCGCCCGCGCCCGGTGGGTCCGGTCGTGGCTGCCGCGGCGATCACCCCCGCACCCGCAACTGCGTCAGGCGCACCGGTGGCTGGCCCTCCCGCGCAAGCGACTTCGCCCACGGCGCCGGCGACTGCCGGTGGTGTCGCGGCTCCCGCTGGGTCGTTGCCCGCCGATCGCATCACGATTGATCTGTCCGCCATTCGGCGCGAGATGTTCCGGGAGATCGCGCCGGACAAGTCGTTTGAAGAGATGGAACCGGTGGAGCGCCTGCGTGTCATCGGCGAAGTCAACCAGCGCCTGCTCGGGATTCAGCAGGGACTGAAGATCGGAGCCGCTGAACTGGCGAAGCAGGCAGCGGAGGCCAAGCGCGAATCGGAGGCGCTCCAGGCCGCGGCGCCCGCGTTGGCTACGCCGTCGCCGGCCGTCACGGCTGGCGACGCTACGGCACCGTCAGTCCAGGAGTCGCGGGTCACCAAGAAGCTCGCGCTCACGGGGAATCGTCTGACCGCGCGTCGGGAGCAGAATGGCGTGGTCCGTCAGATCAATGCCGAAGTCAATCTGCCGAATCTGCTGTCGACCGTGTTTTCGGCCACGCCGCGCGACCGTGGCGAGGTGCCGTTCGCGGTCGGCAAGGACGGTCACATTTACGCGCCGACGGCCGCCGATCGCAAGAAGGTCGAAGCGCTGGGCACCGGCATCTCAGGGCCTGACGGCACGCTCGGTGCGACGCGTTTGCCCGAGTGGATCGTGGTGACCACGGCCGACCCGACAGGCTCGGGCCTCAAGTTCGGCATTGCGCGTCCGGTGGGGGAGGCGCTCGAGGATCTGAAGAAAACCGCCGCACGCAGCGCAGGACTGGGTTTGCTGTTCATCTGCGCTACGCTCATCGGTATCGTGCCGCTCTCGGCCGGGCTGACGCGCAATCTGTCGCGGCTGAACGCCGGCGTTCATCGGATCGCAAGCGGCGACTACGGCGCGCGCGTATCCGTGAACTCCCACGACGAGATCGGCCGGCTGGCCCAGGCATTCAACCAGATGGCCGGGGATGTCGAAACGCATCAGCGGTCGGCGGTCGGGCAGGAGCGGATCAAGCGCGAGCTCGAGCTGGGACGCCAGATTCAGCACGACATGCTGCCGCACGTGCCCCTCCGAGTCGGGCAGACAGAGGTGCAGGGGGTTTCGGAGGCGGCTGGAGAAGTGGGCGGCGACTTCTTCAATTATTTCGAGTTGAAGAACGGCCACGTCGCGCTGCTTGTCGGCGATGTGTCGGGGAAGGGGGTCGGCGCCGCGCTGCT